>JACSRF010000527.1 GCA_014879875.1 Anaerolinea sp.
GTTTGGGGGCAGCCAATTTTACGCAGGGTGAGTTGGTGGTGGGCGCGGTGGCCGTGACCAATGCGGTAGGGGATGTGGTGGGGGAGGACGGCCGTGTTCTGGCCGGCGCCCGCCGCGCGGATGGTTCATGGCTGGTGGAGGCGCACCCGTTTCGCTTTGTTACGCAAGAGCGGCTGCCGCTGTCGGGCACAAGTACGACGTTGGTGGTGATTTGGACGAATGCGGCGCTGGGCGCGCCGGAAGCGTCGCGGTTGGCGCAGCGGGCGCACGATGGTATGGCGCTGGCAATTCAACCGGTGCATACGGCGCATGATGGGGACACGGCGTTTGCGTTGGCGTCGGGGTCGGTGACCGCGCCGTTTGATTTGGTGGCGAATATGGGGGTAACGGCCGTCGCCGCCGCCATTCGCCATAGTGTTTCTTATGCTGCCTCGGTTGGCGCCGTGCCGGGGTTGGCCGGATGAGGGTGATTTAGATGCGTTATGCAGCTTACCCTGAGCACCCTCGTTATTTTGTGGATGCGTTGGGTGTTCGTACCGGTTATTATGCGGCTGGCGCGCCTAACGGCCGTCCGGCGCTGCTGCTGCATGGCATGTCTACCTCGGCCGACAGTTTCCGTGAAACGATGCATGCTCTGGCCGCTGAGCATTGGTTGATTGCCCCGGACATCCCCGGCTTTGGTTACAGCCAGCACACACGGCCGTACACGATGAATCACCTGGTGGAATGGCTGGCGGCTTTGCAGCACGCGCTCGATTTGCCGCCACTGTTGTTGGTGGGACACTCTTTTGGCAGCACGATAGCGACCAGTTTTACGCTGTCATATCCGCAGCAGGTGACGCGGCTGCTGCTGTTGGCGCCGGCGCTGTTGAGCGCCGCTGCGTACCCGGACGTCATGAAGAAATTGGGGGTTTCGTTGGGGCTGATTGATTTGGGCACGGCCGTTTCCCAATCGCGCGCCTGGTTAAACCGGCAGATTCGGGCGCCCTTTTATGACCCGGACAAACAAGACCCCAGTCTGTGGCAGCGCCGCCTGCATGATTATCAACTAGCGCGCGCCTCGGCGGACGTGTTGAAGATGCTGGCTTTTTATGACGCGCCGCCGCTGCTGCCCCAACTTACGCATCCGGTGTGTATCGTTTTTGGAGACAATGACCCGGTTGTCCCTCCCGCTGACGGCGACAAATTGTTGGCGCTGCTGCCGCAGGCGCAGTTACACCGGCTGCCACAGTGCGGTCACGCGCCGATGTTAGAGCAGCAAGAAGCGTTTCAAACCATTGCCCGTGAATTTTTGAGTTGATATAGGTATCTTCTCAATAACTTGGGGTGGCTCGGTCAGGAGACCGGCCACAGCCCCATAATATTGAGAAGTTACTATAAACTACCGGATCACCACCTGGTCAGAGGCGCTGCGGCCGAATACCTCTGGCGCGTACATTTCTTCGGCCTTAGCGGGTGGGGCGACAAAGCTGCCGGGCGTCGTGGCGCGGGCAACGTAGGAGTAGGTGTAAACGCCATCCCACAGCAGGGTCGTGAACGCTTCTGCCCGCTCGTCGCGCAGGTTTTGATGCTGATACCAGCGATACCAGTACCACCAGGGGAACTGGCCGCCGCGCTCATTCTCATCGCGGGGCAGGGATTCGCTGACGGCCAGATCGGGGTTGATGATTTCCAAACCGGCCGGTAAATAATCCACCAGCGCCACGTGATAGCGACGACTGGTGGCTACCATTGTCACCTTTACCCGCACCCGCGCTCCGGCGCGAATCTGCCAGGCGCCGTTTTCGTCCTGGTACACGTCGTCGGGGTCGTCCACCGCTTCGTAGCGGCGCTGGACAACAAAGCCGCGGTCCAGTGGCGGCAGCTGCAAGTCGGTCGGGGCATAGCGCAAACCGAGCCGGTAATAGAGACGGCCGTCCCCCTCCTTGCTCAAGATCAGACTTTGCGTTTCCCCTTCGCTCGCAAACAGGTACGACATGGGGATGTTGGTCTGGCTGCGCTCCGTTGTGCGACCACGGAAGGCATAATCGCCCGCGTACCCAGCGCCCAGCCAGATGCGGGCGACAAAGTCAGGCGTGATCGCTTCGAACGTGCGGAAGTAGTTGTCCAGGCCCAACAGGACAAAGCCGTTTTCCTGGGTGTTACCCCAACGGCCGTTCACCCGCTGCGCCATTAACCCGGCCACAATTTTAGGAATCAAATCGCTCTCCGGCCGCAGCCGGATCAGGCTGTCCAGGATAATGGCGTCGGTGCGCCGGTTGGAATGGAGCAGGAAGTAGGCGTCATCGCCATAGGAGGTGAAGAAGTTGGCCGCGCCGGCCGTTTCCACCACCCGGTTGCCCAAATGGCGCTCAATTCCTGCAGCGGCCGGATCATTTGCCAGTACCGGCCACAGCCAGCCCACGGCCTCCAGGGGCAAATTGTCCAGGCCGTGCTGGTTGAGCAGGTTTCGCGCTTTGCCTGGGTCGGCGTCGCCTAACAGTTGGCGCACGTGCAAGGCGTAAGCGCTGAGGCTGATGCGGGTCTGTTCACTATAGTAGTGGGGGTAGTAACTTTCGATATTTTGCAAATAGCTGAGCGACCGCTGCTGGTTGTCCTGGGAAACGGCAAACCCTTTGGCCTGGGCAACGTGCAGGGCGTGGGCAGCATAAATGCCATAATAAGGCCACGACTCTTCGCCGCGCCGCCAGATGGGGTAGCCACCGTCCCCGTTTTGCATCTGTTGCAGCAGGTCAATGTCCCGCTGCACGGCCGTTTGCAAAGCAGCCGGTTCGGGCAGCCCTGCGGCGGCAAAAGCGGTCAGTACGTCGCGCAGGGCGGCGACAGCCAGGATGCGTGAGGCCAACTGCTCAGAGCAGGAAAACGGGTAATCCACGAGGTAGATCATGGCGTCGGTCAGGGCTTGCACGGCCGTTGACGACGTCGTCACCTCCAGCCCGCCAAATTGGGGAAAGACGTTGTCCGGGATCATCACCGGCTGCGCAATGGAACCATTGTCAATGACGCCATACGTGGCAAACGCCTCGGTGGTCGCCGGGGTATAGATCGGCAGTTCTCCTGCGGCGGCGTCGGCATACGGACCGGAAACGGCCGCTACCTGGAAACGAGCCACACCTGGCCGCATGGTAGTTGCCGGGAAGCGCACCTCCACCCGATCCTGGGCGGGCACAACCACCTGCACGCCGGCCGCGCCGGACAGGGCCAGGTTGCTCGTTTGCAGGGCCACCTGGACGGTCAGTGGGCCGTTGGTCTGGTTCTGGATGACCACCGGCAGCTCGATCTGGTCGCCAAAGTTAAGGAAGCGGGGGGCGGAGGGGCGCACCATCAGCGGTAGGCGGGCGGTGAGATTGGTTTCGGCGCTGCCAAAGTAACGGCCGTCAGCCACCGCCACAACCATCACCCGGTAACGGGTCAAGTTGTCCGGCAGTTGGATGGTGAGTTGGGCGCGGCCGGCGGCGTCTGTGCGCACTTCCGGGGCGAAGGTTGCCAGCGGGTTGAAATCAGTTCGGATTTGAATGGGGCTGTCATTGTCGCCAGGGGCGGCGCCGGCTTTCCCTTCGGCTACGGGCGCGGCCATAGGCGGCGGCATCGCCCCTTCATCCATAGCCGTAAAGTAGTCAAAGCCGTCAGTCGCTGATCGCTGGACCGCCATTTCTTCAGCCGCCACGTTCTGCACCTGGTCGGCCAAAGCCAATGGATTGACCAGAACCACGTTGGCCCGGCTGTAATAAGCGCCAACCAGAGACGGCCGTTGCTGGTAGAAAACGGCTAACGGGTCGGCCAACTGGTAACCGGTCAGGGCTAACACCGCCTCGTCCACAACCACAACGGCAAATTCGGCGTCGGGAACGGCGCGGCCGGCGGCGTCTGTCACGGTCACGTCCAGGGTGGTGCTTTGGCCGGGGGCCAGCGCATTCTCGCCCAAGACGGCGGCCACGTTTAAGGCCCGGCTCAACGGCGGCACGCTCAAGTTCAGGCTGCCGGAAGCGTAAGCCGGGCGGGGCGGCACATTATCTAGCGGTTCGCCATCGTCACTCAAGCGGGGGGCCGCGCCGACCAGTTCCACCTGGATGTTCAGGTTGGGAATGTAGCCCTCCTCAATGGGGACGCGCAGGGTAATGCCGTCACCGGTCAGTTGGAAACTTTCACTGACCAGCAGCCCAGAGCGGCTGACCAGCAGCAGCCCTTCGGCGGGGCTAAAGGGAGCTTGCACCAGGATTTCGGCCACGTCGCCCGGCTGGTAAGTTTCCTTGTCAGGGATGAGGGTGACGGTTTCTTGCTCGACGCTGCGGGCGGGCGGCCGTTGGCCGCCGCTCACCCAGCGGGTAAACTGGCTTTTGTTGGTCCGGCCCAAATCATCCACGACCGTGGCGCTAATCTGGTACGTGCCGCCTTGATCGGTATTGAATGTGCAGTTCACCGGCTCATTGGTGGAGACGACGGTGCATTCTTGCACATCAGCCTCCTCTTCATCCCAACGGCCGTTCTGGAAACGCCATTCCAGTCGCGCCGCCCGCATCTCAATGGTACGGCCGCTGCTGGCTTTGCCGTCCAGATCGGTGACAATGGCCTCGATTTCCAACGGCGTCCCCCGGTTGACGAAGGAACGTTCGCTGCGCAGCCCCACGTATAAATTGGCCGGGTGGACGAGAAGATTGGTAACGGCCGTCCACGCCTGCCGGTTGACGTCCATAACCGTCGCTTCGGCTCTCACCGCGAACGGCCGGGGATCGCCCAAACTCTCAAAATCAAGCTGGAGGAAATGCTCGCCAGCGGCATCCGTCACGCCGCTGAACGTCTCTTGCAAATCCGGCTGCGGGTCAATGCCGCCATAGTAATCGTAAATGCGCCACCAGGGGGTCCAGTAGCCAAAGGTAAAATCGGGCCAGTTGGGCGGGTTATAGGCGCCAGGGGTTGCGGAAACGCGCCAGGTCGTTTCCGCGTTGGGCAGCGGGCCGCCAGCGTAATAATTGGCCGACACCGCCAGCGTCGCCTGCGCGCCCACAAAGTAAGGGCCGGGAGATTCATTGCGCGCTGTTACTTCAAATTCGGGACGGCGGAATTCCTGCACCTGGAAACTGTGTTGATAATCGCCGCCGCTAATCCCCCCGGCCGTCCCCGCGGCGCTCAACTGCACGTTGGCGTAACCCAAATTCATATTGTCGGGCAGGGTAAAGGCCAGATCAAAGCCGCCCAGGCTGCTAACCGCGGCCGCGCCGCTGCCAATCTCATTGTAACGGGCGTCGTAAATGGTGTAGCGCAGGCTGGAACTGCCGCCCACCAGGGCCACGTCACCACGCGGCCCGCTCTCAATGCGGCGCAGCCACCCCTTGAGATGCACTTCTTCGCCGGGCCGGTACATGGCGCGGTCATCAAAGACAAACCAGTGCAGCAAATCGGTAGGTTGCTCTCGCTGCCAACCGTCGTCGCCCCAAGAATAAATGGAGTAGGGCAGCAGGGCCACATCATCCCCGTGGCGGGCGACCAGCAGGTTGGCTTTGCCACCGGTCATGGAGAACTGCGCCAGGCCAGCGGCGCTGCTGGCAGCCTGGCTGCCAGCCGGCAGCAGTTCCACGTTGACCCCGCTCAGCGGAGCGCCGTCAGCCAGGTTGGTTGTCCAGGCCAGCAGTTGGCCGGGATCGGCAAAGGCGTCCAGGCCAATTTGAGTCGCCTGCACCCAAAAGACCAGATTGTCTGGCGCTCCTCTCCGTCTATCCAGCAGACCGGCCGGCGGTTCGATAGTCAGGATGAGATGACCAAAGCCGTTGGGTAAATATTCGCCCAGGTCAATAACTGTTTCAGTCAAGCTGTCCGCAGCGCCGCTAACGCTCAGGCTGCGATTCATCACTTCACGGCCAGGTATCGGTGGTCCGTCCTCGCGGTACCGTTCCTGAAGGTAGGTCTGGTAGGCAGGCCAATCGTTCGGAGCGACTGTGTAGGCGCGGACGTTGAGCCGGTTGTGGTTGATGGAGTAGACGCTCAGGGTCGGTTGCAGTGGATCGAGCGTGATAAAGGGGCGATCTGGCCCGCTGAGGAGGCTGGGCGCCGAGCCAACGCGAAAGGTGACGCTTTCACTGCTGCCCAGCGTTTGGCCGAACTCGTCTGGCAGGCTGGCGTCCAGGGTGATGCGGTAGGTGGTGCGCCCTGCGGTTATGCCTTGAATGGTCATCACGCTGCCAATGACGTTGACTCTCGCGCCCGGCAGTTCTGGCTCGATACGCACCATCTCGGCGGCAAATTTGTCCATGTCCAGGCTGTTGTTGAAGAAAATGTTGAAGGGGCTTAGCGGCGGACATTCGCCGCCCCAGCCGCAGTGATGTTCGTCAATGCGCAGGGGGGCGTAGGTGCGGAAGTTGTAGGTCTGGGCTGATTCCGTGACCAGCGGCCCTTCGGCGGAAGGCGTCCCCGGTCCAATTTCCAGGGTGAAGGGGGTGTCTTTCGGTAACACGTCCTGGGCGCGGAAAGCGAATTGGCGTTCGGCGTGGCCCTGCCCGGCCAGATGGCTGGCGTTGGCGTCGGCTTCGATTTCGGCGTCGGTGGCGAGGCGGAGGGAATAGGCACGGCCGTTCCCTGTCACTCTTATGGTGGATAGAACGGCCGTCGGATCAACCGACTGATCAAAACTCACAAAGAAAACAGGCGCCAGCGGCTGGGAGTCGCCGGTGGGGGTTAGCCGCTGTACCTGAGGTGGCGGGGTGCGAAACGTCCAGCTAACCGTTTCGGCTAACACACCGCCGCTGAGGGAAGCCGTGCCCGCCGGAATCTCCACCCGGTATTCGGTAGCCATGGGCAGCCGGTCGTTTGCACCAGTGTAGTCGAAGGTAAGGGTTTGCACGCCCAGCCAGTTCCAGTTGCCCGGTAACGATGGGGTGATGCGCACGGGTACGGCCGCTTCGGCCAACTGCTCCAGGGTGGTCAAGGCCACCATCGGCTGGTTAAAGGTGATACTGACAAAGGGGGCGGCGGGAATTTCCCCTTCAGGGGCGTAGCGCAGCACTTCCAGGGGACCGCCGGGTACGTTTGGCAGAACGGCATCGGTAGGTGGCGGCGGGAAGGGCTGGACAATGGTTTCGCCCGGACGCGGCGCGGGCAGCGAACCTTCGCGTAGATTAAAGTCGGTTTCGTCTTCTTCTTCAGTAATCAATTCAGGTAAGCGGTCAAAGATGCGTTGGACTTCTACGGCCGTTAAGGGATCGCCACCGACCACGTTAACGGCCGTTACCTGTTCTGGCGCAGGCTGACCGGCGCTCAAATTAATGCGCAGTAAGGAACTTTCAGATAGGCCGGGTTCGCCGGCGCGCATAGCAGTCATACCGTCCTCCATTTGAACTAGCGGAATGGTTTGTCCCCTGTTGCGAAAGAATAGCAGCGTAGTGGCAAGAACCACCAGCAAACTGGTGATGCCCAGGCCGAGGCCAATATAAAAGCGGCGAGAAGAGAAAGGGGAACGGGTATTCTTGTTCATGGGATATACTCCTGAAAGGGGCGCGATTGGACAAGTTTTGCGGGTTGATTCCTGTGGAGAAACCCGCCATACCTTTCATATGTACCAATAGCGCTAATTTTCATTGTACACTTTACACCTTTTATGACGCATTGTACAAGATCAAAAGGTTCTTCAGGTTTTCCCGTGATTCTGTGTGAAACGTAAAACGTGAAACGTGATGCGCTTCCGGTCACGTTTCACGCATCACGTTTCACGTCGTGGCCGTCACGGGAATTCCGTAAGAACCGATCAAAATATGTGCTTGTGGAAATGTTGGTCCTGCTACAGCGGCGCTTTGGCATGACGGCCGTTAACGTATTTCTAACACAACCTGTCTATGCTACGGCGCGGCTCAGGCCATTATATGTGGCGGAAATTGAGCAGCGGGCGGCGGGATGGTTTCCACCTTCCGCCGCCTGACGGATAAAATTATGGCACAACAAAACGACAATTCTTTTAATTGGCGCGGTTTTTGGGACCGCGCTGTTTATGAAGCAAAAAGAGTATTACGGCCGGTGCAGCCAACGGCCGTTCCCGGCCTCGGCGCCATTCCTCACAGTGACGGGACTGCGTTTCGCGTCTGGGCGCCTCACGCTGATAAAGTCTTCGTCACCGGCCCCTTCAATGAGTGGTCTCCCTGGCGCGCGCCGCTCGCCGCCGAAGGGGATGGCTTCTGGTCGGCTGATGCGCGCCAGGCCAGCGTTGGCGACACGTACAAATTCTTACTGCATCACCAGGGGGAACTGCTGCTGCGCGCCGACCCTTACGGCCGTGACGTGGCCGGGCCACAGCGCAACAGCGTTATCAGCCGCGATGAATTTGATTGGGGCGACGATGCGTTCCAAATGACGGCCGTACAGGATTTGGTGATTTACGAGCTGCACGTTGGCACTTTTGCGACAAATGCAGAGAGCCAGGTTGGCGCCTTTCAAGGCGTCATCGAGCGGCTGCCTTACCTGCGCGACCTGGGTATCAACGCCATTGAATTGATGCCGGTGATGGAATTTGCCGGGGATTACTCCTGGGGGTACAACCCGGCGCACCCGTTTGCCATCACGCGCACCTATGGCGGGCGGGTGGCCTTGCAGCAGTTGGTGCAGGCGGCGCACGCGCACGGCATTGCCGTGATTGTGGATGTGGTCTACAACCATTTTGGCCCGCAAGACCTTGATTTGTGGCGCTTTGATGGCTGGCATGAGGATGGGAAAGGGGGCATTTATTTTTACAATGATTGGCGCTCGCAGACGCCCTGGGGAGATACACGGCCCGATTACGGCCGTGCCGCAGTACGCCAATACATCCACGACAATGTGTTCATGTGGCTGCAAGAATTTCGTGTAGACGGTTTGCGTTGGGACGCCACCAATTACATCCGCAACGCGCACGGCCACGACGGCGACCGGGGGGCGGACATTGCCGAAGGGTGGCAGCTGCTGCAAGCAATTAATGCCGAAGTGCAGGCGCAGTTCCCCGGCAAGCTGATGATTGCCGAAGATTTGCAAAAGAACCCGTGGCTGACCAAACCGGTGGTGGAAAATGGGGCGGGGTTTGCGGCGCAGTGGGATGCGGCTTTTGTCCACCCACTACGCCAGGCGCTCATTACCCCCAACGATGAGGGACGGGACGTAACGGCCGTCGCCGCCGCCCTCGCCTTCACCTATGATCAAGACCCCTTCGCCCGCGTCATCTACACCGAATCACACGACGAGGTTGCCAACGGCAAGGCGCGTGTTCCGGAGGAAATTGCGCCAGGGCAGGCAGACACCGTGTTTGCCCGCAAGCGGGCGGTGTTGGGCGCGGCGCTGGTCTTCACCACGCCGGGCATCCCCATGATTTTTCAGGGGCAGGAGTTTTTGGAAAGTGGTTGGTTTGATGACCACGTGCCGTTGGATTGGCGCAAAGCAGAGATAAACAGTGGGATGCGGCAGTTGTACCGGGAGTTGATCACCCTGCGGCGCAACGGCTTCGGTTATTCACGCGGTTTGCTCGGCGCGCACATCAACGTCTACCATGTGAACAATGATGACAAGCTGCTGGCCTTTCACCGCTGGGACAATGGCGGTGCTGGTGATGACGTGGTTGTCATTGCCAACTTTGCTCACCGCGTCATAGACGGCTACGTTGTGGGGCTGCCCTGCCCTGGTATCTGGCGGGTGCGCTTCAACAGTGACGCCCGCACCTACGACGCCAGTTTTGGCGGTCATGGCTGCCCTGATGTGATTGCGGCCGCACCGCGCCCCGGTATGCTGCGTCTGGACGAGATGCCTTTTTTCGGCAACGTCACCATTGCGCCGTATACTGTGTTGGTTTTGTCACAAGATTAGTAAGTGTCCATAAATAACTCTCTACTTTTGGAGTGGAAGCTTTAGCTGGTTCCGCTCTGGGAAGTAATTTTTAGACGATTACTTAGTCGTTGCGCACCGAGATATGAGACGGTTCTTTTTTTTCCTGAGCGCATTGTCACTGTTTGCCCTGATCATCTTGGGCGCGATGCGCGCGCGGCAGCAAACCACGTTCCCCCGCGCGCCGGAGCGCATTGACCAACTATTAGCTTTGACTGTGACCGGCAGCGCACCAGAGGGTCAGCTTGTTGTGGCGCAGCCTGTCCCCTTCCCCAGTAGCGCAATAGTGCAGGTAGCGCACGACACCTTCTTTCCCCTCAGCGACGGCCATGCGTTAGACTGCGCCGCCTGCCATGCGTCCGGCGATTACCGCGGAACGCCAACCATCTGTTACGACTGCCATGCCCTCGATGACCCACATAATGGCGACAATGGTGCAGCGTGTACCCTTTGCCACGTTCCCACCAACTGGCGCGCGGTCAACTTCGATCATGCCAACCTGGGCGGGCGTGATTGCGCCGACTGCCACACGCCCCCACCTGATCATTATGCAGGGACCTGTGCAAGCTGCCACACGAATACCAATGATTTCCGCGATGCGCAGTTCGATCATAGCCTGATTGGCAGCCAGGATTGCGCCGTGTGCCACACGCCCCCGCCCGATCATTTCAGCGGCGCCTGTCGGGATTGTCACCAGGATACGAGTAATTTCCGCAATGCGACGTTTGACCACACGTTCCCCATCAACCATGAGGGAGCTAATGGGGAATGCAGCGCGTGCCACCCCGGCGGCAATACGGCCGTCTACACCTGTACTGTGTGCCATGATCAACAGGAAATGGAGGAGGAGCACCGTGAGGAAGAGATCACCGATATTCGCAACTGCATGGCCTGCCACCCAGATGGGCGAGAACCTGATGATGATTAGGGTAGGTGATTGGTAATGGTTGTCGGTAATCGGTGGTCGCTTGTGGGAAAATGCGCAAATGCGTGCAGGATACTCTTGACAGAGAACCCTGCTTTGATATAATCCCCTTCGCTGTTCCTCAGTAGCTCAATGGCAGAGCATGCGGCTGTTAACCGCAGGGTTGTTGGTTCGAGTCCAACCTGAGGAG
>JACSRF010000139.1 GCA_014879875.1 Anaerolinea sp.
GCGACACCCCGCCGGGCAGCGCCTTGACCATACGCGGCAGCATAAAAATGCCAACCGTTAACAACACCTGCAGCACAACAATGGCAACAATAATGTTTCTTGTTTTTGTGTTCATACGCATTTTGGGAAAGTAATCCTGTAAGCATTCAATCCCACTGGAGACCTGGCAGGTTTTTGACCGGCAAAGTTTCAAGCTGGACTGGCAAAAAACTGTCAGGTCTTTTAATCTGCAAAAATCTGCGGATAAAACGCTTCTGATCCAGGTCAGGGCTTACTCTCCATTCTCCTTTAAGGCAATTTGGGCGGGGGCAAAATTCGGGTTAAAGGCCACCGCTTTCTGCAAACTCGCGCGGGCAGCGGCCGTCTCGCCCAGGGCCGCCAGCGCCAATCCTTTATAATAGTAAGATTCCTCAAAATAAGGGCGATGTTGCAGTGTAGTATCCGCCAGCAAAATCACGTCCTCGTAACGCCCCACCTGGTAAAACGCTTCATAGGGGCCAAACTGATACCAGAGCATCCGCCAGGGCAGGCCGATGGACAAGGCCTGGTCAAAGGCCATCGCCGCCTTCTCGTAATCGCCTAAGGCGGTGTATGACGTGCCCAGGTTAAACCAGAAGAAGGCGTTGTCGGGGGCAGCGGCCGCATCCGCCTGGGCCACAGCGAGGGCGCGCTGCCACATCGTCCCATCGTCCATATCAGCGCCGATGAGCGCCGCCACCAGGTCGGCCTGCGCCGGTTCGTAGAGGGCAATATAGTTGCGGTTGAAGTGCGGCCAGTAGGCGTCGAAGTCGGTGTAGGAGAGGATACGGCCGTCTTCATGCGCATTCGTCAACGGTTCCTCACTCGTGCCAAACCAGGAATCATACACCCAAAACTGCTGCTGCGCCTCATCATAAGCTACCACCAGCAAATAATGGCCGTACCAGCCCATCCAGCGGTACTCGCCCGGTGGGTCAATGCCGATTTCGACGATAACGGGGATGCCATTGGCGAGCAGGCGCTGCACCGTCTGTCGCGCGCCATTGGTGCGGAAGATCGCCTGGTAAGGTGTGTGGTCATTGACGTAAGCGGCCATCTCGTCGGGGCTGACGTTGCGGTCTTCGGGGTCTGGCTTGAGCACAGCGGCCGTATCGTTCTGCGTCACTGTATGCCCAAAATAACTCAACGTCATTGCCAGCGTCGCCGGGCCACAGTTGTTCCAGGTCTGGAATTGATGGCGCACACCTTCCAGGCGGGTCAACGGCGGAATGGGCCAGGGCGTCGCTGTAGGCAGAGGGGTGGCCGTCGGCATAAGCGTAGGCGTGGGGGAAACGGCCGTCGTCAGCGCAGCTTGCGTGGTAGGAATGGGGGTGAACGTAGGAGGCATGGCGGCGGTAGGGTTGGGGACGGCCGTTGGCGGCAGCGCCGCCAACAACTGCGACACATCCACCGGCTGCGCCAGCGTCGGCAAAAGCGGCGCACTCGTTGGGGGCGCGCCCAACTGTTGTAACGGTTCCGGCAGACGCGCCACGTATCGATCCGGCATCGCGCGCAGCAGCGCCGGCACAGACCAGGACAGCGCTCCTAACACAATAACCAGAACCAATAACAAAATCCCTTGTTTTCTTGTCACACACATCCACTTTGCTGTGGCCGGTCTTCTGACCGCGCCACCCAAGTTATTTTTAGGCGCTAACAGCGCCAAGATCGACAAAAAATTGGCGATCTTGTAAACACGGATGGGAAAAATACGGTTCTTTGGGGCTTTATCCGTGTTCCTCCTATCTGTGTTTACACCTTCTTTTGCCAGCGTCGCCTGGCAAAAG
>JACSRF010000274.1 GCA_014879875.1 Anaerolinea sp.
CTGTTTTTCTGGTTTTAACTGGCGGAGTCTAACGCCCCAAATATGACCACTTTCATCTGGCCGGGTATCATTTACGTCATAATTCTTCGTCAAAGCATTGATTTATAGAAGGCGTATCGTTTACAGGTAACGCCGGATTTGGTCTTTATGATAACCCTATGCCTCCAATTGGTAACAGGATTTCAGACAAAGAGATAATCGACCATTCTGACGATGATCTGATCCAGGCTTGCCGTCAAGGCGACGGGCGTGCCTGGAAGATGGTGGTAGCCAAGTACAAACGGCTCGTCTTTTCAATTCCATTGAACTATGGACTCTCGCATGAAGATGCAGCCGACATCACCCAAATCACCTTCACGATTATGTTTGAAAGTCTGGATCAATTTTATCCTAATGCTCATCTGGCTCCCTGGCTGGCAACTGTGGCTCGCCGGCATTCCTGGCGGTTAATGGAACGATACCGGCGCGAGAGCACAAAAGACGACGAGGACCTCGGTCAGAGCTTGGCGATGGCGGTTGATCCCACCGGCAATGAAGAGGTAGAAAATTGGGAGTTGTTTGAATGGTTAGATCGGGGGTTTTCGCAGCTTGACGAAAGATGTCGTAAGCTCTTACTACAACTTTATTTCAACCCAGAACAACCATCTTATGGTGAGATAGCAGCCAGATTGAAGATGCCCACGAGCAGCGTCAGTCCCACACGGGCGCGTTGTCTCAAACGTTTGAAAAAATTGTTGGGTAAACGGCCGTAATAACATCCTCAACGATCCGAGAAGTAAGTACCAATTCCTATCCATTAAGCCAACCGCCTGTACTTTTTCGACCCTTTCGCTGCAATAGTTTTATAGATAGCCTCATATGCTGCGTTAAAATTGGATGACATCATGAAGAAAAAAGATGAACACGATTTTGAATATCTGCTGAATTGGGTGGAGGGTCGCATATCGGCTGCAGAAGCCAAAAAATTTGCAGCGCAATTAGAGACGGCCGCCAGCGACACACAAGCCTTAGTCTCTTGGTTACGAGAGTTCCAACGACTGAACCAGAAATACCTGCTTGTCACGCCACCAGATGACCTGGATGAGCAGTTGTACAGCATCTTTACCAGACATTCAGGGGCAAAACAGCACTCCCGTTTCTTCCAACGACTGTTGGCAACCTTAAGCTTTGATAGCTACCAGCATTTAACCGCGGCCGGAGTTCGCGGCCCAGCCGCTGCCAGCTTAGAACGCCATCTCGTGTACAGCACCGACCTGGCCGAGGTCGCACTTGATTTACAGTGGAACGCCCGGGAGAAAAGCATCCTTGTCAACGGGCAGATCTTCCTCGCGGATGATGCAGACGAGGAAATCTACGTGGTTGAACTCCAGAGAGACATAACCACGGTGAAAATGACGCCAACCGACAAATTAGGAAAATTCGCCTTCGCCTCACTGACGCCAGGCACGTATGACATGACTCTAAGCGGCGACCAAATCGAGATTGCGCTGACAAGCGTAGATTTGCATTTTTGAGTCATGGCACTATCCACCAGCAGCCTGATTAACGACCCGTTAATCGAACGACTTTTGCAATCATCGGCTCCAGAAGCTCATGCCTCCCTGCTGGCGGCCGCCGATTTACTGAACCCAGAGGGCTTGTCCCAATTACTGGACACGGCCGCTAACCTGGCGCGTACCGATCCCATGCGGGCGCGCCGCCTCAGCCTTATCTGTAGTGAGTTAGCCGGGCACATTGGTGCGCCTCTCTTACAGCCTAAGGCCACGTACATCAACGCCCAAACACATGCGGTTATGGGGCAGCTCAACGAAGCGTTAGCGCTCATCCGTTCTGCCTATGACGGCTACCTGATGCTCCAGGCAGAACTACCTGCTTTGCGGACGAATCTGGGCCGGATTCACGTTTTAAATGAACTGGGCCATCACCAGGAAGCGATCACGGTAGCCCAAGAACTTCTTGATCATCTGGCCCAGATAACCAACCCGTCTAAAGCGGCGCAGGCAGAGGCGCAGATGATTGAGGCGATTGCCCACCAGAACCTGGGTGTTTGCTACCGGATGATGGGGCGCTATGAGGATGCGCTTAAGGCGTATACGTCGGCAGAGACAGTGTACCGAAAAGCAGGCAGCACAGAACGATTGGCCGATATTTACAACAATCGCGGCATTATCTTGTTGCATCTGGGGCGCGTCAGTGAAGCGCTTTCCGACTTTGAAACGGCCGCTTCTGCGCTGCAGGCCGCAGGTCACACGCTGCTTTATGCCCGGTCGCTCATCAACATTGGCGATGCGCATTTGCTGCTGGGGCAGTATGCTCACAGCCTGAAGGCACTGGCCGAAGCCCATCGTTTATTGCGGTCGCTGGACATGCTGGCCGATGAGTACACGCTTTTGCTGCAGCGGGGCGATGTCTACCTGGCCTTGAATTTGTACCCTGAGGCCATAGAGGCGTATCGAGAAGCCGAACGCGCCTGTCGGGCCGCAGGCATGGCCCATTATCACGCGCACGCTTTATGGGGCCTGGGGGCTGCCTTCAGCATGTTGGCCAGTTACGACGAAGCGGCGGCGGCGCTGGCGCAAGCGGAGACGTTGTTTACAGAGGCCGGGAATATCCCCATGTGGTGCGGTGTGAAGCTGGAGCAGGCGGCCTTGTTTGCAGCGCAAGGGGAACGGGAAAAAGGCCTGGCGGCGGCGCAGCAGGCTTTTGACCGGGTAGCCGGAAACGAATGGCCGGTACAGGTGGTGTATGCTCATTTGCGCCTGGTGGATTTGCTGCCAGACACGGCCGTTGCCGAGCAGCATCTACTGGCGGCACAGCAGCTTTCCCAGGAGTTAATGCTGCCCCACTTGCATTACCGTATTCAACAACGCCTGGGGCATTTGCGCTGGCAGCAGGGGCGGCTGGAAGAGGCGCAAACCTGGTTGGAAACGGCCGTAAACACAACCGAACAACTGCGCGGTACCGTCACCCACGAAGCCATGCGTATCTCCTTCTTGCACGACAAATTGGCTGCTTATCAAAATTTGTTACAACTCTACCTCTTCCAGGACGGCGACCAGAGCCGGCAGCGCGCCTTTGCCCTGGCCGAGCAGGTTAAGTCGCGCGCCCTGGTAGACCTGGTAGCCGGCATCATTGACACCACCCCTGACATACCAGACGATCCCCAACTGGCCGCGCAGTTACACACCCTGCGCGCCGACCTGAACGCAACTTACAACACCTTTTTAGGCCGTCCCGGCACAGATGAGCCAGAGCTTTTTCCCCCAGAACTGCTGGCCCGGGCGCGGGCGTTGGAACAGAAGATCGACCGTCTTCAGCAGGAGGCCAGTTTGGCCCAAACCGTCAATACCGCTATGACGGCTCTGCCCCTGGATGCCATCCAAACGCAGCTTCCCCAGGACGTATGTCTGCTGGCTTATCACGTCATTGAAGATGAAATTATGGCATTTATTTACAAAGGGGGTGAGATTAGCGTGGTCAGAGAGGTGAGCAGGGTAACGGCCGTACAGCCCCATCTGCACCAACTTTCCCTCGAATGGAACCGTTTTCGCATTGGGGAAGAATTCGCCCGGCGTTACGTGACCCGGCTGGAGAAATCCGTTCAGCAAGTGCTATCAGCTTTGTACACAGAATTGTTAGCCCCTCTTGCCACCCACTTGCCCACCAGTGTAGATATAGACTCCCCGGCCAAACTGCTCATTATTCCGCACGGCTTGCTGCATCAGATTCCTTTCCACGCTTTGTATAACGGCCGTCACTATCTGCTCGAACATTTTGAGGTTTCTTACGCACCCAGCGCCACCCTTTTCACACTATGCCAACAACAGGCGCGCCCGCTCTTCAACCGCGCCCTTATCATCGGCGTTTCCGATCCCCACATCCCCGCCGCAGCGGCAGAAGTCCGCGCCATCAGCCAACAATTCCCTGACGCCACCATAAAAACCGGCCCGGAAGCGACTATCAACACTTTTCGCGCCGAGTCTACCAGTGCTGATCTTATCCATCTGGCCTGTCATGGTTTGTTCCGGGCTGACAATCCGATGTTTTCAGCCTTGAAGCTGTATGATGATTGGTTAACGGCCGCTGACATCCTGCAACTCAACCTGAACAACTGCCTGGTCACCCTGAGCGCCTGTGAATCCGGCCAAAGCCAGATACAGAGTGGGGATGAACTCATCGGTTTAGCCCGCGCTTTTCTGAGCGCCGGCGCCGTGTCCCTGGTCGTCAGCCTGTGGGTTGTTCAAGATGAAACTACAGCTGCTTTCATGTCAGATTGGTACCAGGAATTGCGCCGGCAAACCCCGCCAAACAGGGCAGCGGCGCTGCGGGCCGCCCAACTTAAACTGAAATCCCAATATCCCCACCCTTACTACTGGGCGCCCTTTGTCCTCATTGGGCAAAGATAATAAATAGATGTACTCTGAAACGGCTCAATCAGGAATGTAAGTTTGTGACGTTACCGTAGCAATTAGGGCATCATTTACAATAACTCCGCGCATAAAGGAAAATTAAGGAAGAGAAAAATGAAAGTACAACAAACCACTCAGCAATTTGGCATAAGGTTTTGGTCTCTACTCATCGTGCTCCTATTCATCACAGGGATGGGCGCCAGACCAATCCGGGCCGATATGTCGCCTGTCAATTATGAAAGCGACCAGATCGTCGTCAAGATAATGCCAACGGCCGTCATTGATGAGATCAACAGCAGGTATAGCACCAGCACGGTCAGGCGGCTCCTCAACAACGCTGATATTTACCTGCTGCAGGCAGCGTCTGCGGCTAATGTTGCTGAAACTGTTGATGCCATGAGTAATGACCCGGACGTACAATATGCCGAGTTAAACCTGATTGCCTCAGCGCCGGAAGCCAGCGGGCGCGATATTTATGGCTGGCCTGAGGGGTCTGCTGGGGCAAACCCCCAGCAGACAGATGTCAATCCCCGCCTCCATTTCAAATGGGAAATCAGCGGTTCAGATAGCACCTACTATTATGAACAGCCGGCCGTTCACCAGATCAAATCAAACCAGTCGTTCAGCCAGGGCAGCGGCATTGTGGTCGCCATTTTGGACACGGGTATAGACCTCGATCACCCAATTTTGATCAACAACATCATAGACAACGGCTATGATTTCATAGATAATGACGCCGTGCCCGAAGACGAATTCAACAACCTGGATGACGACGGTGACGGATTTATAGATGAAGCGGCCGGTCATGGCACGCACGTGGCCGGTATCGTTCACCTGGTTGCCCCTTCGGCGCAAATAATGCCCCTGCGAGTTCTGGATTCAGACGGGCAGGGGAACTCGTTTGTCATTGCCGAAGCCATGTTGTATGCCCTGGAAAATGGGGCCGACGTGATCAATCTCAGCTCGGGTACTACCCGCCAGTCGCAGTTTTTGCTTGACGTGGTAGAGCAAGTGACGGCCGGTGGCATTGTCGTTGTGGCCGCCGCAGGTAATTTAAATGAGGACACGCCGCAATACCCGGCTGCCGCTGCCTGTGCGTTGGCAGTTACGGCCGTTGGCCCCGGTCGCGTCAAGGCGGATTATGCCAATTACGGCGCCTGGGTTGATTTAGTCGCCCCCGGCGAGCGCATCTACAGCACCTATCCTGATGGCGTTTTTGCCTGGTGGAACGGCTCCTCCATGGCCACCCCCTTTGTCGCCGGCCAGGTTGCGCTCATTCACAGCCATTCCCCGTCGCTGACCTTAGAAGAAGTAGGACAACTTATTGCCGGAACGGCCGAATCGCTGGATAACGCAAATCACAACTACAATGGCCTGCTTGGCGCTGGCTTGATAGATATACAAGACAGCCTGGAACATCTGGTTAATGGGACCTGGCCAGATACGTCGCTTAACCCGCTTGAAGGGTGCAATCAGGGAAGTTAACGACTGCCCTCCATTCCCACTTATCATTATCCATGAGCGTGATGCCAGCCGGCGTCACGCTTTTTTTACGCCTGGATTCGACTAATTTCCACCAAAATACCGTTCACTGTCTTTTTTAGCCCCCATAAATGCAATAGTTAAATATGACTTTGTCTTCAATACGTTTATCCACTGGAAAAATGAAGGAGGCGCTATGTAGGCAGTTGAGGCAGAATCCATTAATTCCCCTGATGTGACAAAATAGTTTAAGCAATAAGGAGTTTTCAAATTATGGTTCGCAAAGTTAAGTTCATCATCGCCGTCCCGCTGGTTCTCATGTTCCTCCTGATGGCAGGTAATTCGGCTTCCCTGGCTCTGGCTAATGGGAGCGCTGTCCCCGGCCAATACATCGTCGTTCTGGCTGATAACGTGGATGCGGCTGCTGTGGCCAACGAAATGGCGCAGGCGCATGGCCTGGGATTAGGCTACGTTTACAGTCACGCGCTCAAGGGTTTTTCGGCGCATGTGCCAGACGGCCGTTTGAATGCCCTGCAACATGATCCCCGTGTTGCTTACGTGGTTGAAGATATGGTGCGCACCATTGACGCGCAAATAATCCCCACCGGCATCCAGCGCATTTTTGCCGATAGCAACGCCAACTTGGACATTGACGGCAGCGATGATTTCCGCGTTGACGTGGATGTGGCCGTCATTGACACCGGCATTGACTTCCAACATCCTGATCTAAACGTAGTTGGGGGTGTGAACTGCAGTGGCGGTGGGCCATTCAACAGCAACTGTAGCTCAGGTGGCGACGATGACCATTATCACGGCACCCACGTAGCCGGCACCATTGCTGCGATTGACAACGGCGTCGGCGTGGTCGGCGTTGCCCCCGGCGCGCGTCTCTGGGCCGTGAAAGTGCTCAACTCGCAGGGCAGCGGCTACACTTCCTGGATTGTTGCCGGGATTGACTGGGTGGCGGCTAACGCCAATACCATCGAAGTGGCCAACATGAGCCTCGGTGGCAGCGGCTTTAACCAGGCTGAATATGATGCCATTCAGGGCGCAGTAAACGCCGGGGTGGCCTTTGCCGTCGCCGCGGGCAACAGTGATGACGATGCCAACAATTACAGCCCGGCGGCCTTCGATAACGTGCTGACCGTAAGCGCCCTGGCCGACTTTGACGGCGCGCCCGGCGGCAATGGCAGCCCCACCTGCCGCACCGACCAGGATGATACCCTGGCCGACTTCAGTAACTGGGGCAGCGCGGTACAAATTGCCGCCCCAGGCGTTTGCATCCTTTCCACGTTCCCGCTTGAGCAGGGCGAGTATGGCACGATTAGCGGCACCTCCATGGCCAGTCCGCACGCAGCCGGCGCCCTGGCTCTGTTGGCCAGCAGGAATAATCCCAGCAATGCCACCGACGTCTTCAACCTGTACAACCAGGTGATTAACGCTGGTAATTTCAATTGGACGGACGATTCCGGCGACGGCATTAAAGAGCCATTGCTGGACGTTAGCAATACCACCCTGTTCAACCCCGTCCTGGTCCCCGGCGGTGGTGGTGGCGGTGGCGGCGGGGGTGACGATATCTCCCTGAGCGTCACCACTTACAAGGTGCAGGGCAACAAGTATGCCGACCTGGCCTGGAGTGGCGCAACGTCAACTAACGTGGACGTCTATCGTAATGGTAACCTGGTTGCCACCACGGCTAATGATGGGGCTTATACAGACGGTCCACTGGGTAAGGGCGGCGGCTCGGCCAGCTACCAGGTTTGTGAAGCCGGAACCAGCACATGCTCGAATATTGTGAACGTTAATTGGTAATGGCTTACCTTATCTGTTTGCTGATAGATAGTTGCTTGTAGAAGAACGGCCGCTGCTCGCCTGGGCAACGGCCGTTCTTAATCATGCGGGTAACAGTTACCCGACCAGGTTATGCAATTCGTGTTCCTGAACGGCTGCAGGAAAGCCGTCGGCGGGTCAACAGCGCCAACGTCAGGGCGAACACGCCTAAAACGAGCACGATAAATCCTGCCGTTGGGCTGGTGGAGGAGAAAGAGGTGAGCGTAACGGCCGTTGGCGAAGCGCCATCATCCAATGTGCCCAGGGTAAAGTTGCTGCCCAGCAAAGACACGTCCACGTTTTGGAAATGCACCTGGTCGCCAACAACGGCCGTGGCCGTGGCAATGTCGGCAAACTGACCCGTCGGGTTGTCGCGTTTCAACAGCCGGTAATTGCTGGCCGGGTTACTGGGCGGCTGTCCGCCATTCATGCCCGCCTCGCTAAATGGGTGGCGCGGTCACGAGACTGGCCACAGCAGATTCAAAAGCGGTTTACGAACGAACTTTAAGGTATGTATCAGAGAGATCATTTTCGTCAGGCAGCTATCAATAGTCCAATTGAATCCCCTCATTGACCACCTTCGCCCGCGCCACATAACGGCCGGGCGTCTACATATTCGTCCAGCCCCCGGCGTCGCGCAGCACAAAAGGATTGCTCCCCTTCGCCGCCCGCGTCGCCCAGGTATGGCGCAAGTCGTGGGGGCTTAACTCCCACACACCCAGGATGTCCCGCCCCAGAAGCTTCACCCGCGCGCCAATGGCCCGCACCGACATCACCTGGTCGGTCAGCTCCCCATTTTTCCGGCTGCCACGCAGCAGCGGGCCAGACGGCCGTTGCCAACGTCGGTAATCACGCAAAGCCGCCAGCAGGTCGGCCGTCAACTCCATGCGGTCCGTCGTGTCCGTCTTCTGCCGGTAGACGGTGACATAGCCCGGTTCCGCCAAATCCGCCACCGTCAGCGCCGCCACTTCGCTGGCCCGCAGCCCCAAATCGAGCAGCAGGCAGAGCAGCAGCCGGTCGCGGATGCCTTGTGGGGTGGGGGGGTGTTGGATTTTCAGTTGGCGGGCTTGTACGGCCGTCAGCACCAGCGCTTCTTCCTTTTTGTTCCCGACCCGCACTTTGGGCCGCCCTTCGTCTACGCGCTTGCCCTCGGTACGGCCGTAGCCGCGCACTTCACGAATCAAGGCCTGCTCGGTGGGGGAGATCATGCCCGCCTTCGCCGCCAGACGGACGTAGACCTTGACGGCCGACAGCCGGTTGTTGACGCTGGCTAAACTGTACCCCTGATTAAGCAGCCATTTGACAAACCCTTCCACCAGCCCCCAGGTGACGCCCTGCCAGGCGGCCGGGACATGCTGGCCGTAATAGGCGCCATATATAATAGGAAGAGAGGTGCGCTGCGCCTGCGCATAAGCGCGCAAGTCATCCTGCTCCTGGTCGCTAAAATGAGCGTCAGCCCACGTCTCCGCCGCGGTCAACAAATCACCCGCCGCCCCGACTTCCGCCAGATAGTGGACCCAGAGCAGCAAGGCGGCCGTTTGCGTGCGCATCGTCTTGGGGGCGCGGCGCTGGCGGTAGTCGGCGAAGAGGTAGTCGGCGGCGGCCTGGTTGGCCGCCTGGCCGGCGCGGGTGATGGCGGACGCAGCCGTCGCCGTGACCAGGGGCAGCGAATTCACCGGCGGCGGATCAGCCATGGCCGGCCTCCAGCCGCTGCTGCTGTTCCAGATAGCGTTGCAGCTCCGTGCGCACCTTCGCCTCCATATCCTGGCGCGACACCTTGCCTTTGCCTTGCAAGACCGCTTTTTCGTTGAAGCGCAGGAAATCATCCAGTTTATGCACCCATTGCTGCATGTACATCGGCCGTTGCTCCACCGCCTGCAGCTCCGCATAGGCCAGGAACTGCTCTACCAGCAGATTGAGCCGTTTCAGTTCAAGCTCCTGGAGATAGTTTTTGGCAATGCGTGCCTCTTTAGCGGTCACCACCTGTCCTGACCAGTTGGTGAGGCCCATGCCCGGTGACTGGCTGTTGACGCGCTCGGTGATCAGTTCGGCCGCCGTGCGCCCATGGATGGCGTAATGGAACTTGTTTTGCACGGTGGCGAAGAATTCCTGAGCCTGGGCCGCTCGCGGGTCATAATCAATGCTGGTGGCAAAGATGTCCAGGGCTTTGCGATAGAACTGCTGCTCAGAGGTGCGGATCCGGCGCACCCGTTCGACCAGTTCGTCAAAGTAGTTGCGTTCGCTGCCTTCTAGCCGGGCGTCGTTGAGGACAAAGCCTTTCACCAGGTATTGGCGCAGCGTCCCGGTGGCCCAGATGCGGAACTGGGTACCGCGATGGGACTTGACTCGGTAGCCGACGGAGATGATGACATCCAGGTTGTAGTATTCGACATCGCGGCTGATCGTGCGCTCGCCTTCTTGTTGAACTGTTGCAATTTTTGCAACAGTTGCCTCTGACTGTAATTCGCCTTCTTTGAAGATATTTTGAATATGTCGGGAAATAACTGATTTATCCCGTTGGAACAACTCGGCCATCTCTTTTTGCGTCAGCCAAACGGTGTCATTTTGCATGACGACCTGAATTTGCGTTTGACCATCTGCGGTCTGGTAGAGAATCAGTTGCGACTGCGGTTTGCTGTCCATGGGCGCATCCTTTTTTGCGAATCGTTTTTAGCACAAAAATTCTAACCGAAATGGAGGGGATTGCAAAATCAATAGCTACCAATAACCATTACTTATCGGTAGCTATAAATTAACATAAAAACAATGCAAGAAATTTCTACGAGGAGTTTGTAGGATCCCACAGTTTTTGAGAACTATCCCATAATTTCTGAGAATCCATCCCACAATTTTTGAGAATTCCGTTTCACAGTTTTTGAGAACAGCCTATTTGGCAAGTAGCTGCTCTGGTAGCGTGATTAAAACTGTGTAGGTTCTTCTCAAAAACTGTGGGATAGAAAAAATGGTGCATGCAGGATATTCTCAAAAATTACGGAACAACGGTAGGATTTTCTCAAAAATTGTGACACAAGCGTCTCAAAAACTGTGGGATAAGGATAGCCTTGAAGGAGATGTTTTTCTCAAAAAGGGGTTTATTACAGTCGGTGGGGGCTGTGAAGCCCCCGCCGACTGTAATAAACCCCGAGAAGACAAATCTCGTATCCGCACGAACCCACATATTTTTGCTAAATTGCGAAGTTTTGCCCTCAATA
>JACSRF010000281.1 GCA_014879875.1 Anaerolinea sp.
GGCAACCTGCGTTACGGGCAGAGGCAGGTTTGGCAACCTGCGTTACGGGCAGAGGCAGGTTTGGCAACCCACTGTAACCCAGGATGCCAATCCTGGAAAAGGCAGGTTTGGTAACCTGCGTTACGGGCAGGGGGTAGGTTTGGCAACCCACTGTAACCCAGGATGCCAATCCTAGAAAAGGCAGGTTTGGCAACCTGCGTTACGGGTAGAGGGCAGGTTTGGCAACCTGCGCGACGAAAAAGGTTTATGAGTACCCTTAGCTACCAGAGTGACTATCGGCGCTATCTGCCGCATATTCAGCCGCCCGGCGCGGTATTCTTCGTCACCTTTCGGCTGGCAGGCACGATTCCAGCCACCGTGCAGGCGCAATTAATCGCAGAAGTAGAGGCAGCAAAAAAGCGTCTGGCGCTGTTGGAAAACCCGGTGGAACAGGCACGGCAGACATATCTGGAACATAGGCGGGCTTTCGGCCGTTTTGATGCGATTCTCGATAAAGCGGCGCATGGCCCAACCTGGTTGAAGGATCCGCGTATTGCCCGGTTAGTGACGGATAGCCTACATTTTTGGGATGGAAAGCGGTATGATCTGGACTGTTATTCGGTCATGAGCAATCATGGACATGTGGTGTTTCGGCCGTTGATGCAGCAGAAGGATGGCGACTATTTCTCTCTTGCACTGATTATGTATTCGATAAAGCGGTATACAGCAACGGAAGCGAATAGGGTGTTGGGACGTAACGGCCGTTTTTGGCAGCCAGAGAGTTATGATCATGTGGTGCGTGACGAGGCGGAACTGCTGCGCATCCGACGGTATGTGCTGGAAAATCCAGTGAAAGCGGGGCTGGTGGCCCAGTGGGAAGATTGGCCCTGGTCATGGTGTAACCCAGGTTATTAACCTGGGTTACAATCCAGGTTAATAACTTGGGTTGCATAGCCAGCGCTCCTGAACAATCTGAGTGGACACATGGCATACATAAATACTCGGACACAATTAGCACAGGAACTCGATATTTCCTTAAATGACATCCATGAGGTTGTGCGTATTGTTCAGTTGCAATCAGGCGGACCCATTTCAAATACGCGATTGCTAGAAAGGGTTCGGAACGATCCCGAATTGCGTAACAAGTTCAAACAAATCGAACAAGAGGTAAAAAGGAAAAGAGGGCGAGCGGGTCAAGGCTCAGCCCAGGCAACAGCAAACTCTACCAATGATTTAATCAACCCCAGCATTCATCAACTAGCCGGAATTCTGGCTATATCTACAACCGAAGCCACTGCCCTTTATGGCACAATCAGAGACCGCGTTCCAATCACCTTTTCCGATGCGGATTTGCTGAAGGCAGCACAACGCTATCAAGCAGCAGCGCCAACCATAGATCAGGTTGTGGAAGCCTTAGAAATCCACCTGCTTGTTACTAAACTCAACCTGACAGAGCAAGAAGTACGTCAATTACCCGATGACATCCTGGCTCGCTTCCGGCTCTCTATCACCTATGCCGACATTCTGCAATTTCTAGAAATCGCTTCTCCGCCGGTCTCAATTGGGGATATTCGTAACTACTTTTACCGCGAGTGGAAATCTGCTTACGGCTTAGTCAAGATAATGAGCCTCACTGATGACGAAGCCTGGCGCTTTATGGTCCAGATTCGTGAACTGGTATCCTGGTCCGTCCCACAAGAACACCTCCTAAAAACAGTCCGAGAGTTGCCTCCCCAGCAGAGAACTCCGGCAAATAGCGCGTTAGCCTTAGACTATCTGGCCGTTGCGCAGCGTCTCAATTTAATCCCCGCGCAAGCCTCCAGCCTCGTTAACAATATCCGACAAGCGACTCCCGATCTCACCTCTAACCGGCCGATTATCAGCGCTTTACCTTATTTCGATCAGCAGAGTGATGAAGCGTATGAGAAACAATTTGAAGTCTTGTGGGAGATCGCCACAGCCTTGCAGCGGCCGATAGAACAGGCCGGGCAGTTTTTCGATGATGTAAAAGCGAAATCTTCCCCAGATACATCTTACGCGGAGATATTAGACGCCATCTATGAGGTCTCTATCCATAATATCTCTGTCTCATCGGTGATCGATCAGCTTGTTAATCAACAAACAGCACACCGGATGCACATAACATCAGAGGAGTTCGCCTCCCTCCCGGAAACACTCAGCGACGAGATCGGCGCCATCATTTCACAAAAGGAAATCATTCAGGCGATCCAAGAATTGGGAGGCGAAACGACTGTCGCCAGCATTCGGGCCTACTTCTGGCAAAAACAGTTTCCCGTTCCCCAATTAGCGGCAGCGTTACGTATTCCAGCTTCTACTGCGCGAATCAGACTTGGGCAAATCAAGCAAAGTGTTCATTTCCCCCTCCAAGATGAGGAAATCCTGGCAACCATCGAATCTTTCCCTTTGGGAAAGCGGAAAAATACCGAGATCATCAACCTGTTGTATGCGCGTCAGGTAGCCGCTCAAGCAGGCTACGATCCGAGTCAAGGGCACAATCTGCTGCTTGAGATCCGCCACAAATCGGGCCAAGCTATTTCCGGCAGTGAATTAAACACTGCCTGGACGCTGTTACCTTCAGCAGACAGAACCATACAAAATGTGATCGGATTGTTGCAGGCCCAGTCCTTATGGAAGAAAAATCTGGCAGAAACCTGGGAATTCGCCCAAGAGGTTCAGATAAGCGTGGCAGCCGCAGAACGTTTCCCGGAATTGTGGTCCCTCATCCAAGATATTGCTCCGGCGCTGCAAAACTCAAACGGTATTCGTCACTATTTCCGCCTGCGTCGCTTGTTACAAAGCGCTGCGCCCACAATCTCCACCCTGAACCGGTTGGCAACAGAGATTTCCCAGCCTCTCTCTGAAAAACGCTTCTGGGATTTCGCCAACTATTATGCCACCGCAGAGAATTTATCTGTCCAGGATGCCGAACACCTGATACAGCTTATCCGTTGGAGTATTCCCCTCACACTCATCCCCAATAAATCACAAAAAGAATGTTGGGTTAGCAAAGAACATCTTGATTCCTTCGTTGCCCTCAACGCGAGCGACCGGTCGGCAAACTCCGCCACGGAACAGCGGCAGTTGCATTCGCTGAGCACGTACTCCGAGAGCTGCTGGCGTGCTATTTACTCTAAAGAACGACAATACCAGATCCCTTCAAACGGCCGGGCGGAAATTATGGCGCCGTCATTTGTTGCCAGGCGTATCAACCTATACTCTGTTCGGCTGACCCAGGAGGGGGTAAAAGCGCCTGGCCTCTTTGTCCAGTTTAAATTTACCGATCCAGCCTGTGTGGGCATTCTCAAAATCGATCCATCTGGCAACATAGCCGGTTTTCACGAGATGATGGGCAACACATGGGGGCAGGAACTTATCAAAGCCGTTGCTTTGTCCCATTATCGTGATCTGGTTATCCCCAACCCCGTCAGCCCAAGCGCCTCAAAAAGGGCTGCCTCCCATCAGCCGCGATCCGGGCGTGGCGGCCCACCAGGAGGGCGTCAGGCGGCAAAACCATTCCCGACACAACAGCCGCGCAAAAAGCAGTATTCTCTGACAGATTGGTACGAATCACAAGAGATCGCTCGCCACAACGTCAGAGGGCATACCCGCTGGATTGGAAGGGATTTTGTAGCCGACAGCGAGAAATACAGTCAGGCTAGAAGGGCAGGGGTCATATTGCAAGACGGATACACCTGGGTTATTGAGCATGAGAGGGGTAATCCAAAACCAACGCCAATTCGCCTGGATGGTGAAGACCTGGCGGAACACACCTTGTTTACGCCACCACCTAAAGCAGAAGATGATCTGGCAAGAATACTGTCGCAGTAGCGATACCAAAATAGACAACAGGAGCTAAAGATATGGCCCTCAGCAATCGAGAACGAGTTGGACGAGTCCTAGAAGCCTTAACGGCCGGCCTGGCCCCCTACGCCGTGCGCGAGTACCGCATGGTCTACAAAGGGGATTTTGCCCGCGAGATTGACGCCGCCCTGACGACCAACGCCTTTGAACTGCCCCGCGACGCCTTCAAAGACGTTGCCAGCCTGATCAAAGCACTGGACGCGCACAATACCCTTAACCTGATGTGGCGGCGCTGGAATGAGGTGTTTCAGGACAAACTGGGCCACACCGGCCGCAGCTACACCAGCGAACTGATGGCCGCGCGCAACGATTGGGCGCATCAGAAAGCGTTCAGCAACGACGAAGCGTACCGCGTCGCCGACACCGCCAAACGCCTGCTGCAAATGATCAGCGCGGCGGAGATGGCGGCCGTCGTGGACAAAATCGCCGCCGACCTGCTGCGCCTGCGCTTTGAGGAAGAGGCCAAGAAAGCGAAGAAGGACACCGGCGAACTGAAAGCGCCGGAAGTGACGACCCTCATCGGCCTCAAGTCGTGGCGGGAAGTGGTCAGCCCTCACCGCGATGTGGCTAACGGCCGTTACCTGCAAGCCGAATTCGTCGCCGACCTCTCCCAGGTGTTGGCCGGTACAGCCGAACCCGAATACCAGGACCCGGTCGAGTTCTTCCACCGCACCTACCTCACTGAAGGGCTTTTGCACACCCTCGTCACCGGCGTCAAACGGCTCACCGCCCAGGGGGGCGACCCGGTCGTGCAGCTCCAGACCTCCTTCGGCGGCGGCAAAACCCACTCCATGCTCGCCCTCTACCACCTGGCGGGCGGCCATATCCAACTCAGCGATTTCCCCGGTGGCGAACGCCTCAGCCAGCAAATCGGCGCGATAGATTTGCCCGAAGCCAACCGCGCCGTGCTGGTGGGCACCGCCCTCGATCCGGCCCAGCCACACGCCTACCCCGACGCTACCGTTCATACCCTTTGGGGCGAACTGGCCTATCAACTGGGCAAAGCAGATGGCTACGCATTGGTCGCCGCTGCCGACCAGAAAGGGGTCAGCCCCAACGCCAATACCCTGCTCACCCTGCTGCAACAGTTCGGCCCCTGCCTGATCATCGTTGACGAATTCATCGCCTACGCCCGCAACATCTACGGCGCGGAAGGGCTGCCCGCCGGCTCCTTCGACTCCGTCATGACCTTCATCCAGGCGCTCACCGAAGCGGTGCGCCGTTCTTCCGACTCCATGCTGCTGGTCTCCCTGCCGGAATCGAACATCGAGGTGGGCGGCGTGGCCGGGCAGAAGGCGTTGGAAATACTGGCGCACATCGTCGGCCGTATTGAATCGGTGTGGAAACCGGTGACGGCCACCGAGAGCTTCGAGATTGTGCGCCGCCGCCTCTTCGCCAGCGATATTGATTACGCGGCGCGGGATGCCGTCTTGCAGGCGTTCAGCAATATGTACCGCCACGCCGCCGGGGAGTTCCCTGCCGGTGTGACGGAGCGGGCGTATTACGAGCGCATGGCCGCCGCCTACCCCATTCACCCAGAGTTGTTTGACCGACTGTACCAGGATTGGTCTACGCTGGAACGTTTCCAGCGCACGCGGGGGGTGCTGCGGCTGATGGCCGCCGTCATTCACCAGCTTTGGACGCGCAACGATGCCGCGCTGCTGATCATGCCCGGCACCATTCCTCTGGCGGCGACTCCGGTGCGTAATGAACTGCTGCGCTATTTGCCGGAGACGTGGACGGCCGTTTTCGACAAAGACGTAGACGGGGCCGATTCGCTGCCCTACCTGCTGGATGGGCAAGTCCCCACATTGGGCCGCTATGCCGCCGCCCGCCGGGTGGCCCGCACTATCTTCCTGGGCAGCGCCCCCTCCGGCGGCCAACAGGTGCGCGGCCTGGAAGAGGTGCGCGTCCGCCTCGGCTGCGCCCAGCCCGGCGAAGCGACGGCCATCTTCGGCGACGCCCTGCGCCGCCTGAGCGGCCAGTTGACCTACCTCTACACCGATGGCAGCCGCACCTGGTACGACACTCGCCCCACCGTCAACCGCCTGGCGCGAGACCGCGCGCAAGGCTTCTCCCCAGACGAAGTGAACGCGGAAATCACACGGCGTTTGCGCCTGGTCCCCAAGAAAGGCCCCTTTACCGCCCATCACGTTGCCCCGGCCGACAGCGGAGACGTGGCCGACGAGGAACGCGCGCGCGTGGTAGTCCTGCCGCCACAGGCAACCTACAAACGGCAAGTCGCCGACACCCCGGCCGCGCAAACGGCGACCGACATCCTGAATAATCGGGGCAGCAGTCAACGGTATGCCAAGAACATGCTGCTCTTTATTGCCCCGGATGCGGGGGATATGGAGGCGCTGCTAACGGCCGTGCGCGACTATCTCGCCTGGCAATCTATCAAAGACGAGGAGGAACCGCTCAACCTGGACAAGCAGCAAAGCCGCCAGGTAAAAAACAGTCTGGAGAAAGCCGACGAGACGGTCAGCTCTCGCCTGCAAGAGAGCTACGCCTGGCTGCTGACGCCGGTGCAGGAACAACCGCTGGGGCCGATTGAGCTGCAAGCCAACCGCATCAGCGGCAGTGACAACTTCTATGAACGCGCCGGGCGCAAGCTGAAGCAGGATGGTCTGCTCATCACCGAATGGTCGCCCGATATGCTGCGCATGGAGCTAGACCAATACATCTGGAACGAGGAGCGCGGCTGGTTGGTGAACTTGAAAACGCTCTGGGAATATCTAACGCGCTACTGCTACTTCCCGCGCCTGTTGGATCGGGATGTGTTGCTCAATGCCGTGCGCGATGGGATTGCGCGCCTGGATGCGCCGTTTGCCTATGCCACCGGCAGCAGCGCAGAGGGCTACCACACCGGGCTGATCTTCCGGCGGCATGGGCAAGTTTATTTTGATGAGCGCAGCCTGCTGATACACCCTGCCCATGTGCAGGAACCGCCACCACCGCCGCCGGTGACAGTGGCCGAAGGGGGTGGGAAAGAGGTGCGGGGAACGGCCGTGCCGCAACCCGACACCGGGGAGGAGAAAATCATCACGCCGCCGCCGGTGGAGAAGAAGGCAACGCAGTATTACGGCCGTGTGGAGGTCAATCCGCAGCGAGTAAACCGCGAGATAGGGCTGATTGTGGCTGAGGTATTGGAGCATTTGACCGGACTGGTTGGCTGTGAGGTTAAGGTGACGGTAGAAATTCAAGCGCAGTACCCCCAGGGCTTTGAGGATGGTACGCTGCGCACCGTGGGCGAGAACAGCCGCACGTTGAAATTCGACCATTTTGAATTTGAGTAACACAGGTTAATAACCTGTGCTACAGTTTACCACATGCTTATTGACACACATTGCCACCTCGATTTTGAGAAGTTTGACGCTGACCGCGACATGGTGATGGCGCGGGCGGCGGTGGCCGGGGTGACGCGCATCCTCATCCCGGCGTTGGATTTGGGGAACTGCGCGGCGGTCTTGCGCCTGGCGCAGCAGTACGCCGGGGTGTATGCGGCCGTGGGGGTGCATCCTAACTCGACGGCCGTCTGGGAAGATGCCTGGATTGACCAACTGCGCGACCTGGCGCGGCAGGAGAAGGTGGTGGCGCTTGGCGAGATCGGCCTGGATTATTACTGGGACGATGCGCCGCACCCGGTACAGCAGCGCGCCTTGACGATGCAGTTGGAACTGGCGGCGGAGCTGGATTTGCCGGTGATTATCCATAATCGGGAGGCGAGCGCGGACGTGATCCGCCTGCTGGCGGCGTCGCCGCTGGCCGGCCGCGACAACCCCGGCGTGCTCCATTCCTTCTCGGCTGATTGGGAGACGGCGCAGGCGGCATTGGACATGGGTTTTTATCTCGGCTTCACCGGACCGGTGACGTTTAAGAAAGCGGATGATTTGCGCGCGATTGCGGCGAAAGTACCGCTGGATCGCATTTTGATAGAGACGGATGCCCCTTTCCTGGCGCCCGAACCGCAACGAGGTAAGCGCAATGAACCGGCCTATGTGGCTTACGTGGCGCAGAAGTTGGCGGCGGTGCGCGGGATGGCAACGGCCGTTTTCGCCCAACACACCACGACGAACGCCCTCCGCCTGTTTGCCAGGATGCCCAGATTATGACGCCCGACCTCCCGACGCCCCGACGCCCGACGCCCGACCTCTCGATCATCATCGTCAACTGGAACGTGCGCGACCTGCTGCGCGGCTGTTTGCAATCCATTGCCCAGGGGCGGGGGATGCTGGGCCTGGAAGTGATTGTTGTGGACAGCGCCTCCGAAGATGACAGTGCGGCGATGGTACGGCGTGAGTTCCCCTGGGTGCGCCTGCTTGCCTGTGTGGAGAATGTCGGTTTCCCACGAGGGAATAATTTGGGGATAGAGGCGGCAAACGGCCGTTTCCTCTATCTGCTGAACCCCGACACCCAAATTATCGGCGACGCCCTCAACGTGATGGTGCAATACCTGGCGCAGCATCCTGACGTGGGCGTGGTCGGGTCACAGTTGTTGTACCCGGACGGCCGTATCCAATCGTCACGGCGGCGTTTCCCCACCCTCGCCACCGGCTTGTTGGAGAGCACCTGGCTGCAACCGCTGGCCCCGGCGCACCTGCTGCGCTATTACTATGCCCAAGACTTGCCCGACAACGAAACGGCCGACGTGGATTGGGTGATGGGCGCCAGCCTGATGACGCGGCGCGCGGTGGCGGCGCAGGTGGGCGGCATGGATGAGGCGTATTTCATGTATTCGGAAGAGCTGGATTGGTGCCGCCGCATCAAAAGCGCCGGGTGGCGTGTGGTATACTTACCCGCAGCGCAAGTTGTGCATCATGAAGGGAAAAGCAGCGAGCAGGCTGTCACCGCCCGCCACATTCATTTTAATCGGGCGAAACTGCGTTATTTCCGTAAGTACCACGGCCGTTTGCCAACCCTGCTGCTGCGCCTGGTCCTGTTGTTAAATTATGGATGGCAGCTTGCGCTCGAACTGATAAAAGGTGGATTGGGGCACAAACGGCCGTTGCGTTGGCAGCGAGTCCGTGCTTATTGGGCCGTGCTGCGATCCGGTTTGCGGCCGGCGGGTTACTGAATGCCTGGTCAGATGTCATGGTCAATAGCTGATAGAAAGCACTTGACATATGACAGATAAAATTGGAAACTTTGCACAGTGTAACCTGCACGAGGTGAATTGATGAAAACGAAGATAATCTCCGTTGACTTGCCTGATAACCTGTACAACTTGCTGCAAGAAATTGCCGATGCCTCTCCCTTGTCCTTTGAAGAGGTGGTGCTGCAAACCATTCGCAATGGGATGCCGCCTTCGTTAAGCAAGGTCCCGGCTGCCTTTCATGGCGAACTGCTGACGCTCAATAAATTGGATGATAAAGCGTTGTTTAAGGTAATTGAAGCCGAAGAAGAGCTTGCGGATCAAGATGAAGATCGTCGCCGCGCCAACTTTGATGCGTTGCGCCGCATGTACGCCCTCTCCCTGCTCAAATGGCGCGGTCATCCTATTCCATCGCCCTACGAATCATTGCCCGGTTAGTGTCGGTAATCGGTGTTCGGTAATCGGTAATCCGTTTGTATTTATTCAGGTATTTCTCGAATGTCATACCCGCGCAGGCGGGTATCCAGAAGCATGGATTCCTGCCTGCGCAGGAATGACCTGCATAGTTACATCGGTTTATCAGTGAAAATTGGCTTGATCACGGGTGAGTTTCCGCCAATGCAGGGGGGCGTCGGCGCTTTCACGCAGGAGGTAGCGCGTGAATTGGCGCGGCTGGGTCATGATGTCCATATTCTCACAGACCGCGCTGCCCGCCCGCAAAACCAAGACCGCCGCGTTCGTGCCTTAACACAGCCCATCGTGCTGCCCTTTGCTACTGTTTACCCCTTTGTGCGCAGTTGGCGCTGGCCGGCGTTGGCCCAAATTGCCGATTGGGTCATTCGACAGCGCCTGGAGTTGGTGAATATTCAATACCAGGCGGCCGCGTATGACATGCGCAGCCCGGCTATCAATTTGCTGCCGTGGCGGCTGCGTGGCGTGACAAAGCGCGTTGTTACCTTCCACGATTTGCGTGTGCCGTACCTGTTTCCCAAGGCGGGGCGATTGCGGCAAACGGCCGTCACCTTCATGGCGCAACAGGCGGATGGCGTCATCGTCACCAACCACGCCGATTATCAGGCGTTGCGCGGGGCGGGCATTACCGCCGACCGCTTACGCCAGATTCCCATAGGCAGCAACATCGCTGCCTATACCCCCACTGCCCAGGAAATTGCCGCCGCGCGCGCCGCATTGGGCGTGACGCCGGCCGACTGCCTGCTCGGTTATTTTGGCTTTCTCAATGAGAGCAAAGGGGCAGATACGCTGCTTGAGGCATTGGCGCAGGTGGATGCGCAGACGCACCTCGTTTTTATTGGTGGACAAACGGGCAGCAGTGACGCTACCAACCAGGCGTTTCTGGCGCAGCTGCGCGGGCAGATCGCCGCTTTGGGATTGAATGAACGGGTCCATTGGACCGGCTTTGTGCCCGATGAGCGCGTCTCCACCTTTTTGCACGCGGCCGATATGGCCGTGATGCCCTATCGGGATGGGGTCTCTTTGCGGCGGGGGACGTTGATGGCGGTGTTGGCGCACGGCCGTACGTTGATCACGACCACGCCGACCACGCCGACGCCGGAATTGGCGCATGGGGAGCACGCCTGGCTCGTCCCGCCCGACGACGCGACGGCGTTGATTGCGGCCATCCATGCTTTGCGCGCTGACGAACCGCTGCGGCGGCGGTTGGGGCATGGCGCGGCGCAGGTCGCGGCGTTGTTTACGTGGGAGAAGATTGTGGGGGAGACGGCCGTTTTCTTTACCGAACTGTCCTGAAAATGCAGCGCGATAGTTCGGCTGCGCTCATCGGGTATGGTCGCGGGTATGACACGACCTCTGGTAAATAGTGGCCTCGACTCCAAAGGATATGTTATTTAAGCGCCATTCCCTTAGGCGCTAACAGCGCCATTATCTACAAAAAGTTGTCGATCTTGTAAACACGGATGGGAAAAACACGG
>JACSRF010000530.1 GCA_014879875.1 Anaerolinea sp.
GGAACGAGATTTGAATAATTTACACGTTTAGATTGGACAAATCTCAGAAGATTTGTCCAATCTTCCGTACGAATTGTACACCCGTCAGAATGACCAATGGCAAACTTTATGGATTAAATGCCCACCTTCAAGACGGGCAGCGGGATTTTCAATCTATCGGCGATGAACCAGGCCCGTTTTTGTAGTTGTTTGCTTTTTTCCAACAAGCCTTGCTGCTCTTCATGCGTCGCCCAGGCCCACAAGGTATATGCCTGCTCGCGCAGCATAGCCATCCGTCCGCTTTGCTGCAACAGGCGCAAACTTTGCGCAAAACAGGCGGCAGCCGTCCACTCTTGCTCATCAAGCCAGATTGATTCCTGCACCGCCGCTAAAATTTGCCCTAAAATGCGCCAGGTAACCGCCAGCGATTGGGTGTCGTGGCTTTTTTGCGCTTGCTGCCGCGCCTGCAACACGGCCGTTCGCGCCGCGCCCAACTCCCCCAACCCCAACAAAGCGACGGCCAGGAAGCTATACACCTCGGCCAACCCCATCCAGTTCACCACCCTGGCGACATCTTGCGACAAGGCGATCACCCGCTGCAATTCAGCCTCCGCCTCCGCAAACTGCCCTAACTGCACATAAGCGCCCGCCAGATTTGTGCGATAAAACAGCTCCCCATACCGGTCGCCTATCAGCTCCGCAACCTGCAATGCCTGCCGGTGCAGCGTCATGGCGGCGCTCGCATTCCCTTGCAAGCGCGCCGTTTCTCCCAGCGTGTTCAGCGTGTTCCCCACAGCCGCCTGCCGACCCATTTCCCGGTAAAGGCGCAAAGCAACCAGCAAATGCCGCGCCGCCTGGCTGTATTGTCCCAACGCATTGGACAAACCGCCCAGCGAAATCTGGTTAAACGCAAGATCGCCGCGCAGGCGCCTATCTTGCGCCAACTGGGCGGCCTGCGTTTCCAGGCGCTGTCGGCAAACGGCCGCACCCTCCATCCGCCCCGCGCGAATGTGTACCATACACAAGAAGCTCAGGCTCTCCGTCACCAGGCGGGGAACTGTCAGCCGGGCGCTCAAAGCCACCGCCCGGTCTGCGACCGCGCCGGCCGCCTGCATATCCCCCAGGCCAACGTGCGCCGCGCCCTTCAACAACAGCGCCCGCACTAACTCCAGTTCTGCGTTCACCAGCCAGGCGATTTGCTCTGCCTGCGCCACGTGGCCCAACATACTGGCGTAATTGGCCTGCTGCTGGCTGATTTCCGCCAGGCCATTACAGGCCCGCGCCTGCGCCTCTAAATCCCCATCCAATTCGGCCGTGTGGCGCATCAACATGTAAATTTGCGCCGCTTCCACCAGGCGCGCTTGCAGCTTCAGCAAATCACCCAGCTTTTCTTGCGCACGCAGCAGTTCCACCGCCAGGTCGGGGTGCTCAGACAGCAGCGCCAACACCTGGCGATAATAATCAATTGCCAATTGTGGATTATCCCGCTCCTGCGCCTGCGTGGCCGCCATTTCATAAAACTGGGCAGCGGTAATATTCTCGGTCGCTGCTTCATAATGCCCGGCAATGGCGCTGGCGTATTCAGCCACACGTTCGCCGCTCTCCGCCACCAGCCAATCGGCCGCCTGCCGGTGGTACAACGGCCGTTGCCGCAGCAGCACACTTTCATAAGCCACGTCACGCAGCATGGCATGTTTGAAAATATAAGCCTGCGCGCCGGCAAAGGCAGACGTTTGCCGCCGAAAAACCAATTCGCGTTTTTCCAGAGCTTGCAAAGCCACCAACGTTTCATGCTCGTTCAGCACACGCCCAACCTCATCGTGCATCTGGCCTACAGCCCGATCCCAAAATTCGCGCCCGATCACCGAAGCTTTCTGCAAGGTAATGCGCTCCAACGTGGACAGACGATCCAGACGCGCCTGCAAGACACCGGTCAGGGTCGGGGGCACGCGCACTCGTGTCAGGCGCTTGGGTTGTAAACGCCACGCCGTTTGTTCAGGGATGATCAGCCCATCTTCGATCAAAATTTTGACCATTTCTTCGACGTAAAACGGGTTACCTTCGGCGCGTTCGACAATCAAACGCACCAGGTCATCCGGGATTTCCGGCAGCTTGCGCAAGATGTTTTGCACCAATTGGTAACTCTCCGCTTCCGCTAACGGCCGTATCTCCACATGCCGATGCCCGTTCCCGTTGGCAAACCAGTCCGGTTCACGTTCAAACAAGGTTGGACGCGCCAGGTTGACAATCAACAGCGGTTCATGGTGGCAAACCTGCTGCAAATACGCCACCAGCCGCAGCGATTCCACGTCTGCCCAATGAATATCTTCGAGAATGAGCACGGCCGCTTTGTTAACGGCCGTCATCGCCACAAACAGTTCGGTCACATAACGAAACGCCCGTTCGCGCAGTTGCAGCGGTTCCGTGTCATGGTGCATGGGGGCGTAAACTGCGCTCAGCCCAATCAACTGGCTAATGACACGGGCGCGCTGGCGCACATCCGCCGCCGGCTGCGCCATAAACTGCCCTATCCCATTCACAAATTTCTCCTCAGCCACCACCGCGCGATCATTGTCACGAATATCAAACTGTGCGGTAAACAGGTCACGAATCAGGGCGAAGGGCAACGGCCGTTCTTCCGGTTCCGCGCACCCTTTCAACACCACCACATCTTGCGCGCCCCAATCCCGCAGCCAGCGCGTAAACTCATGCACCAGGCGCGACTTTCCTACGCCCGCTTCGCCCGACACCGTGACAACTTGCCCCTGGCGCGTCTGCGTCATCCGCTGCACCATCCCCTGTAATTGCTGCAATTCAGCGTCACGGCCCACCATTTGCGTCTCTACCCCTTCTACACCCCGCCCCGGCGCCCGCAACAGACGCGGCTTCGCCCCCAACACCAGGTAAGCCGTAATCGGGTCGGTACGCCCCTTCACCGCAATGGGGCCAATCGGCTCCAGTTCAAACAGACCCTGCACCTGCATATACGTTTCGTGCGAGATCAAAATCCCCCCCGGTGGCGCCGCCTGTTCCAAACGTCGCCCCACATTCACCGCATCGCCAATAGCCGTATATTCCTGGCTCGTCCCCACCTGCCCTAACAAAACCGGGCCTGTATTGACCCCCACCCGCAGTTGCAAATCGCGCAGCCGTTGATACCAGGTCACATCTGCCTCACCCATATTGATGGCTGCGGTAGGCGCTTCTGCCAGGTCTTGCAAAAAGTTACTCAACAGGGCACGCATCATCAGCGCCGCCCGAATGGCGCGCGCCGGATCATCTTCATGGGCCACCAGCACGCCAAACAGCCCCATCACCCCATCACCCAGGTGTTTATCAACCACACCCCCATGCTCCTTGATCGCCATGTCTAACTGGCTCCATAACAGGTTCATCATGTTCAACGTCCGGGTATCAAGCATCATCTCGGCAACCCAGGTGAATCCAGACAGATTGGCAAACAACGTCGTCACCTGCTTGCGCTGCGTGGCGCGGGGCGCGTCGGCCTGGCGCAGCGACTCCAATTTTTCACGCAGCACGGCCAGCACAGTTTGCATTACCCCAGCGTCGAGCGGCGCCGGTTGTTGCGACAAAACAGAGATCGCTTCTTCAAGCTGTGCGCGTTCCAGGGTAAAGTCGCCACTTGTATCAGCCATACTATTTGTTTACCGTTCTCTGTGGGCGGCGCTGTGCGTTGCACCCCGTTCCTGATGCCACGCGATCAACAAAGATAAGCGGGGGAACAGATTGTCCGTTTGCGCCAACAACCAAGCGGCTGCCTGCCGGTGGACAGATGCACGCAGTGATGGCGGCGCGCTCTCATAAGCAATTGTATGCCACCAATCATGCTGAAATTCATATTCTTGCCACCTGGCAACATAAGAACCATAGCGCAAACGCACAATGCCGCGCTGTCCCAGAACATATAAGAAAGGGGCTATATTTTCTGTCGTGCAAGCTTGCAGCGCGCCATCCCAAAACACAGGGCCAATGATCGCCGCCAGTTGCAAAACCTGACGTTCTTCTGGCTTCAGTTGGTTAAACTGCGCCCAAAACAAACCACGCAGCGTCGCCGGCACGGCAACTGTTTGCAGCCGTCCCAAATGAATACGCCTGGCTTCGGCGCTCCGTTCGATGACGTCATGCGCGGCCAGATACGTTACCAATTCCATGATAAACAGGGGGTTGCCCTGGGTCGCCGCCACAACCATGTCCAGCGCAACTTGCGGCAAAACAGGTATATCTTGCAGCAGATCGTGCAGCAAATGACGAGCATCAATGGAAGTAAGCGGAGACAGGCGCACCGTTTCCACCGGCCAGGAAAGCTGCGGCCAGGCAGCGTGGCGCTGCGCCAACCTGGGGCGGGCCAGAATGATTAGAATCAGGGGAATGTCCTCGCAGACTTCGGCCAGATATTCCACCAGCGCCAACGAATCGGCATCAGCATCCTGTACGTCGTCTAAAATTAACAGAGTTGGACGTAACCGGGCTGCGGCCGTTAACACAGCCGCCATGGCCGCAAACCCTACTTCTTGCGGGATCGCGGCGACCGCATCGGTTAAAGCCAAAAATGGGCCTAACTGTCGCACCAGGTGTTCAGCCTCTTCGGGCGGGAACAACGTCGCCAGGCCACGCAGCAGCTTTTCATGCGCCACGCGCCCATACTGCCAGCGGCGAATGCCAAACTGCTGCGCCAACATGTCACGCAGCAGCGCATAGGGCAAGTGCGTCAATTCTGGCTGGACACGGCCGGGCCACACCGCCACATCCCCCCCCATTTGCAGCAGCGGCAGCAGCTCGCGCAGCAAACGAGATTTACCCACGCCAACGTCGCCAATGACGGTGATCAGCTGCCCAAAGCCGCCGTCAAGCGTCGCCTGCACCAATTGCTGCAATTCCATCAAGGCCAGATCGCGCCCGATCAGGTGTGTTTGCATCTCGCGTCGCTCTGTGCGTTGACCAAAAGCGACCGGGCGTTCACGCTCAACCACATAAACAGGCAGTGGCAGAGGCTGGGCGGTGACAGTAACCGGGGGCAGCGGCCGCACTTGAAATAACTCTGTCACCTGATCATAAACCGCTTCGCCAATGAGCGTCCCCCCCAACGGCGCTAACGATTCCAACTGCTGCGCAATCGTCACTGTATCGCCAACGGCCGTATACGCATCACTGCTGCCCACGTGTCCCCAATACACCGGGCCAGCATGGACGCCAATGCGCATTTGCAGCCGACGCTGCCGTAAACGCCAGCCAAATTGCCCGTAATCAAGCTGCTGAATCCGCTCATTGAGCACAGACAGTTCCAACTGCATATCCAATGCGGCCTGCACCGCCCTTTCCGCGACATCTTCTTCGCCCTCAGCCAGACCAAACAGGGCGATCACGCCATCGCCCAGGTGTTTGTCCACCACCCCACCCCACATGGTGATGACGTGATCCAAACGCTGCCACATCGCATTCATCAGATCACGGACACGTTCCGCATCCAGTAGTTCCGACATCACCGTGAAGCCAGACAAATCAGCCACCAGCACCGTGATCTGTTTGTACGCATCATCAGCCATCTCCAGCAAAGAAGCCAGCTTTTCACGCAGGGCGGCAACGGCCGTATCCGCCACCTGCGCGCCCAGCACTGCCCGATGTTGTTCGATTGCTTCAATTGCTCGTTCTAATTCATATTGCGTGATCACGTTTTACTCAGATGCCCGGCACTTAAGAAAGCGCCGGGCGACTCTCTTTTTACGCCGGGCATCTTTCTTATCATGCAACGATATAAACGCAGGTTTATAACATCTGCTATTATATGGTTCAAATTCGTCAGAGAAAAACAGAATGTGGTGAATTTTCACACAGTTGTCAGATAAACCGGTTATCACTATACTGCCCGCCGCTATAATATGTAACGCGATTTTCTTAATCGCGTAGGCCATCATGATTGAGATGATTGCGCGACAATAAAACCTATGAAATTAAAACGACTCATTTTGCAAGGGTACAAAACCTTTGCCAGCAAAACAGAATTTATCTTCGACGACGGCATCACAGCCATTGTCGGCCCCAACGGCAGTGGCAAAAGTAACGTCGCCGACGCCTTGCGCTGGGTGCTTGGCGAGCAAAGTTACGGGACGCTGCGCGGCAAACGCACCACCGACATGATTTTTGCCGGCAGCCAGAGCCGCCCGCGCGCCGGCATGGCCCAGGTCTTACTCACCCTGGACAACAGCGACAATTGGCTGCCCATCGCCTATACCGAAGTGGAAATCGGCCGTCGCGCTTACCATTCTGGCGAAAATGAATATTTGCTTAACGGTCAAAAAGTACGTCTCAAAGATATTACGGACTTGCTGGCTACCAGCGGCCTCTCCGAACGAACCTACACCATCATCGGGCAGGGCCTCATTGACCAGGCGCTCTCGCTGCGCGCCGAAGAACGGCGCGCCCTCTTTGAAGAGGCCGCCGGCATCAACCATTACAAGCTCAAACGCGCCGCCACCTTACGCCAGTTTGAAGAAACCCAACGCAATTTGCAGCGCGTCCACGACATTCTCGCCGAAATTCAGCCGCGCCTGGCGTCGCTGAAACGGCAGGCAACCCGCGCGCGCAACCATGAGCAAGTCATGGCCGACCTGCGTCACCTGCTGCGCATCTGGTATGGCTACAAATGGGAACAAGCTAAAGAAAAGCTGCGCGTGGCGCGGGAAACGGCCGTCTCCACCGAAACCGTCTGGCAAGAGAGCCGCCGCCGCCTGCTGGTGCAGCAAGAAGCCATGAACGACCTGCGCCAACGCATCAACCGCCGCCAACAGCACAGCCAGGAAATTCAGACGCAGCGCGACGATGTCCGCGACCAATTGGAACGCGCCCGCCGCGAAGTCGCCATTTTGCAAGAGCGACAGCACGCGCTGCGCCGCCAATTGGCGGAAACGGAGCAAGAGCTGCCCCAGTTGGAGGCGCAGCGCCAACGCGCCGCCGCCGAGCTGGAAACGGCCGTCGCCGAACTCACCACCGCCCAGTCCAGCCTGGAAGCTAACCAACTGGAACTGCGCCAGTTCAACAGCAGTTTCCAGGCGCAGCAAGCGGAAATTAACCGCTGGCAAAACGCCGCGCGGGAGGCAGAGCAGCAGCAGCGCGCCAGCCAGAACAAATTGGCGCAAGCGGAAGGACAGTTAAGCCAACTGCGCGAACGGCTGGAGGAGCTACAAAAGGAAGAAAGCAGAAGGGGAAAGGAAGATGAGGGAGAGGGGTTAGCGGCGGAATTGGCGCAGGTGGTGGGGGAGATGGAAAAAGCGACGGCCGCTGCCCAGGCGGCGCAGGCGCGTGTGGAAGAACTGCGCCAAACACGGGGCGACCTGCAAGAACAGCGCCAAACGCGCATCCGCGACCTGAAAAATTTGCGCCGTGACTACGCCGACCAAAGCCGTGACCTGACACAGCGACAAAAAGAAGTGGCGCGGCTGGAAACCCGCGTCGAAATGCTTGACCAGATGCGCAGCAAAGCGGTTAAAGTGGGCAAAGGCGTGCCCATTCTCGGTCAATTCGCCGCTTTTCTCACCATTCCGCCCGCGCGCCAAACGGCCGTCGCCGCCGCCCTCGCCACCCGTCTCACCACCCTCCTCCTGCCCGACGCCCAGGCGTTGTGGCAGGCGCTCAACGGCAGCCAGCAGCAGCCCCTCACGGCCGCCGCCCTGGCCGATTTGCAGCCGCCAGAACCAATTGCCCCGCCGCAGGATACGGCCGTCATCGGTTGGGCCAGCGACCACGTCACCGTCCAGCCCGACGCGGAGCCGTTAGCCCAACTGCTGTTAGGGCGCGTGCTGCTGGTGACAGACGCCCAGGCCGCTTACCGCCTGGCGCGCCAACTGCCTCCCGGCGGGACGGCCGTCGCCCCCGATGGGCTGGTCGTTCGCGCCGGCGGCCTGGTGGAAACGGGCGGCCGGCATGGGCAAAACAACGTGCTTGCCCGCGAACAGGAATGGCGGGAAAGTCAGGAAGAATTAGGAAGGATGAAGGATGAAGTCGCTGGCCTGGAAAATGCGTTAGGGCAGTTAAATGAAGCGATTCAAGGGCAGCAAAATCAGGTGGACGACCTGCAAGAGGAGGAGCGGCGGCTGGGGCGGCTGGAAAATGAGGCGGGACAGCGCGTGGCGCAGGCGCAGCGCAGCCTGGACAATGCGCGGCAGCGGCAAACCTTTTTGCAGCAGCGGCAGGCGGCCAGCGCGCGCCAGGCTGAAACTCGCCAGCAAGAGTTGTCCCGGCTGGCGCAGCGGGTGGAGGATGCGGAAAAAGCGATTGCAGCGTATCGGCAGGAGGTGGAAAGGGGGGAAACGGCCGTTGCCCACGCCCATGCCCAACTCAATGCCCTGCCCATCAACGAAGCCAAACAACAGCGCCTCGCCTTGCAGCAAACCAGCGCTGCCGCGCAGACCATCGTTGCCGGGCGGCAGGCCGTCGTGGACAGTCGCCGCGCCACCCTCAACCAGGTCGAAACGCAAATCGGCCGTTTGCGTGAACGGCGCGCAGCGCTGCAACAACAGCAAGAACAGGCCAACCTCAACCAGGAAGAGCAAACGCGCCAACAGTTACAAACGCGCCTCGACCAACTTGAAGCTTCTTTGCAGCCGGCGCGCGAACAACTGGCCGCCTATCGCCAGGAAATGCGCCAGTTTGAGGAAGAAATGGCCGCCATCCAGCGACGCACCCTGGAACTGGAAACCCAATACACCCAGGCGCAGGTCAAACGCTCCCAAGAAGAAAACCAGGTCGAAGGGCTGCAAGAGCGCATCAAGGCCGACCTGGGCATTGTCGCCCTCACCTACGACGATGCGCAAACCGGACCAACCCCCCTGCCGATGGGCGATTTTGTGGAAGAACTGCCGGTTGTCACCGAACTGCCCGGCGACATTGAGGAGAGCATTCACAATTACCGGGGGCAGTTGCAGCGCATGGGCGCCATCAACCCGGACGCGCCCGAAGAGTACGAAACAACCCAGGAACGGTTCGACTTCCTCACGCAGCAAGTTGCAGACTTGAATGAAACAGAGCGTCAATTGCGCGAAGTCATCGCCGAACTGGATGAACTGACTTCCAACGCCTTCGCCAAAACGGTAGCCGAGGTGAACGTCATTTTTGGCAAAACATTTGAACAACTTTTTGGCGGCGGTTCCGCCCGGCTGCTGCTCACCGACCCCGACGACCTCACCGTCAGCGGCGTGGACATCATCGCGCAGTTGCCCAACCGGCGCGAACAAGGGCTGGGGCTGCTTTCCGGCGGCGAACGCTCGTTAACGGGCGCGGCCCTCATCTTCAGCCTGCTCAAAGTGTCGCCCACCCCTTTCTGCGTCATGGATGAAGTGGACGCGGCGCTGGACGAGGCGAACGTCAATCGCTTTCGCGATCTGCTGCGCGAACTGAGCCTGAACTCGCAGTTCATCGTCATCACCCACAATCGCGGCACGGTGCAGGCGGCGCAAACCATCTACGGCATCAGCATGGGCACAGACAGCGCCAGCCAGAGCATTTCCGTCAAGCCAGATGAGTATTTGAAACAAGGGGCGTTGTTGTAAGACGGACAGTGAACATGGGCGTGTAAATAAGTGCGCGCTTTAAGCCACTTCGCGGCGCATGGTTAGCGCGCCCAGGCCGGTGAGGATGATGACGAAAAGGAGCAGCGCCAGCAAATTGGGCCAGATGTCGGCCAGGCCAAATCCTTTGAGCATGATGTCGCGCAGCGCCCAGTTAGCGTAGGTGAGGGGCAAGATGTAGGCAAATGGTTGTAAAAATGCGGGCATTTCCTCCACCGCCCAGGCCGTCCCCCCTAACAATACCTGGGGGAAGATGAGCAGGGGAATGAACTGCACCACCTGGAACTCGTTGCGCGCAAAGGCAGAGGCCAACATCCCCATGCTGACCCCCACCAGCGCCAGCAAGACCACCACCACAAAGAGCAATCCCAGGCTGCCCAGGTAATGGATTTTCAGCACCCAAATGGTGAAGAAGAGGATGATGCTGACCTGCGCCAGGGCAAAAAGCCCCAGCCCCACCATGTAGCCTAATACAATTTCTAGCCGCGTCGCCGGCGTCGCCAGCAGTCGTTCCATCGTCCCCTGCGACCGTTCGCGTAAAAAGGAGACGCAGGTGAGTAGAAAGACGAAGAACATGGCTAACAAGGCGATGTACACCGGGGCGATGTAATCCATGGCGTCAAATTGTTCGCCAGCGAAAAGGTAAACGGCCGTTACCGTCACCGGTAGGTCTGGCGTGGCGGCCGTTTGCTCCCTCATGCCCAATCCCGATGAGGCCAACCCGGCCAGCGCCTTCATCGCCGCCTCCGTAACCCGCCCCTTGATCATCATGCTGCGCGTTGGGTTGGAGCCTTCCAGCCGCAGGTCTAGTTCTGCCTGCCGCTCTTTTTGGAAGGTTGTCGTGAAATCGGCGGGCAGTATCAGCGCCCCCTGTACAGTTCCATCACGCAGGCGGTCATTGATTTCGACGGCCGTCAACATCACAACGTCAAAGGATCCCCCTTCGACCAGCGCCGTCACAATCCGTTCACCCATGTTCAGTTCGCCGACCAGGGGCAGATTGACGCCTTCGTCGGCGTTGACCACACCCAAAGGGATAGTTGCGGGGTCGGCGCGGAACAGCACAGCCCCCAGCGTCAGCAGCAAGATAGGCACGAAAACCATCAGGCCAACGGTACGGTGATCGCGCAGCACCTGGCGTATTACGCGGCGGGCAAGCGAGAAAATGCGGGAGATGTTCATGGTGTGGGAGCTCCTGTAAAAATGTAAGGCGAACTGGAAAGTTTGCGCTACAGAGAATCTTAAGGAACGAGAATTAAACAACTTGCTCATTTTGTTTGACAGAATGAACCTTTTGCCCCGATGACGA
>JACSRF010000411.1 GCA_014879875.1 Anaerolinea sp.
AGACGCGGGTCGCGGAGACGCGGGTCGCGGAGACGCGGGTCGCGGAGACGCGGGTCGCGGAGACGCGGGCAGCCACCGTTGCCACAGATTCCCTTGATTTATTAAGCCAGGCGGAAGGAGATACCGTGCCGTCGTGGATGGTTGCCGATGGTGAACCAGGTGTTACGGCCGTTCCCGTAGTTGAACCGGCAGCCGCGCGTACACCCGAACCACCCCTTGCGGAAATACCGGATTGGCTGCAACGGCCCGTTAGCCAGGAATCGGGTGAAACCGCCGCCCCTGTTACGCAGGATGTAGAAATCGCCCCTGTTTTCGAGTCTGTGGAGACGCCTGCGCCAACCATTCCCAGTAAACTCCGTACACAACCCCAGGCAAAATCAAAAATACAAATCACCCGTTGGGACCTGACACTGGTTATTTTGGTCATGATGGCTGTCCTTATAGTGATGCTACTCATCCGGGCATTCCAATCTTTGTAAATCGCATATACGATCATGTCCTTGATTTTTTGCCATCCAGGTATTGCAGCTTGCATATTCCGTAGATTGCTCTCTGGATATGCAAGTTACGCTATGCAACAGGAACGTTATAGCGGAAACTTCGTCACACTACTGAGTTGGTGATTATGGCTACATTTCCTGATGAAAATCCTCACGTCGTACTGCGCTTTGCCGCTGATGGTCGCGTTCTCTACCAAAATGTTGCCGGCAAGCATTTGTTAGAACGAGAACCTGACGTAATATGGGAGACGTTTTGGCGTAAGACAGTGGCGCATGTCTTGGAGGTGAAAGATCGTCTTGAAGTGGAATATGTCAGTGGCGAGCGCGTTTTTTCTTGCATATTTGTGCCGATAATGGCTGCCGGCTACGTGAACGTGTATGGGGTGGATATAACCGACCGCAAACGCGCCGAGCAGGCATTGCAGCAATCGGAAGCGAAGTATCGCACCCTGGTAGATACTATGCAGGATGGCGTTTTTATTGTGCAACATGGCGTGTTGCAGTTTGTGAATCCGGCATTTGCACGCATGTCAGGTTATACGACGGCGGAGTTGGAACAACGGCCGTATCAAGACATTATTGCTCCCGAAAGCATAAAACTGCTGCACGACCTGTATGCTCACCCAGCCACGCCCCAAGAGTTTCCCACTAACTACGAGATTGATCTCTTACATCGAGATGGCAGTACACGCATCGCCGTCAACTTAAATACACACGCCACCACGTACAACAACCAGCCAGCAGCCATTGGTACGGTGACCAACATCACCGCCTGGAAACACGCGCAGCAAGAACGGGAAAACTTACTGGCCGAACTAAGCCGCTTAACCACCATTATCGAAACAACCAGCGATTTTGTCGGGATGTGGACGCTGCAAGGCGATATTCTGTACGTGAACCCAGCCGGCATGGCCATGGTGGGACGGCTCGGTGAAGATTACAGCCAGCTCACGCTGCCTGATTTTCAACCGCCCAACGTTGCGCAGCAGATGATGGACAGCATCTTCCCCCTGGTGCAAAAATACGAAATTTGGTCCGGCGAATCCGCCATGCTGCATGTGGATGGCACAGCTATTCCTGTCTCACAAGTTGTCACCCTCATCCGCAACAAAAAAAGCGAACCAATTGCCATCGGCACCGTAGCCCGTGATATTACCGACCGCAAGCAGGCTGAACTGCGGCTGCGACGGACGACAGAAGAGGCGCAAAAAGCGCAGCGCATGGCTGAAGAAGCGCAACAAGAAGCCGAAGCCGCCAATCAGGCCAAAAGTTCTTTTTTGGCAAATATGAGCCACGAGCTGCGTACCCCGCTCAATGCGATCATCGGTTATAGTGAAATGTTGGCAGAAGAGGCAGAGGGATTAGGTGGACAAAGCCTGGTAACAGATTTACACAAAATCCGTCACGCCGGGCAGCATCTCCTGGAAATTATTAATGACATTTTGGACCTGTCGAAGATCGAAGCCGGCCGCATGAATGTATACATTGAGTCATTTGTGGTGGCCGATCTGGTAGACAGCGTCATTGCCACTATTCGGCCGATGGTGGAGAAAAATGAAAACATCTTGGATCAGGATATTGCCAGTGTGGGCATTATGCACGCGGACAAAACAAAGGTGCGCCAGATCCTGTTTAATATATTGAGCAATGCGGCAAAGTTCACCCATGGCGGACGTGTTTCGCTGCGCGTGCGCCGCGAAGCGCGCTTACCGGATAATGGTCGGGCAGGGAGTTGGCTCCTGTTTGAGATCCGTGATACGGGTATTGGCATGACCGCGGAGCAAATCAATCAACTGTTCCAGCCATTTATGCAGGCGGATAGTTCCACCACCCGCCGCTATGGCGGCACCGGCCTGGGGCTGACGATCAGCCGCCATTTTACCCAGATGATGGGCGGCGACATTTATGTGACAAGCGAAGTGGAAGCTGGCTCTACCTTTCTGGTGTATTTGCCGATCCACGCCGAAGCGGTGGTAGAAGAACTCCCACGCCGCATTGACCCCCAGGTACAAGCGCCTGCAGAAACGGCCGTCCCCTCCCCCCAGACGGGTAACAATGGTATTGTGCTGGTGATTGATGATGATGCCATTGTCTGTGACTTGATTCGACGGCAGTTGAGCAAAGCGGGGTTTCACGTATTCACCGCGTCAACCGGTGAGGAAGGGTTACAGTTAGCCGAGAAATTGCGCCCAGACGTGATTACACTGGATATTTTGATGCCTGATATGGATGGCTGGTCTGTGCTCCCACGCTTGAAGGCAAATCCAAACCTGGCCGAAATCCCGGTGATCATTGTCACTATGGTAGATGATAAATATCGAGGCTTTGCGCTGGGAGCGACTGACTATTTGATGAAGCCCATTAACCGCCAGCAGATGATGGACGTGTTACAGCGTTACCAATTGATCAATGGGATCACCGAAGCCGGTAAGGTATTAATTGTCGAAGACGATCCCCCTACGCGCGAGTTATTACGCCGGACGATGACGAAACAAGGTTGGCAGACAATTGAAGCTGAAAACGGCCGTATCGCCCTCGACAGCCTGATAGACAATGTGCCTGATATCATCTTGCTCGATCTGATGATGCCTGAAATGGATGGCTTCCAATTTATAGAAGAATTACGCCGCCAGCCTGATTGGAACCGTATTCCGGTCATTGTCATTACCGCCAAAGACCTTACCGCAGCCGAACAGGCCCAGTTGAATGGGCACGTGGAACGCATTCTCCAAAAAAGCCATTATGATAGCGGTAACCTGCTGCGTCAGATTGCCGACCTGGTGATCGCTTGTGTGCGCCAACAGCAGCGCAAGCAGGAGCAATAGCAAGGCTCATGCCCAAAATATTATTGGTCGAAGATAACGAAATGAATCGAGACATGCTCTCGCGCCGTTTGCAACGGCATGGATTTGAGGTCGTCATGGCTGCCGATGGCGTCGAAGGTGTTGACAAGGCTCATGCTGAAATGCCGGATCTCATTCTCATGGACATGAGTTTACCGGTCAAGGATGGCTGGGCGGCTACCCGTGAACTTAAGGCCGATGCGGCGACACAACACATCCCGATTATTGCCCAGACCGCCCACGCCATGTCTGGAGACCGGCAAAAGTGTCTGGCTGCCGGTTGTGATGATTACACAACCAAACCGGTAGAATTCAAAAAGTTGGTACAACAGATTGACGCGCTCCTGGTTGGTCAATCTGTGGCAAATAAGTAGGGTTTTCAACAACATGGACGTGGAGCGAGCTTTGGTACTCATTGTTGACGACAACGAAATGAATCGTGATATTCTGACGCGCCACCTGAAGCGGCAAGGGTATGCAACGGCCGTCGCCGAAAATGGGTTGATTGCGCTGCAACAGATGCGCCAGCGCGCGTTTGACCTCATTTTGCTGGACATCATGATGCCGGAAATGAATGGCTTCCAGGTGCTAGAACATCTCAAAGCGAACCTGGAATGGCGTGACATTCCCGTCATTGTCATTTCTGCGGCCGATGACCTGGACAGCATTGTTCGCTGCATCGAATTAGGTGCGGAAGATTATCTGCCGAAACCATACAACACGCTGCTGCTCAAAGCGCGCATTAGCGCCAGCCTGGAAAAGAAGCGGCTGCGTGATGCGGAAAAAGCGCACTTTGCCGAAATGGCCATCATGCAAGAGATTGACCGCGAACTGAACGCGACCCTGGACGTGAAGCGCGCCATGGAGATTACCCTGGGTTGGGCGCTGCGCTATGGTGGTGATCAGGCCGGATGGATGGGGCAGGTGGAAAACGGCCGTGTCCACATCCTGGTCTCTCAAGGCTACCCGCAGCCCTTCACGCCCGACAGCAGCGGCTTCATCCCAGATGCGCTTCCGGTCGTGCAGAGGGCATTACAAAGTCGCAAGGCAGAATACCTGTCCGCCGCAACAAGCGCTGAGCTGCGGGTAGGGACGCAAAGCCAAATTGCCGTGCCCGTCTCTCGTGGAACAAACGTCGTCGCCATGATTGTCATGGAAAATGACGCGCCCCGGCAGTGGTCGGCGTCCGTGCTCACATTCCTCAATCGTTTGGGCGATCACGCGGCGCTGGCTATTACCAACGCGAATATGTACATGGCCGTGCAGGCCGCCGATCTGGCCAAGACGGAATTCGTCTCTTTTGTCTCGCATGAATTAAAAATCCCGATGACATCTATCAAGGGCTATGCTGATTTATTGCTGGCAGGCAGCTTTGGCCCGATCAATGAGATGCAAACCAAATTCTTGGGCACGGTCCGTTCCAATGTGGATCGAATGGCGCGGCTGGTTTCCGACCTGACAGATATTTCGCGGATTGAGTCTGGGCACTTGTCGTTGGAACTGTCCCCTCTGTCCCTCGCTGAAATTGTCGAGGAAGTGGTGCAATCTACGCGCGGTCAAATTGAAGCCAAGGCGCAAACGCTGACGCTGGCTGTGCCTGACGATTTACCCCTCATTTATGGCGACCGCGTTCGCCTCGTCCAGGTAGTGACCAATCTGGTGAGCAATGCCTACAAATATACGCCGGAAAACGGCCGTATCGCTATTGATGCCCATCTGATTTTGGATGGTCAGGATGCGGAGACGGCGCAGCCCATGATCCAGATTGCTATCGCTGATAACGGGCTGGGTATTCCTGACGAAGCGCAGTCAACCATTTTTGACAAATTCACCCGCGTAGATGATGAAGAAGCGCGCAAATCACCCGGTACCGGTCTCGGCTTGAGCATTACCAAAAGTTTGGTGGAACTGCATCACGGCCGTATCTGGTTTGAAAGCCAGTACCGCCAGGGAACGACCTTTTACTTTACTGTGCCGGTGGCTTAGTGCGCGTCCAAAAATAGCATCCCGTTTTTTAGCCTGGCGCAATCTTGGAGATTGCGCCAGGCTGCGCCACGTAATTTTTGGACAGTTACTTAGGTGAAAGCAGCGCCGGGCGCCGCGACCAGCCAGACCAGACGAACAGCGCCATCAGCAGTAACGAAAACGCCAGCCCTACACCACTGATGGCGACCATGCCCCCGTTGGCGAAAATGGCTCCTGTGCCCAGGCTGCCCGCGCCCGAAGCCAGCGCCACGACCACATCCCCCGCCCCTTGTGTCCGTCCCTTCTCGGCGCCGCTAAGCGAGTCAGACAGCAATGATGACCCGGCAACAAAGCAGAAATTCCAACCCAACCCCAGGAGGAAGAGGGCGATGATCAGAGGAATGAGCGCCGCGCTGAGCGGTGTGAGAATGCTGGATAAAATGAGTACAGCCGCCCCCACGATAATCAGCGTGATACGGCCGTAGCGATCAATCAGCCACCCCGTCACACTCGACAGGCCAAACATACCCAACGTATGCGCCATAATCACCCACGAAATGGCCTGCGTCGAATGGGCGTGTTGATCCATATACAGCGGCGTGATCACCATGATCAGCGTCATCACCAACTGCCCAATGGTCATGGCCGCCACCGCCAGCAGCACCGGCGGCAGCGCGAAAATTTGCCACAGCGGACGGCCGTTTCCATCAGCCGCCCCGTTCTCCAGCTCTGAAAATTCCTGGCTCAACACCTTCGGGTCTGGGCGCAGCAGCGTCAGCACCAACAAATAAGCCACCAGCGTTAAAAGCGCCCCCAACACAAACGGTCCCGCCATCCCTTCCTGACCAAACGTCGTCAACAATTGTTCGGATGGCTGCACCAACAGCGGTCCCCCCACTGCGCCCACCGTCCCCGCAAACACAATCAGCCCAATCGCCTTTGCCCGCCGCGCCAACGGTTGCACCTCCGCCGCCACGTAACGGCTCTGTTCGCTGGCCCCACGACCCATACCAAACAGCGTTACCCCCAGCAAAAACCAACTGTAAGAGCTGACCATCACCCCCCAGGCCGTCATCACCATCCCCACGACAGCCAGGCCATATCCCAGCGACAGCGCCATCCGGCGGCCAACACGGCCCATCAGCCAGCCAATGGGATAAGCCGCCAACGCGCGCCCCACCAGACTGAAGGTGCTGGGCACACCGGCATTGCGGTCGCTGCCGCTCAATTGTGCGGCTAAAATCGGCGTCACCGTAAACGCGGCAATCATCGCTGCCGAAAACAAACTCTGGGACAAAAACAAGGCGGCCGTAATGCGCTGCCGGGGGGTGATGGATGTCATGAAATTTCTCCTGAAAATGGGTATCAAGAACAATAGCGCCTATCAGAAACCGTGTCAAACTATTTAAGCAGTTGATTCTATATGGGGTATAATAAAAAACCATCGTGAAATGATTCCTGGCTATCTGAGCATTTCGGTGGTTAACAACTCGTGAGGTGTGAAATGGGATACGTGACCAGAAAAATTTCGCGTTTCACGCCCAATCACGCGAAACCCTAAGGACCCTGATTTCTGTAGAATGGTGATCGTGTATGGATATCTCGATAAGTCGCCTGAATAATCGCCTGGCATTGCAGCTTCCGGCGGAACTGCCTTTAGGTCTGGTATTTGTTGTGGGGCATGTAATTGATGTTCGTTCGGCGCTGCCAACGCCACCACAGGATGAGTCAACGCCCACTGTGTGGCTTGATATACAAGAAGATGAGTATCGCTTACGCTGCCTGTTGGGTACTCGCGTCGCCGCTGAAACCCAGGTACGTGACGGAGATAGAATTCGCGCCGGTGGTCATCTGATTTTTGATACGCATCGAGCGGAATACTATTTGCTGGCGCGGGATGTGGAAGTGATTGAGACCGAACCTCTCTCACAAACAGCGGAACCCAAACCAACAGGGCGCACAGCCTTGACGCCTATTTTGGCAGATATTAAGAAACGTTCGGAAGCGGCGCAGCTTGCCCAGGCTGAACTGCCGGTATGGGTGCAGCGAATTGCGCCACCGGAAGTTCAAGCCGAGATGGGGACAGGTGATGAGAAGCAATCGCTGACGGCCGTTCCTCCCCCTCCCGCCGCGACACAACTGAATAACGACCTGGTCGCTTTTCTTTCCAATGCGATTGAAGACCTGGAAGACGTTGAGTTAACCGCAGCTATGTTGGAAGACCTGGCGCCAGACCTGACGCCTGGGACCCCGCACCTGGAAACAACGCCTTATGAGATTCCGCCGCCGGCGCCAAGCCAGCATGAAACTGTGGCCGCGCGACAAGACCTTGACTGGATGGTTCTCTTATTAATTTTAAGCTTTATCATCCTGACCATTGCCGTTATCATTACGGTGTTCATCTTGTTACTTCGATAAACAGGAGATCGTGAGCAGATGAGAGAAACGCCCGCTGTGACCATTTTATGCCTGGCCAGCTATTACAAAGGAACCACTTTTCTGACGGCCGCTAAAGCTGCCGGCGCCCGCGTGCTGCTGCTGACCAGAGAAAAATTAAAGGAAGAGCCGTGGCCCTGGGACAGCATTGATCAGGTCTTTTACATGCCCGATTTGCGCAAACGGCCAGACGTTCTCTATGCAGTGAGCTATTTGATGCGCGGCGAGGCCATAGATCGCCTTGTGCCTTTGGATGATTACGACGTGGAAACGGCCGCTTACCTGCGTGAACATTTGCGCCTGGGCGGCTTAAACGAATCAACCAGCCGTTTCTTCCGCGACAAGTTAGCCATGCGGATGCAGGCGCAAGCCAGCGGCATGTTGGTCCCTGCCTTTACGCCCGTATTCAACTATGATCGGCTGCGCGACTTTATGGCGCGTGTGCCGCCACCCTGGCTGCTAAAACCCCGTTCTGAAGCCGGCGCAATGGGCATCAAAAAGGTGCATCACAGCGAAGAAGTGTGGCGCTGGCTGGACCAATTGGGAGATGAACAATCCTTCTTTCTCCTGGAACAGTTTATCACCGGCGACGTGTACCACGTGGATGCGATTGTCGCCGCCGGAAACGTTGTCTTTGCCGTTCCGCATCAATACGGCCGTCCACCCATGAGCGTCGCCCATGAAGGAGGGGTCTTCATCACCCGGCGGCTGCCGGCAACGTCCGCCACCGGGCAAGCGCTGCTCTCCTTGAACCAACAACTGCTGCAAGCATTTGGCCTGACGTATGGCGTGGCGCACACAGAATTTTTGCAAGGAGCAGCCGATGGTCAATTCTATTTTGTGGAAACGGCCGCTCGTGTTGGCGGCGCCAATATTGAACAATTGGTGGAAGCCGCCACCGGCGTCAATTTATGGGCAGAGTGGGCCAAAATGGAAGCGGCGCAAGTGCGCGGCGAGCCTTACCAAATTCCCACCGACAAAGGCGACTATGCCGGTGTTTTAATTTGCCTGGCACGGCAAGAATGGCCTGACCTATCCGGTTATCAGGACCCAGAGGTTGTCTACCGTGTACACAAAAAGCAGCACGCCGGGCTGGTTGTCGCCGCGGCCGATGCGCAGCGAATTGAAGCCTTGTTAGACAGCTATGGGCAGCGGTTTGTCCATGACTTTTTAGCTGTCGCTCCACCGCTCGACAAACCCCCCGTATAAGGCGCTTGTTGTGGCCGACTGGTGAAGCGTGATCAGGGACCATCACGTTTCACGTGGCTTATATAGTCACAATGGCCTATTTGCATCTGGTCTAAAATCTGTCATATTAAATCTATTTAGGGAGATTATTATGATCTGGTTATCTTGGGCGTTTGTTCTATCTCTGGGGTTTACCTGGTTGTTTTGGCAAGACAGTCATCGTCAGCCAATCCGGCAGCGGGTTATCGCGCGACAGCAGCCACCTATTCGTCGCAGCTAACAAGGATCTCCCCCGTTGTCCCGGGGCCAAAACAAAACAGGCAGGATCGTGAGGTCTCTGCCTGTTTTGCGTGTCGTAATCATTCACCCCCTGCCCCCTGAACTTGTCGAAGAGGGGACCGGTTTTGACAAGACTTCGGCGTAAGCTCAGTCGAACGCTCAACCTACGGGGGAGGGGGAACGGTTCCCTACGATTTTCGCTGTTTGCGCCAACCTACCCAATACAGGAAAAGAAGGAAGGCGGCGGCCAGGGCGATAACGGCCAGTCGTTTTTCCCGCTCTGGTTGTTGTTCCAATGCGCGCTGCGCTTCTGTTTCTGCAATCCAGGCAAACGTGTCCAGCATACCGGTTTGTAACGGCCGTGTCTCCCAACCTAACTGCGCCCGTGCTTTATCAGAACGCGCCATATACGTTGCGCCCAAAGCGGCCGTTGCCTCTTCGCTGAACATAGGGGGCAGATTGACCACGACGGCCACATTACCCATCACCGGTGCAGATGGTTTCAACAATGACGCCGGAATACGCAGCAAGGGGGCGCGTTTTCCCGTCAGGTAAGCCCAAAAATCAAACATCTCGCCCATCGGAATGGCCGGGCCGGCCAGAATATAGCTTTCGCCAATCTTGCCTTTTTCGGCCGCCATAATATGCCCGGCAGCCACGTCATCCACATGCGCATACGTCAACGTCGTGGACGGCCCCGGCAGCGCCGGCGCGCCACGATAGAAAAAGCGCATCATGTCCGCAATGATACTTGTGTCGCCGGGGCCATAGATACCACCGGGCATCACAATAATGATTGGCGCCCCTTTTGCGATAAGCGGTAAGGCGACTTTGTAGTGCGCTAACCATTTGGTGCGATCATATTCGCTGACGAAGGGGCCGGCTTTGTAATACGATTCATCCACCAGTTCGCCATGCGTATCGCCAAAGACGGCAACGGTACTGGTGTAGACGATTTTGGGAACGCCTAGTTCGTGCGCCAGGCGCAGCGTCTTGCGCGTGCCGCCGACATTGATCGCTTCCGCCTTCATCCAATCTGGCGCGCCCAGCTTATACCAGGCTGCCAGGTGGAAAACAACGTCACTGCCCACCATACCCTCGCGCATGGATTCGGCGTCGGTGATGTCGCCGCTAACAGGCGCCGCGCCCAGGGCCGTCACCACGGCCTGTCCTTCCGCCGAGCGCGCCAGCGCATGAACTTCGTACCCTTTCTCAATGAGTTGGCGAATCAGGTGACGCCCTAAAAATCCTGTTCCACCTGTCACAAATGCTTTCATCAGTTTTTCCTCTTTACAGCTTTTCAGTCCTCAAGATGCCAGGCGCTTCAACCAGGCGGCGCGTCTGGTACGGTTGTCTCATTATACCTGAGTGTACCATCTTTGCAGTTTTTAACTTACCAGAGGTCGTGTCATACTTGGGAATGAATTCCCAGGCTGAGACAAAAAACGTGCTGAAGCACGTTGGGGCGACACTCCCCAACCCGTTTTAACGGGTTTTGTGTCTCAGACGCCGGTTTCAACCGGTGTCAATGGCTGTCCAAATGTCCTTTATAAATGAAAAGCGTCATGCTGAACCCTTCGACAAGCTCAGGGCAGGCTGTCTTCGGCCCTGAGCGAAGTCGAACGGGGAAGCATCCCGTTCACCTGACTAAAC
>JACSRF010000012.1 GCA_014879875.1 Anaerolinea sp.
CACCTCTTTGACATATTTCCTGGTGCCGAGAATTGTACTAAATCACTATGTTATTAACGAACGATTGCTTAAGGGTTCGCTCGTTAATAACTTTTGAGTTTGCTATGGCCGGTCTCCTGACCGTGCCACCCAAGTTAATTTTGAACGAACCCTAAGGTTTATTGAATGGGCGTTAAGATCGTATTGGGAATGTCATTATAGCGCGCGTCGTTTTTGCCAACTGGCCTGCGCAGTGGCGTTGGGACTCGCGGCAGCATGGGAAGCTTGATGGAATCGCCAGCTTTTGCTGAGAGAGGGGGCAGTTCTGAGGCTGTATGTTGTGGCTGTTTTGCGGCCGTCAGGCCAATTAGCAAGCGGAACACAGTTCCACGATCCGGGGCGCTTTCAACGTCCATCACGCCGTGCTCGCCATATTCGCCTAACAATCGTTGATACACATTGCGCAGGCCGATAGAGTGCCGGCGCTGTTCAAAATTCCCTTCCTTGACGGCTTGCACCAATTCAGCGGGCATCCCTGCGCCGTTGTCGGCCACTTCCAGTACCAGATGCGCGTTTTGCCGGTAAGCCTTGATCGTAATTGTCACCGGGCGCTGCAGCGGTTCGGCGCCATGCAGCACGGCATTTTCTACTAAGGGCTGCAAGAGCATACAAGGGATTTCCACCCGTTGTAGTTCCGGCTCAACAATGACCTCGCTTTGCAGCCGCGCGCCAAAGCCAATTTGCTGGATGGCCAGGTATTGCTTAATCATTTCGATCTCTTCGCCCAATTCTACGGACGTGGAGATGTTGCGTAAGCTGTAGCGCAGCAGATCGCTGAGGTTATAGGCAATTTCTTCGGTGCGGGTTGCGTTTTCTTCTAATGCCGTATAACTCAACAAAGTCAGTGAATTAAACAGGAAGTGGGGATTGATCTGGGCTTTTAAGGCTCTGAGTTGGGCTTCTTGCAGCGCCGCTTGCAGCGCGGCGCGCTCTTGCGCCTCGCGCAGCAGGTGAACGTGCGCTAGATTGGCGGCGCCCTTCTCGATGATGTGGTTGGCAGTGAGTGAGAGCATTTCTACGGCTGCCTGAAAGCGATCACGCGGGAGGGGCGTAATTTTACGTATTTCGGCTTCTAGTTCATCTGGGGGCAGCCCAAGAGGGATGTTGCGGGCGATGATGTCTTGGATGAATTCTTCTTGCGCATCGGAGGGGATGACCTGGCCGCAGAGGATGCACCCTAAATATTGCCCATCAATGATAATGGGCGCGGCCGCATCTAAAAATCCTCCGGCGCATTTGTAGGCAAAGGGTTCTTGCCGCTTGTGGGCAATCTGGCCCCCTTCGGCGTCACACCGTTGGCAGCGCGCCAGCCCTTTGTCTGTGCTGCGAATCATCAGGCAGACTTTGCAGAAGTTGCTGACGGCCGTTATCGGTTTCCCCTGACGATCGACAGTGACGGCCGCTACCCCCATCGCTTCGGCAAATGTATCCTGGAGACGTTGCAGTAACTTGAGGTCAACAAAATCGGCAACTTGCGGTTCGTGTGCTTGTGTCATGACATCACCCAGAAAACAAAAAAGCAGCCTACCTGGCTGCTCCTTCCGCGAGGAACGGATTTTCAACGAGGGGATCTGGCTTAGTCAAGGCGGATCCCCATTGCCTGACATCACAGTTGCGGGACAGCGCCGGAATTCCCAAATTAAATTGAGCCACCGGACTTCACCCTGATAGATTACTGGTATTATAGATATTAAGAAAAAGATTTGGGGTTTTCTCATAGCTTGCCAGGGGCAGGCCAATCGTAAATCGC
>JACSRF010000423.1 GCA_014879875.1 Anaerolinea sp.
TCGCGCGCATGGCGCGGGCCAGCATGGTCGAGGTCATGCTGCAATTCACCACGCCGCCCCCCATCCTGGCGCACACACCCAACGGCTCTAGCGTCCACCCCGCCAGCAACATCACCATCACCTTCGACCGGCCGATGGACACCGCCAGCGCCGAAGCCGCCTTCACCATCACCCCGGCCATCCCCGGCAGCTTCACCTGGAGCGAGACGACGCTCACCTTCAGCCCGGAAAATGGCTACTTGCGCGCCAACAGCGATTACACCGTCGCCATCGCCCCCAACGTCACCGGCAGCGACGGCGACCCCATCCTCAGCCAGCCCTACACCTGGGCGTTTCGCACGCACGAACTGCGCGACGTGGCCGACTTTGGCTATGGCCCCAATGCCCAGGTTTTGGACGCCAACGGCCGTCGCGCCATCCAGTTCCAGGCGTTTACACAAACAGCAGTACGCCTGCAATTCGATCTATACAACCTGACGTTGGCGCAGTCCCTCGACCGTTATGCCGCCAGCTACTCCAGTTGGAACGGGTGGGACAACCAGGACAAGCCGGACATCAGCCTTGCCGACGCGCCCTTACAAACAAGCTGGCAAATGGACACGGCCGTTTCCAGCCGCGATTGGGGCAACGTCCAGGAGACGTTCATCCCGGATGACGTACCGCCCGGCCTCTACATCCTCAACCTCAATGCCGGCCGCGTCAACGACCAGCTTTTCCTCATCGTCAGTGCCAACACCCTCGCTATCAAACAGGCCGGTCAGCAGCTTCTGGTCTGGGTGACAGACATCAACGGCCAGACCGCGCCCGACGTCCCCGTCGCCATTTACGCCCGCGATGGCGCCCTCCTCGCCGACGGCCGCGCCGACGCCAGCGGCCTCTTCCGCGCCCAACTGCCCACCACCGGCAGCCCAGACAGCCAGGAACCGTTGCTCGTCGTCGCCCAAAACGGCCGTGACGTCACCATCAGCGGCCTCTCTGGCGAATGGCAAAGTGGGTGGAACTGGCGCGATGGCGCGCCCTCGCAAAGCAGCGCCGCCTACATCATCACCGACCGCCCCATCTACAAGCCAGGGCAAACGGTCTACTTCAAGGCCACCATGCGCCAGGACGACGACGCGCTGCTTTCCTTGTCCCCCGTCGGCACGGCCGTCACCATCCGCATTCGTGACGCGCGCGGCAACGTCGTGCAAACCAGCGAACTGACCACCAACGATTTTGGTAGCGTCAACGGCAGCTTCACCATTGCCGAAGGCGCGATGCTCGGCGCGTACCACGTCGAATTGGCCGTCGGCGACGCGCTCCACCAGCAGGCGTTCAAGGTAGAGGATTACCGCAAGCCGGATTACGAAGTCACCGTCACCACCGACGCCGAACGCATCGTCCAGGGCACGCCGATCAGCGTCACCGTAGACACGCGCTACTTCTTCGGCGAACCGGTGGCGAACGCGCAGGTCACGCTGCGCCGCTACAACCTGGGGCAAAATTGGTACGGCGACGGCGACGCCAGCGCCGACGCTTACGTCTGGTACGAAAGCTACGAACAGGCCATCACCGGACGCACCGATGAAAACGGCCGTTTCACCGCCACCCTACGCACCAACCAGATTGATGACTACTGGTTCAACAACGACGATTGGAACAGCAATTTTGGCCGCGCCGCCTGGGGCATCGAGGCCACCGTGGATGATGGCAGCCGTCAGACGGTTAGCGGCTTCGCCGTCGTCCACCTGTACAACAGGGACATTCGCCCCCACCTGGAAACGGGCAGCTACGTGCAGACGCCCGGCCAACCCTTCACCATCCGCGCCCAGGCCAACACCATCTTCGACGAGCCGGTCGCCAACCGCGCGCTGACGCTCTCGCTGCGCCGTTGGCACAGCAGCAGCTATGATTACACGACCATTGTAGACAGCGTGACCCTGACGACGGATGAAAACGGCCGTGCCACCCTCGCCTACACCATCGCCGAACCCGGCTACTACCAGCTTCGCCTCGGCGTTCAAGATAGCGCCGGCCGCGCCGTCTATTACAACAGTTGGGTTTACGCCTTCGACGGTTTTTATGATTCCTGGTACGGCCGCAGCAACGACGCGCTCACCATCACCCCCGACCAGACCAGCTACGCCCCCGGCGACGTGGCGCGCCTGATCGTGGAAACGGCCGTCAGCGGCCCGGCGCTGCTCGTCGTTGAACGGGGCAGCATTCGCCGCGAACGACTCGTCAACCTCACCGCCCCCGTCACCCTGCTCGACCTGCCCATTCAGGCCGACGACGCGCCCAATGTCCACGTCTCCATCAACGTCTGGCAAGAGCAAGACACCACCCTCGGCGAATACACCTACAGCAGCGTGCCTGACAGCCGCCTCATCACCGCTAGCGCCCTGCTCAGCGTCCCCGCCGCCGACAAGCAGCTTACTGTGACCATCACCCCCGACCATGACGCCTACGCGCCGCGCGACGCGGCGACCTTCACCGTGCGCGTCACCAACTGGCAAGGGGAACCCGTCTCCGCCGAGGTGTCGCTGGCGCTGGTGGACGAGGCGATCTTTGCCCTCAGCGAGGAGCTGTCTGGCCCCATTTACAACGCCTTCTACTTCCAGCGCGCCAGCATTGTCAGCACCTTCAATAGCCTCAGCCCGACGCGCTACCTGGGCGGCGGCGGCATGGGTGGCGGCGGCGGCAATGGCGGCGCGAACATCGGCGGCCCCCGCCATGATTTCCCGGATACGGCCGCCTGGTTCCCCACCCTCATCACCGATTTCAATGGCGAAGCGACGGTCACGATTACCCTGCCCGACAGCCTCACCCGTTGGCGGCTGACGGCGAAAGCGGCCACGGCGGATACGCAAGTGGGCCAGGCCACGGCGAACATCACCACGCGCCAGCAGATCGTCGTTCGCCCCATTTTGCCGCGCATCCTCACGGCAGGTGACACGGCCGTCCTCTCCGCCATCATCCACAACTACACCGACGCCGCGCAAGAGTTGGCCGTCGCCTTCACCGTCGCCAACGCGCCCTTCACCATTCACAACGCCCCCACGCAAACCATCACCCTGCCGCCCAACGGCGTGCAAATCCTCGGCTGGTACGTGACGGCGGAAGCGGCGGGCGCGGCGGTTGTCCTGGTAACGGCCGTGCCCACCAGCGGCGACATCCCCGGCGACGCCATCCAACTCCCGCTCACCGTGCAGCCGCTCGCCGTGCCCGACGTGACGACGCAAGTCGGCCAGTTTAGCGGTCAATTCGCCACCACCGTCACCCTGCCCGCCGCCGCCCTGCCCATCAGCACGGTGGAGATTCAACTGACGCGCTCCATCGCCGGGTCGCTGCTGCAAGGGTTGGAATACCTCACCGGTTACCCCTACGGCTGCGTCGAACAAACGATGAGCAAGGCGCTGCCCAATGCCGTCGTCGGCCGCGCCCTCTTCCAGCTTGGCGTCAGCAACCCCACCCTGCAAGCGGACCTGCCCGCGCAAATCAGCGCCAGTGTGCAGCGGCTTTATGGCTTCCAGCATGATGATGGCGGTTGGGGCTGGTGGTTCGACGACCCCACGCACGATTATCAGACCGCCTGGGTCATCTTTGGCCTGGCGCAGGTGGCCGAAGCGGGCTATGAAGTGGACGCCAGCGTGATGCAGCGCGGCGCGACCTGGCTCAATGAAAATCTGGGGGCGATGGATGCCCGCACGCGCGCCTTTGCCCTCTACGCCCTGGCCGCCGCCGGGCAGCCGAACCTGGCCGCCAGCCGCGACCTGGCCGCCGACCTGGACGCGCTCAATGGCGATACGTTCAGCATCGCCGGGCTGGCCCTCGCCCTGCACAGCGCCGGCGATACAGCGCCGGCGCGGGAGTTGGTCGGTCTGTTGGCAGAGACGGCCGTCACCGCCGATGGCTTCGCGCACTGGTCAGGGGCCAGCCGCGATGGCTACTACGCCGACAAAACCATGGCTTCCGACACGCGCAGCACCGCCCTCGCTCTCAGCGCCTTCGCGCGCATCGTCCCCGGCCATGAGTTGGAGCCGGGCATCGTGCGCTGGCTGATGGCGCAGCGCCAGGCACAGGGCTGGGGCACGACCAACGAGACCTCTTTTGCCATCATTGGCCTCACCGACCACCTGCTGGCGACGAGCTTCAACGAGGCGGCGGCAGCCACGCCCTACGCTATCACCCTCAATGGCGTCGTCGTGGCCGAGGGGACGTTGGGGCGGGGAGAACCGGCCGTGTCGCTGCAACTGACCGCCGCGCAGCTGCGCAGTGGGGCGAATGAATTGGCGCTGACGAGTGGGGGGAACGGCCGTCTTTACTACACCATCAGCAGCCGCACCTACCTGGCGCAGCAAAGCATTGACGCCGCCGGGAGCATCCACATCAGCCGCGCCTACTTTGACGGCGACACCGGCAAGCCGCTAGAAACGATCACCGCCGGGCAGCTGGTGCAAGTGCAGCTCACCGTAGATCTGCCACAAGCGGGCAGCTACATGATCGTCGAGGACAAATTGCCCGGCGGCCTGGAGGCGCTTAACGAAAACCTGAACACCAGCAGTCATGACGGCCGCAGCTACGATGGCTGGCGCTCCTACTGGCAAGAGTATGGGTACAATTATAAGGAAGTAAGGGGTGATCGGGTGACGTTCTTCATTACGGAAATGGCAGCAGGTCGCCACACCTTCACTTACTATGCCCGCGCCACACACACCGGCAGCTTCACCGCCATGCCTGTCGAAGCCTACGCCATGTACAATGTGGCGCTGTGGGGCCGCTCGGCCAGCAGCGCGGTGACGATTGCGGAATAAGTTTGGCTATTTGCGTATTGCGTATTGCGTATTGACCTCTGGATACGCAATACGCAATATTTGCTATATTTCCCTTCCATGAGCGATCTGAGCAATCCGCACGACAAGTTCTTCAAGGAAACGTTCTCGCAGCCAGAGGTGGCGCGTGACTTTTTTGCCAACTACTTGCCGCAGCGGGTGACGGCCGTACTCGACCTGAACACCCTGGCGCTGCAACCGGACAGCTTCATAGACCCCGACTTGTAAGAGCAGTTCGCCGACCTGCTCTACAGCGTGGGGCTGCGCGATGGGGGCGAGGCGTACATCTACGCGCTGCTGGAGCACAAAAGCCGCCCCGACCCGTTCACCACATTTCAACTGATCCGCTGCATGGTGCGCATTTGGGAGAATGACCGGCGCGAGAAACGGCCGTTGCGTCCCATCTTTTGTTATCAGCGTCGCTCGATCCAGGTGATTCCCATCTTCATCACCCAAATAACCCAGGTCGCGCACGCAAACCGCGTCAATGCCTCGTAGTTGGAGTTGGCGCGCAATTTTCGGGCTGAGGTTTTCATCCAACCTTAGCCGTCGCAATCGCCGCGACTTCGATGGTGTACCAGCAATGCAGGGACGGCCGTTGCGTACGTGCGGGTTTGTGCTGACCAGGTTAATACTTTATGCTATGCTATGCCTTGCAGGTCACAAGCCATAAGATAGCACGAATGAACCATTCACTGAAAATCTCCCTCGCCCAACTCGAATCCCACCTCTGGGAAGCCGCCAACATCCTGCGCGGCCCCGTTGACGCTTCCGATTTCAAGACCTACATCTTCCCCCTGCTTTTCTTCAAACGCATCTCCGACGTATACGATGAAGAGCGGGCAACGGCCGTCGCCGAATACGGCCAGGACTTCCCCGAAAACCACCGCTTCCAAATCCCCGCCGCCGCCCATTGGCAAGATATTCGCGCCGTCGCGCAAAACATCGGCATCGCTCTGCAAAATGCCTTCCGCGACATTGAAGCCGCCAACCAGGAGCAGCTCCATAACATCTTTGGCGACGCCCAATGGAGCAACAAGCAGCGGCTGTCCGACGCCTTGCTCACCGACCTGATCGAACATTTCTCCGCCCTGCCTCTCTCCAACAGCGCCATTGAACCGGATATGTTAGGCCAGGCTTATGAATACCTGATCAAGAAATTCGCCGACGCCACCAACAAAAAAGCGGGCGAATTTTATACGCCGCGCAGCGTGGTACAGTTGATGATGGACATTCTCGACCCGCAGCCGGGCGAGACCATCTATGATCCCGCCTGCGGCACGGGCGGGATGCTGTTGGCCGCCATCAACCATGTGCGGCAGCAGGGGGGCCGGATCGAGACGCTCCTGGGCAAGCTGTACGGCCAGGAAAAGAACCTGACCACCGCCAGCATCGCCCGCATCAACCTCTTTTTGCATGGGGTGGAGGATTTCCATATCGTGCGCGGCGACACCTTGCGCAACCCCGCTTTCCACAGCGGCGACCAGTTGCAGCAGTTTGATATTGTCATCGCCAATCCTCCTTTCTCGTTGGAGCAGTGGGGGTGGGAGGTGTGGGAGAAAGACCGTTACCAGCGCAACATTGCCGGGCTGCCTTCTAATAAGAATGGGGATTTTGCCTGGGTGCAGCACATGGTCGCTTCGATGAAGCCGGGCAACGGCCGTATGGCCGTCGTCCTGCCGCATGGGGTCTTGTTTCGCATGGGCAAGGAGGGGGAAATCCGGCACAAGCTGCTGGAGATGGATTTGCTCGACGCCGTGATCGGCCTGGGGCCAAACCTCTTTTACGGCACAGGGCTGGCCGCCTGCATTCTGATATTCAGCCGCCAGACCAGACATCCCGGCCAGGTGTTGCTGGTGGACGCTTCGACGCTGTACCAGAGCGGCCGTAACCAAAACAGTCTCGAACCGCAGCATGTCCAACAAATTCTGGCCTGGGTGCAAGCCTACGAGGACGCGCCGGGCCACGCCAAAGTGGTCGCCCTGAATGAGATCGCCGCCAACGATTGGAACCTCAATATTCCCCGCTATGTCGAGCCGCTCATCGAGGAAGAAACGATTACCGTTGCCGAAGCGCTGGATAATTTGCGACAATCGTTAGACGAAGCGTATGCGGCCGAGGATAAACTAAAGATGCTCCTGCAAAAGTCAGAGTTGATAGAATAGGAGGTTGCCTTATGTCGTATGAAGCTGCTGACATTATAGCGGACAAACCAGAGCCTAAGTATGTACTACCTCATGAAACATTGCTTTCGGCAATTTCTGCTTTGCTAGATCATAACGAACGGTTTTTACCGGTAGTTAGAGATGCGCAGCACAAGGTCCCCATTGGTTTGTTGACCAGCGATTCCATGGCCAATGCCATCCGTAACTTTGGGGATGCCGTGGAAGCCATGCGAGTTATTGACGTGGCTGACAGGATAGCCCTATACCGTGAAGATGCTGAAGTCGCCGAGTTCTTTGACAACATTCAAAAATCAGGGGCGGTGGCTATCGTCGATAAGTCCGATTATTTAATCAATATTATTACGGTGAATGATACATCTGACTATTTCCATGCCCTTGCTTACGACATGATTTTGCTTGAAGACATCGAGAAATCTTTACGCGACCATATTGAAGCGGCTTACACCGATTCCCAAACAGGGAAGGTCCATGAAGGACAGTTAAAGTCAGCAATCAAACAGGTTTTAGGTCGGGACAAGCCATTCGAACAGTTGACTTTATCTGAATCCACTCGATTGTTTTGCCATCCTCGGACATGGGACAATTATGGTAAAAAGCATTTTAGCATCACGCCTATAGCGTTGAGCAACTTGCTCAATATTGTCCGTGAAATCCGTAATCCCTGGGCTCATTTTCGGGCCAACCCTACGCCAGCGCAGCGGAAACAGTTGAAATTTGCCCAACTTTGGTTCAAGCGAAATGATCCTGTTTATCCCATAGGTGCGCTCGATATGGTGAAGACGGTCCGGCAGACTGGTGATGAAAGCATTGCAGGAATCCAGGACCATCCAACAACATTTACGGAAGATGAAGTTGAAGAAGGAGACAGCAAATACGCCAAGTTGGCCGTTTTCCTTAATAATCAACCTGAAGACACGGAACAATTACAATTGGACTTCGACGAAATTGAGGAAATCTTGGGCTTCGATTTACCGAAATCAGCCCGTGAACATCGAGCCTGGTGGTCTAATGATACAGTAGGTCACAGGTGGTCAATAGATTGGTTGGATGTCGGCTGGCGCGTAGCTTCTGTCAATATGACGAATCAGGTCGTTCGCTTTGCCCGTATCATCGAACGGCAGAAAGCCTATATTGATTTTTTCAGTGCCCTCATCAATGAGTTACGTCAACAACCTGGCTTTGACAATCTGCAAAATAGACCCGATGGCGTCAACTGGTGTTGGACAAGGGGAGTATCTGTCAGAGACCGGGGCCTTGCGTCCTTCAACTACTCCTTCGGCCGGAGCAGGATCTTCCGCATTGAACTGTACATTGATAGCGGCGACCAAACCCTGAATAAGCGGATTTATGATGGGCTGGTTGCTCAAAAAGAAGATATTGAAGCCGAGATTGGGCATGAATTAACCTGGCAGCGGTTAGACAATCGTCGCGCTTCGCGGATTGCCCGAATTTTCAAAGGCCACATCACTGACAGCACAGAAGAGTTGGCTGAACTGCGGCAAAAGGCGGCGCCCGCAATGCTCCATTACGCTAAGGTCATGCAGCCTCTCCTCGAAGCAGTCGCCAAAGAACTGCTATAGACCCTGAATTGAGATCATGACCCAATCCATCACCCAATCCGAACTCGAATCATACCTGTGGGGCGCGGCCGTTCTCTTGCGCGGTTTTATTGATGCGGGCGATTATAAGCAGTTCATCTTCCCGCTGATGTTCTTTAAGCGGCTGTGCGACGTGTATGATGAGGAGCGGGAACGGGCGCTGGCTGAGGTTGGCGGCAATTTTCCCGAATACCACCGCTTCCAGATTCCCGACGGCGCCCATTGGCGCGACGCGCGCGGAGCGACGCAGAATGTCGGCCTGGCTATCCAGAACGCTATGCGCCAGATTGAGAAGGCTAACCCGCTGCTGGACGGCATCTTTGGCGACGCCCCCTGGACGAATAAAAACCGCCTCTCCGACGCCACCCTCACCGATTTGCTGGAGCATTTCTCCACCCAAACCCTTTCCCAGGCGCGGGTGAATGAGGATTTGTTGGGGCAGGCGTATGAATACCTGATCAAGAAGTTCGCCGATGACAGCGGTCATACCGCCGCCGAATTTTACACCAACCGCACCGTCGTCCACCTGATGACGGGGCTGCTGGAACCGCAAGCGGGCGAGAGCATTTACGACCCCACCTGCGGCTCTGGCGGGATGCTGCTGTCGGCGGCCGATGAGCTGAAGCGGCGCGGGCAGGATACGCGCACCTTGCGGATGTACGGTCAGGAGATTAACCTGATGACCTCGGCCATCGCCCGCATGAACCTCTTTTTGCATGGCTTTGAGGATTTTCAGGTAATGCGCGGCGATACCTTAGCCAATCCCTACTTTAAGCAGGGCGACCGCTTGCAGCAGTTTGACGTGATCCTGGCCAATCCCCCTTACTCGATCAGCAGTTGGAACCGGGCCGCCTGGGAGAATGACGCGCGCAACATTTACGGGACGCCGCCGCAAAGCCGCGCCGATTACGCTTTTTGGCAGCACATTTTGGTCAGCCTCAAGGAGGAGACGGGGCGCTGCGCCATTCTTTACCCGCATGGGGTGTTGTTCCGCAATGAGGAGAAGCATATGCGCCGCCCCTTGATTGAGGCGGACGTGATTGATGCTGTGATTGGCCTGGGGCCGAATCTGTTTTACAACTCGCCGATGGAGGCGTGCGTGGTGGTCTGCCGTAAGAATAAGCCGGCCGCCCGGCAGGGCAAGATTTTGTTCATCAATGCGATCAATGAAGTGACCCGCGAGCGGGCCTTCAGCTTTTTGCAAGACGACCATATTGAGCGGATTGTGACCGCTTACCAGGATTTTGCCGATGTGGCGGGCCTTACCAGGGTGGTTTCCATTGCCGAGGTATTACAGCAGGACGCCAATTTGAGCATCCCCATGTATGTACGGCCTAAAGACACTGGAAATGGTACCGAAAAGCCGTTGCCGCTAGTCATAGCGGAATGGCAGAAGAGTTCACAAGGTTTGCGCCAATCAATGGATTCACTGCTTGAAGCGTTGGCCGATTTGGAAAATCGGCGTACAACGTAGTCCCATCGTCCCGATGGGACAGAGTGACAGAGATGAAAAACCTGGATTTCAAGCCGTTTTACAGCAAGACATTACCCCACATCCAGCCACCAGGAGCGACGCTTTTTGTTACCTTTCGGCTGGCGGAGTCTATTCCGCAGGCAGTGATTCAGGAGTTGATAGCCGAACGGGAAACGGCCGAAAGCCGCATTGCCCTGCTCCCAAAATCGGATCGGCAAAAAGAACAGGAATTGCTGCACAAGCGGCTGTTTGGGAAATGGGACGCGGTTTTAGACCAGGCGCAAACGGGGCCAACGTGGCTGGCGCAAACGGCCGTTGCCCAAATCGTCGTCAACAGCCTGCATTTTTTAGACGGGGACAAATACACCCTCGACTGCTATACCCTGATGAGCAACCATGTCCATGTGGTCTTTACGCCACTGGAATTGGAAGATGGCGCGTATGTTGCTTTGCCGCGTATCATGCACTCGCTGAAAGGATTCACGGCCGTTGCCATCAACCGCCTCTTGGGGCGCGACGGCCCCTTTTGGCAGCACGAAAGTTACGATCATGTGGTGCGCGACGAAGCCGAACTCAACCGGATTCGGCGTTACATACTCAATAATCCGGTGAAGGCGGGCCTGGTGGAGAAAGCGGAAGATTGGCCCTGGTCTTATGCAAGCTGGCTGTGCGATTAAGGATAATCGCACTACGGCCGTAAGCCGATCATCCTGATCGGCCGTGCGATTAAGGATAA
>JACSRF010000574.1 GCA_014879875.1 Anaerolinea sp.
CACTTCAATAAGTTGGTCAAGATTGGTTCAATCTCCGAAGATTGAACCAATCTAAATGGGCAAATTATTCAAATCTCGTTCCTTAAGGAGCAAATTATGAAACCACACACCCCCACCACTTACCCGGCCGCACGCCGCGCCGACGTGGTAGACGAGTATCATGGCACGGCCGTTCCCGACCCATACCGCTGGCTAGAAGACCCGTTCACCCCAGAAACACAGGCGTGGATCGCCGCTGAAAACGAGATCACGCGCCAATTCATAGATGGCGTGCCGCAGCGGCCGGCTATCCAACAGCGGCTGACCGAATTGTGGAATTACCCCAAATATTTTGCCCCCATGCGCAAAGGGGGGTGGTTTTTCTACTTCAAAAATGATGGGCTGCAAAACCAGGCCGTGCTTTACCGCGCGGCTGCGCTGCACGGGGAAGCGGCCATCGCCCTGGACCCAAACACGTTAACGGAGGATGGCACGGCGGCGATCACCAGCCTGGCAATTAGCGACGACGGCCGTCAGCTTGCCTATGGCGTCTCCTTTGGCGGCAGCGACCGGCAAGAAATCCGCGTTCGTGACCTGGAGACGGGGCTGGATTATGCTGAGGCGCTGGCACACTGCCGCTTTGCCGGCATCGCCTGGCAACATGACGCCGCCGGCCGCCCGTCTGGCTTTTTCTACAATCGCGATCCCGAACCAGACCCGGACGACCCGACCGCGCCCCCGCTGCACAACAAGGTGTATTGGCACAAACCGGGCACGCCCCAGACCGCAGACGTGTTGATTTACGAGCGTCCCGATGCGCCCACGTTGAAGTTTTCGCCCGAAATCAGTGAAGACGGCCGTTTTCTCATTTTGTATGTCTGGCACGCGGCTATTGCCCGCAACCGGCTCTATTACCGCGCCCTGGACTCTGGCCGCGGCGAATTCACGCGCCTGATTGACGAAGCGGATGCGTATTACAACTTCATTGGCAGCGTGGGCGACGCCTTTTACGTACAAACGGATTGGCAAGCGCCCAACGGCCGTCTCGTAGCCATTGACCTCCATCAGCCCCAGCGGGACAACTGGCGTGAAATTCTGCCGGAAACCGATGACATCCTGGTCTCGGTGAATATCGTCAACAGCAAGCTGGTGGCTGTCTACATGCACAACGCCTGCCACCAAATCAATTTGTACGACCTGGACGGCCGTCCCGCCGGTGCAGTTGACCTGCCCCCCCTCAGCGCCATCACCGGGCAGTGGGGTAAGCAAAGCGGCCCAGATTATTTCTTCAAGGTAGAATCTTACCTCGACCCTGGCACCATCTTTCATTATCACCTGGGCAGCCAGGCATTGACCGTGGTGTGGGAAACGGCCGTTTCCTTCCTGCGCAGCGAGTACGAAACCCGGCAGGTCTTCTTCCCCTCACACGATGGTACGGCCGTCTCCATGTTCCTCACTCACAAAAAAGGGGCGCCCCTGAATGGACAAAACCCGACGCTGCTTTATGGCTATGGTGGGTTCAACGTCAACCACAACCCCGCCTTTGCCGCCCACGCCATCTATTGGATCGAGAGCGGCGGCATCTACGCCGACGTCAATTTGCGCGGTGGCGGCGAATATGGCGAAGCGTGGCATCAGGCCGGTATGTTAGCCAACAAGCAAAATGTGTTCGATGATTTCATCGCTGCCGCCGTGTGGCTGGTCGAAAGCGGGCACACACGCCCACAAAAGCTGGCCGTCATTGGGCGCAGCAATGGTGGGCTGCTCACGGCCGCCGCCATGTTACAGCGTCCCGACTTGTTTGGCGCCGTGCTGTCTATTGTGCCGGTCACCGATATGCTGCGCTTCCACAAATTTACGGCCGGCCGTTACTGGACAGACGAATATGGCAACGCTGAAGAAAGCCCAGAGCATTTCCGCTTCCTGCGCGCCTATTCACCCCTGCACAACGTCAAAGAAGGCGTTGCTTACCCCCCCATTTTGCTGACGACAGCCGATGGTGATGACCGGGTGGTACCGATGCACGCCATGAAATTGACGGCCGCCCTGCAAACGGCAGCCCTGCAAACGGCCGTTTCCCAATCTACCCCCGACGCCAACCCCATCCTCATCCGCATTGATACCAAATCGGGGCACGGCCAGGGCAAACCCACCAGCAAATGGATTGACGAATGGGCCGATATTTTTGCCTTTTTACAGGCAACGGTGAAGCGGAATCGGTAATCGGTAATCGGTAATCGGTAATCCGTAAACCGTAAACCGATTACCGACTAGTATCCGTAGGCCGAAGTCCGTATCCCGTTATCCGATGGCATTTACCAGAGGTAACACCCTACGGATTACCGATAACGGATAACGGATAACCGCTTACAGATACTAGCGGCAGGTAACAGTGTGACAAATACCTTGCAACAGCTATGGCATAAGCTTACAGACCCGATACAGCCGTTACCCTCGCGCCGGCAAGAGACTGAAGCGCGGGCGATGTCGGCTGTGTTGCTGTTTATCGTATTCTTTACCCTCTTAACGGGCCTGCAATCCCTCTCCCGTGTTCATCCCGCCGCATTGCCACACATTGCCAGGCTGCTGCTGCTGCACCTATCAGGCATTCTTTTCATTTATTTACTCAGCCGCAGCCAGTATTATCGTTGGGGGATTCCCTTCTTCATCGTCTCTTTTTCCACAACGATACTCTTGATGGCGTTCAATGGCGGCAATCCCATCACTTTACCCATTTATCTGATCGTGCCGATGTTGTTTGCCAGCATCTTCCTGGACAGCAGGGGGGTCAGCATGGTGGCGCTGTGGGGACTGGGGATCATTGCCATCATCATGTGGCGCGCGCCCGCAGCAAGAGAGGCAATTCAGGCGAATGATACGTTGTTTATGTATACGGCCGTTGCCCTCGCCATTCTGTGGATTGTCCATTACTACGCCCAAATCAACAATCAGCAGCAGTCGCAGTTGCAGGAGAGAGAAGCCAGATTGCGCCAATTTCTTGATGAAGCGAACGATTGGGTTTTCACGTTAAATACGCAGGGCATTGTCACCTACGTCAACCAGAAGATTTGCGACACAACCGGGTGCAGCGCCGCAGAATTGATCGGCAAGTCCCCCTTGTGGTTGACGGCAAACTCGGACAGTTTGGCGACCGCGGCGGCGGCGCTGCAAAAATTACAACAGGGAGAACAGGTGGCGTGGTTAGAAGTGGAAGTGAGTGCGCGTAACGGCCGTTCCGTTTGGCTAGAAATACGCGGTCGTGTTCTGATTGAGGATGGGCAGCCGGCGGGCACGCTTCATTTCGGGCGCGACATTACCGGGCGCAAACAGGCCGAAATGGCCGAACGAGAACAGCGGCTGCTGGCCGAGGCGCTGCAAGCCATTGCCGCCACCCTCAACAGCACGCTCAACCTGGATGAAGTGCTCGACAACGTGCTGGGGATGCTCAAAAACATGCTGCCTTACGACGTTGCCGACATTGCCTTCATTGAAAATGGCGTGAGCAAAATCGTGCGTCACCAGGGGTATGAGCAATTTCAGGCGACAGCGGCGATAAATGTCGTACACCTGACAATTGCCAACACGCCCAATCTAAAGCGCATGTTTGACACACACCAGCCGCTGGTCATTCCCGATACCTACCAGGAAGCAGATTGGCGGCAGTTTCCTGGTTTAGAATGGATTCGCTCACTGGCCGGGATGCCCATTGTGCTTGACGGTGCGTGTATCGGCTTTCTCCACGTCAACAGCCGGGAGCCGGGGTTTTACAAACCGGCGCACGGGCAGCGGCTGCAAGCCATTGCGGCGCACGTGGCAAATGCGGTACGCAATGCCCGCTTGTACGAGGCGGAAAGAAAACGGCGTCAACTGGCCGAAACGCTGCGTCAATCAACGGCCGTTCTCAACAGCACCCTCGCTCTTAATGAACTGCTCAATAACATTCTGGAACAGTTGAGCCACGCCCTGGATTTTGACAGCGCCTCAGTGCAGCAGCGGTCGGGCGACGACATGATTTTACGCGCCGCGCGTGGTTTTGCCAGACCGGACAAATTGATCGACCTGGCGATTCCCATCGGCGTCAAATCCCCCAATTTCCATGTGATTGCCGCGCAAAAACCGTTAGCATATGCCGACGTGACGGTCGAATTCCCCCATTTTCAACAGGACGCCGGCACGTATCAATCCGGGCACATTCGTTCCTGGCTGGGCGTGCCACTGGTGGTTAACGAGCGCATTATCGGGTTGGTGACCATTGACCGCAGCGAGGTACGGCCGTTCACCGCCGAAGAAATCGAAGTCGCCACCACCTTTGCCCACCACGCCGCCATTGCCATGAACAATGCGCAGTTATATGAGAGGCTGGCGCGCTACAATGAGACGTTGGCAACGGCCGTTGCCCAACGCACAGCCGAACTGCAACACACCACCAACCGCGTCGAAGCCATTATCACCAACAGCCCCGACGCCATCCTGCTGCTGCACCCCAACTTGCAAATTGAACACAGCAACCCCGCCTTTACCAACCTGTTTGGCTATGCGCAAGAAGAGCGATGCCCCAATTTTCCATCCTGCCTGGCGGACGTTCCAGATTCAGCGAAATTCATGCGCGCGCTGAACCTGGCCGTACAAACAGGTCAACAAACACGCCTGGAATTCACGGCCCGGCGCAAAGACAAAACAACCTTCGACGCCGACATGGCCGTCGTCTCCCTGCGACAGAGTGACGCAATCGTCAATCTTATGTGCAGCATCCGCGACATCACGCAATTGAAGGAAATTGAGCGCATCAAAGATGATTTCGTTTCGAATGTCTCGCATGAACTGCGCACGCCGATTACCAACCTGAAACTGTACCATGACTTATTACAGTTGAACCCCAAGCAGCAAGAAAAGTACATCACCCGGTTAGGGCGGGAAATCGAGCGGCTGAACACCATCATCGAAAACCTGCTGCATCTATCACGCCTGGATCAAGGGCGGATTATTTGGGAGATCGCCCAGGTTGATCTGAATGAGTTGGTACAGCAGCTCACCACAGACCGCGCCCCTTTGGCTGAAGAAAAGCAAATCACCCTGACTTGCCTTGTGGCCGACGAGCTGCCATCTGTTGCCGCCGACGCCAACCATTTAAGCCAGGCCATCAGTATTCTGCTCACCAATGCGCTAAATTACACTCCTGCCGGTGGCGAGATAACGTTGCGAACCCGCCGCCGAACGATAGAAGACGAATCCTGGGTGGGTATCAGTGTCGAAGATATGGGACCCGGCATTCCCGATGAGGAACGGCCGCATATCTTTGAGCGTTTTTATCGTGGCCAGGCCGGCCGCGCGTCTGGCGCGCCGGGCACAGGGTTAGGGCTGGCGATCGCCGATGAAATCGTCAGGTGGCACGAAGGCGAAATCGAAGTCGCCAATGCGGCGCTTCCGCGCCAGGGAGCGATCTTCACCGTCTGGCTGCCGCTCCGCCGCCCTCTCATGGAACAAATGCCTGATTTACGAGGAAACTTCATGGACAGCAGCCCACCACGATAAATGAAAACCGTTCGTAGTAGGCGCTTTAGCGCCGTCGATAGGCGATGAATCGTTCGTAGTAGGCGCTTTAGCGCCGTCGGTAGGCGATGAATCGCCTATTACAAATGTATTTTCGAAGGAGAAAGGTAATGAAAATTGGCGTTGTTTTTCCCCAAACAGAATTTGGCAGTGACCCGGTCGCCATCCGCGACTATGCCCAAACGGCCGAATCCCTCGGCTATACCCATATTCTGGCTTACGACCACATCCTGGGCGCTAACCCCGACCGCCCCGGCGGCTGGCAAGGTCCCTACACGTACCAGACGCCGTTTCACGAGCCGTTTGTGCTGTTCGGCTTCATGGCGGGCGCCACGCAAACCATCGAGTTTGTCACCGGCGTCATCATTTTGCCGCAGCGGGAAACGGCCGTCGTCGCCAAGCAAGCCGCAACCTTGGATGTATTGAGCAACGGCCGTTTCCGTCTCGGCGTAGGCATCGGTTGGAATGAAGTGGAATATGTCGCCCTCAACCAGGAGTTCAAAACGCGCGGCAAACGGATCGAAGAACAGGTGGAACTACTGCAACTGCTGTGGCAGTATGACCTGGTTATTTACAACGGCCGTTGGCACACCATCCCCGACGCCGGCATCAACCCGCTGCCCATCCAGCGTCCCATCCCCCTCTGGTTTGGCGGGCACGCCGACGCCGTGCTGCAGCGCATCGCCAAAGCGGGCGCGGGTTGGCTGCCCAACTACCGCGACGCCGCGCGCGCCAAACCGGAGATCGAGAAGCTGGCGGGGTATCTGGCGGAAAACGGCCGTTCCCTGGCCGACATCGGCATCGAGTTCCGCCTCGGCTATGGCAGCGGCGACCCTGCCGCCTGGGCACAAACCATCGCCGACTGGCAGGCGGCCGGCGCCACCCACATGAGCCTGAACACCATGGGCCTCGGCTTCACCACCCCCCAGCAGCACCTGGATGCCCTGCGCCATTTTGCCGCACATGTGGCGGACCCAACTGCCACTCCATAGCCTGCCCCAATTTCTCATTGCAACATTTCATTTTTTGTGGTTTCATGGATGTGAAAGTCAATCTCACCGCAACAATTAAAAAATTTAGCGTATCCAGGAATACAGATCATGATCCCAGGAAGAAAAACCACAGGTTTTTTACTATTGCTTACCGGTTTACTGGCCGGTCTCTGGCTGCTGCAGAAACCGGCAAACCTTACGCCGGAAACAATTGCGCAGCAAGCAAGGCGACAGGCAGCTTTGGCGCCACCAGGAGCGATTTCTAGACAGGAAGCAGAGGAAACGGGTGTTCTCGAAGCTCTTGTCATCTACGAGCCGGTTACGCCGCAGCAAATTGATTTCGCCACCGTTGATGTTGATGCGCCTTATTCTGACAGCCAGTATGACCAATGGCGGCGTGGGGAAATTGATCTGGATGAGCAGGAAAACATCATCAGCGCTGCCGAACGCGCCGCCTTGCAAACGGCCGCGTTACAACTGGAGCCAGACCCATCCGTGCAACTTGCTCAAAGCGGTCCTGGTCTACGCGCACCCACGCCTGGTTTGAGCTTCGCCAGCATTGACTACACACAATGCTGTGGTGGTGGCGGTAACGTGCCGCCTGATCCGGAAATGGCCGCCGGGCCAAATCATCTTGTTGTAACAGTGAACGTAGCTGTAGCTATCTACGACAAAAGCGGCACGCTCCTCTTCGGGCCAACGCCGGCAACCAACCTCTTTAGCCAGGCGCCTTGTACCAGCGGCTTGTATGACCCCAACGTGATCTATGACGAGGAAGCTGATCGCTGGTTTTTGGCTTATGATCAGGGGGCGTCGTCCAGTAGCGGAGGGTATTGTGTGCTTGCCTCGCAGACAGGAAACCCCCTGGGAACCTGGAATGCGTATTTTTTCCAGCTTAACAGCAGCGCAGGCTGGATGGATTATCCACACGCAGGCGTCGGTGATTCCTTCATCTTTATGGGTGGCAATATTTTCACCCTCGGCGGCAATTTTGTAGAAGGGCGAATTTATGCGTTTAACAAGAGCAACCTCTATGCCGGGAATCCGGTAACGGTCATTGCCCAAGGGCTTGGGTCAACTTACGACACCCCCCAACCCATTAACCTGCATGGGTACAGCACCGGTACCTGGCCTGCATGGGGGAATACTCACTACTTCCTGGGTGAGCCGTTTGACGGCGCCAACTATACGCTATTTCGCTGGGATACAGCCACCCTCACCAATCGCGGCAGCATCAACCTCGGCGCCGGTGGGTTTCCGGTCAACGTCCCGCAAAATGGCAGCGGCCTGATGCAAGCCAACGACTGGCGCCCGCTCGATTTTGAATACCGCAACGGGTATGGTTGGACGAGTATGACTGTCTCTTGCAATCCCGGCAGCGGCACGGTTGATTGTGTCCGTTGGGCGCAAATCAACATCAGCGCCAGCCCGCCTACCCTGGGGCCGGCCGGACGTGGCACATATTCTTCCAACGGCGACTATCGCTTTTTCCCCGACCTGGCGGTGAACCATTGTAACGATATGGCCATCGGGTATACCAAGTCGAGCGCCAGCATGTGGCCGTCTGTCTGGTATACCGGGCGGCAAAACAGTGACCCGGTTAACACGCTTCAGGCAGAAGCGCAGCTCAAAGCGGGCGAAATCGCGTATACCGCCTTCGATCCCTCCCCCCGCCGCTGGGGCGACTACACAGGGATGACTATTGATCCGAACGGGCTAACCTTCTGGTATCTGGGTGAATACAGCAAAAACACGGGCACGACAAACGGCCGTTGGGGTACCTATATTGGTTCGTTCACGTATGGCAGTTGTACAATCTCGTCCACGCCCACACCAACCCATACACCGACGGCCACGCCCACAACATCCAACACGCCCACTAGCACGCCGACGGTATCCCTTACACCAACCCGCACGCCAACGGCATCTCTTACGCCCACCAACACGCCGACGGCATCCCTTACACCAACCCGCACGCCAACGGCATCCCTTACGCCCACCAGCACGCCCATAACATCCAACACGCCCACCCGCACGCCGACGGTATCCCTTACGCCCACCGGCACGCCCACAACATCCAACACACCGACGGTTACGCCAACGGCGTCCAACACGCCAACGATATCCGTTTCTAACACGCCCACCAATACGCCAGTTGGGACGCCAACATCTACCAGCACACCAACCCCAACCAGTGAGGTAACAACCGCGACGCCAACAACGACCCCCACCAGCACGCCTACCCTGACACCGATACCGGGAGATAGCCATTGGGTGTATTTACCGTTTGTACGACGGCCGTAAGCTCTTCTCTTCCATCATCTGGACTGCGTATTTTGGCTGTACGGGCGGGCCTTGCGGTCGCTCTCTGAATGTTTTGGTGCCCGCACAATCTCTTCTCGTCGTTCCGGTGGATAAATGAAATCGTTCCGGCGCCTCTCCCTATCGCCACACCAAAGAAGCGGGCAAACGGCCGTCTTGCCATCACCCTTGACGCCACCCCCTGCCATCGTAGATAGCCATGTAGACGGCTATCTACGATGGCTATCACGGAGGTGTATCTATCCCAAACAGGATGACACGCCAACTTCACCATTCATTATTCATTATCTACGATTCATTATTTTCTGCTTATCGCCAACTTTTTGGCGATGTGGGCGCGTAAGCGCCTAAGAAGTGGCCGCCGCAATCTCTGGATTTAAGACGCTGATTATGGCAAAATGCACTTATGCAGGCAAAGCAGTTTCTCACCGGTATGCTTTCCCCGACGCCCATAACGCGCATTGAGCTGCGGGCAAAGCTGCTGCTATTGTGGCTGCTGCTGCTGGTGGCAACGGCCGTTCTCCTGCCCGACCGCGCCTGGAATACCCTGCTCGTCGGCTTTGGCGGCATGTTCCTCATCGCCTATATGTGGGTGCGGCTGCTGGCCGCCGGTCTGCACGCCACCCGCCAACTGCGCTTTGGTTGGGTAGCCGTCGGCGACCGCCTCGAAGAGCAATTTACCATCCACAACAGCAGCCCTGTACCCGCTCTTTGGGTAGAAATCATTGACCAGTCTAACGTGCCGGGCTATCAGGCAAACGTCGTGCGCAGCGTGGGCAGCTTGCAGCACGAGCTATGGCGGCCGCAAGCCATTTGCTCCCAGCGTGGACAGTTCCATTTGGGGCCATGGGTCATGCGCAGCAGCGATCCCTTTGGCGTCTTTACCCTGACCCACACCTACGCCGCCAGCGCAGAGATTATCATTCATCCCCCCATTCACGGCCAACTGCCCATGCCGCTGCCGGCCGGGGAAAGCAGCGGGCACACGCGCGCGCGTCAACGCGCCTGGCGCGCCACGGTGAACGCCGCCACTGTGCGCCATTACCGCCCCAATGACCCGTACCGCTGGGTTCATTGGCCGACCAGCGCCCGTCGCGGCGAATTGTACGTGCGCGAATTTGACCTGGACGCGGCCGGGGATATCTGGCTGCTGATTGACATGACGGCCGCCGCCCAACTTGGCGCAGGCAGCAGCGGCACGGAGGAACACATTGTTTTGTTGGCTGCGTCGCTGGCGGCCAGGGGTATCAGCCAAAATCGTCCCATCGGGTTGGTGGGGTATGGGGAGACGCCGCAAATTGTGCCGCCGGGGCGTGGGGAAGGGCATCGCTGGCGTATTTTGCGGGCGCTGGCATTGGTGCAAGCGAATGGCCGCATCACGCTGGCGCGCGCATTGCAAGATTTGGGCAGCAGGGCGCGCCGTGGCAGCGCCACCGTCATCATCACGCCAGACAATACGGCCGTCTGGCTGCCACAGCTGCTATCATTAACGCATCAGGGTCTACAAAGCAACGTCATTTTGTTGGATCGCCCCAGTTTTGGCGGCGAAGGGAACAGCGCCGGTTTACGCGACGCCATTCACCATTTAGGCATCAACTGCCATACTGTTCGCCAGGGAGAAGTGGGGCAGCCCTTGTTAGAACAGGAACGGCATGGGTTTTGGGAGTTCAAGGTGACGGGCACGGGTAAAGTGGTGACGGTGCGCAGCCCGCTTGGTGAACGGTAAACGGTGAGCGGTAATCGGTGAACGGTGAACGGTAATCAGTACACCGACTGATGGATGATTCGGGCATTCAGCCTGTGAATGGAATTCACAGGCTGATAGAAGCGAAAACCTGATAAAACAGGTTCAGAACACTCGTTGTAACAGGACTTTTTTGCCGACAGGAACATGTTTTAACATGTTTTTCTTGGCAGCCGATGAATTCCATTCATCGGAAAAAAGAATGCCCGACAG
>JACSRF010000470.1 GCA_014879875.1 Anaerolinea sp.
GGGCGGGACGGCCGTCGGCGGAATGGCCGTCGGCAGCACGGCCGTTAGCGTGACGCTGACCGCAGGCGTGGGAGTGACGTTTAGCTGCGGCGCATTCGCCCCCCTGCCCTGGCAACCGACCAGCAGCCATAGCACAGCGGCGCACGCCAGCCAGTACCTTACTATTGTTTGATTAGTGAATAGGCGCATCTTAAAGCTGCCCCGCTGCTGCGTCCCAGGCTGCCAACTGCGCCTGATACGCCGGATCATCGTAGCGACTGAGGAGAAAATCAGAGGCGTAAGCGGGTAAATCGCCGCCGCTGACGTGCGCCGCCAGCAGCTCACCGGCGGCCATGCCGGCCATGATGCCATACCCCGACAACGCCCCGATGACGTAAGCGCCCTCTACCGGCAGCGGCCCGATGAGCGGCCGATTTTCTTGCGTTTTGCAGTAGTACCCGCCATCCACGTTTGGTTTGGGCATTCGCTCCTGGTAGGCGGCCAGGCCGGGGACCATGCGCGTCAGGCCGCGCACAACCACCTCGGCATATTCCGGATCGAACTGGTGCGGCCAGGTTGGCGCGTCATGTACGGCCGTGTGATACGTCCATAACAGCAGCAGCGTTTTCGCCCCTGGCCCCCCTTCCGGGCGAAAGTGCGCCCCGGCGGGGAAGGGTTGCAGCAGCCAGCGCGTCTCCTCATTCTCCGCCAGCCACGCCCGCTCTTCGTCGCTCCAGGGCAAGGTGATCGGGTCGTTCCAGATCATCAGCGGAATGTCGCGCGGCACAATGCCCAGCACATCCTCAAAGGCGATTTTGCCGTGTAGTTCGTTGAACACGGGCAGGTCAACGCCAATCATCTGCCCGACTTGTTTGAGCAATGGGCCGGCGGCGTTGATGAAGGTGCTGGTGTGCAGGGTGACGGCCGTTCCCCCGGTCGTATCCTCTTGCGCAATAGAGACAGAATGGACACGGCCGTTTCGCGTTTCCACCCCCGTCACCCGCCCGCGCACCACCTGCGCCCCATGCGCCCGCACCTGATCCAGCAAATACATGCCCAACTGCTGCGCGCTCAGCCAGCCGCAGCGGCGCGGATGCAGCATGGCGATGGCGTCATCGGCGATAAACGGGAACTGCGCGCGAATCAGCGCCGGGTCGAGGATGAGGTCGGCGCCGGTGGGCTGATCGTGATACCCATGCGCGGCCGGTGGTTGGTAGGGAATGGCGCTGAGGCCATCGTGCAGGCGCAGCGGCCCGGCGCCCAACGCGGCAATGGCGACGGCCGTTTCCTGGAATTGCTGTGCCTGCTGCGGAACGGCCGTGAGATACACATAGCCGCGCCGATTCATGTGAAAATAGTTGTCGCTGGCGTCGGCCAACTGCTCCAATAAATCAATGCTGCGATTCATAAACCGCACCATCGTATCCCCTGGCCCCGGCCACCAGTTACGGTAGCACTCAGTAGATTTATCGCTGGTCAGGGTCAGTGGCGGCCGTTCATCTACCAGCACGACTTGCTTGACCCCATGCTGCACGCACAAATGGTAAGCGGCCGCCACCCCGGCAATGCCCGTCCCACAAATCACCACCTCCGCTTGTTGCCCCATCATCAAAATCTCCTCGTATAAAGTAGGGCGAACTTCCCAGTTCGCGCTACAAATTTTGGCATGGTTCAGAAAGCTGAATCTGTCCTTTACAAATTAGTTCGCGAATTGTCATTCCTTCGACAGACTCAGGACATGTCTGAGCGGAGTCTTCGGAGCGAAGAATCCCTACGGTTTAGTCAGGTGAACGGGA
>JACSRF010000229.1 GCA_014879875.1 Anaerolinea sp.
GCCACAGAAGAACTTTTATTTTTGCCATTTTTGAGCCATTTTGGCTCTGATTGCACAAAACTTACGCTAACTGGCGCGCCCAGGGTAGCAGCGTTTTGCCGGTATTCGTCAAATGCAGATGCCCGCCATCGCGATCAAACAGGATCACGTCAAACTCTCGCTCCAGTTCGCCGACATATTTGCTGACTGTAGGTTGGCTGATGTGGAGCATCTGCGCCGTTTGCGAAAAGTTGAGCGTTTGGGCGGCGTGTAAGAAGACGTTGAGTTTGTTCAGGTCTAGCATGTTGAATTCCTGTTACAGTAGGGCAGCCAGGGTGGCGCGTCGGTCGGCAAAGGCCGGGTCTTGGGCCAATGCTGGACATTCCGAGATGGTCCGGTTTTGCTGGATGAGGCCAAAGGCAAAGGCCATGCAGGTGGCTTCGCCGCACTCCTTACAGTTGGTCTTGGGCAGCAGTTCGTAGATGTCCAGGGGTCGGGGACGGCGGCGGGAGCAGGTAACGGCCGTTAGCTCATCCCGGTGCGCCCACGTCGCATTCACCGCCTCCACCAGCGCCGCCAGCAAGGACAGCCCCTCGTCTGCGTCCTTTATCTGGGTGATGGTCACGCGGTTGGCGTACAGCGTCAGGAAACCGGGCTGGCGACGAAAGGTGAGGGTCGGCGCGCCTGGGTTATAGGCAATGACGCCGGGCAGCGTCGCCAGATAGGGGATGACTTCGGCCAGCGAGCGCGCCGGTTTGCCATCTACAATCATCTTGCCCGGTTCAGCCAGGCAAGGGTAAGTGCGCGTCAGGGCAATGCCGCTCAGGTACATGCTGGTCACCCAGGCTTGAACAAATTGCCGCGCATCGGTTGAATGCCTGCCCCAGGCACTTGAATCATTACCTTTCAACCCCCTTCCAACAGTTCACGCGCCTTGCCCTTGAAATGTTTCTTCAGGAAGGCCAGGGCTGCTTCGGCGTCATCATCCATGAGGATGCGCATCAGTTCGATGATCTCTGCATCATCGAGCGCCACGTGCATACTTTTTTTCATGCTTCTTGGGCCATGCAAATGGGTTCCGTATGGAACCTGTTTTGCCAATGCCGGTCAACCACTGTCCGCCGGTAGGAACTGCTCGATGGCGTCCAGGGCATGGGCGGCATAAATGGACCCCGGCCCGCCGGCCATCAACACGGCGACGCCGACCGTTTCCAATAATTCAGCCCGCGTTGCCCCCGCTCGCACGGCGTCGTGGGTGTGGTAGGCGATGCAGCCGTCACAATGGACGACAATGCTGATCGCCAGGGCCATTAATTCTTTGACCTTGCCGGGCAAGGCGCCATCGTCCAATGCCTTGCGGTGCAGGCGGGCAAAGCCGCCCATAGGGCCGGGCAGTTCGCGGCCCAGTTGGGCCAACCGTTCTTGCAAGTGTTGATGATAGCTGATGTAATCTGTGCTCATCTCAAATTTCAACTTCGACGATGACCTCGCCATTTTCAACGCGCGCGGGGAAGGTTTTTAGCGCCTTTTCGCCGCGAGCGACGTTGAGTAACTGGATGCCTGGCGGCCAATTCGCCCATTCCACCACTTCGCCGGTGCGAATATCGAAGCGCGCGCGATGCAGCGGGCACTGAATTTCTTGCCCGTTGACGATCTTGCCCCGTCCCAATGGCGCAAAGGTGTGGGGGCAGCGGTGCTGCGTGGCGTAAAAGCCATCTTCCAGATGGTAAACGATAACGTGTTCGTCGTTGATACGGAACTGTTTTTTTGTGCCAACGGGTAACTCGTCGGCTTTACATACAGTTACTTGGGTCATTGTTGCATCTCCTAACCTGGACAAGCCAGAAAAGAATTTAATACAAACTCATTCCTGGTGGCCTAGCCCAGCGCGTTGGCGATCCAGGTCATGACTTCGGATTCTTTGGGGATGCGGCCGGCGGCCACCAGCTTTTCATTGATGACCAACCCCGGCGTCGCCAGGATGTTATAGGCCATCATATCCGCATAATTGGTGACTTTGGTGATTTCGGCTGCGACGCCCATGCTGGCGACGGCGTTTTTCGCTGCGGCTTCTACTTTTTGGCAGTTGGCGCAGCCGGGACCTAAAACTTTGATAATTAACATGGTTTCTTTCCTTTATTCAACGATTTCAATGGTGGGTTCAACAATAATTTCTGATTTCACCGAATTGGCGACCAGACTGTACTTTTGCGCCGCTTGCAGCCCTTTTTTGATACGGGCGGCGACAACGGCCGTTTTCTCCCCATTAGCCGCCACGCGAATATGCGGCCACAATTTGACCTCAGTAAAGATTTCGGTGCGGTCGAGTTCGATGAGCTTGGTCCCTTCGGCGCGACATTCGTAGCTTTGCAAATCCAGCTTGAAGCGTTCTGTCGCCCAGATGAACATCATCATGACGCAGGTGTTGACGGCGGCGACGAAGGCATCCTCAGGCGTGAAGACGTCGGGGTGGCCCTGGGCGTCGGGCGGGGCGGAGAAGGGCATTTCCGGCCCATTGCCCATGACGATGTGGCCCCAGTGCGCCCCTTTCCATTGTACGGTTGTGTGATAAACGGCCGTCTTACTCATGCCAGCACCGCCTCTGCCCCACAAAACAGGGCATACTCTTGCGCCAACGCTTCCTGGTAAATGGGTTCCAGTGCGGCGGGCACATCGTTGTAGATTTTTATCTGGGCCAGTAACGCGGCGGCCGTTTCCGAGGACGGCCGTTTCCCCATCTGTTTGAACTGCTCTAACAACGGCGGCAGGGCGATCAGCGTCACTTTTTCGCCATTGACCTGCACCGTCTGCACCGGGATGCCGGAACCGCAGGCGCAGGCGGCCGCCGATTTTGACTGCGTTTCTTCCGGCTCAATAAAATGCCCTTCACGGCGGCTCCACTTTTTGTCCAGCAGGGTATCTACCAGGTCGGCGATGGTAACGGCCGTTTCCGCCACCGCCTGCTGCCCCGCCTCATTCAGACGACGCCGTCCGGCCACCGGCCCAATCCCGCACGCCGCCACAATTTCTGTCACCACCACGCCGGCGGCCGGTTTGCCGGAATATTGTTCCGTGGCGCGGGCGGCGCAGCGCAGATCACAGCCATCTACGGCAATGGTCGGGTAAAAGCGGGCAAAAGCGCGGTCGCCTTCGCCGCCGGCCAGGAAGAGCGGCAGGCAGATGGTCACAGTATCGTCGGGGCGCAGCTCTTCCAGCACCTTCAATGCCGCCAGGCGCGTCACCGTGCCCTCAGCCAATTCCTCGCCGGAGCAGGCGACAATGCCGACTTTCTTTTGTGGTAAATTAGGCATGTTTACCTCCGAAATTTGGTAATCGGTAATCCGTTATCCGTTATCCGTAATCGGTAATCCGTTCACGGCTTACGGTTCACGGCTTACGGCTTACGGCTTACGGCTTACGGCTCACGGCTCACGGCCAACCCGTCCACCACAGCGGCCACTTCCTCGGCCAGGGCGTGGGCTAACTGTAAGCCGCCTTCATTTAACTCGGCGATACCCAGTGGCTTTAGCTTACGATGGCGGCGGAAAACGTCCAGCACGGCGAAATCTTGTGCTACCGTGCCGCCGCTTTCCTGCACCATTTTCGTGGCGCAGGCCAGCTTACAGCCGTCAATGGTGATGGCCGGGCTGGCGGCCACAGCGGCGCGGGCGCTCTCTTCGCCCAACACCAGCATGGAGAGCGCCACCAACTGCGACGTTTCCGGGCACAGTTCCTCAATCACCTCGTAGGCGGCTTCGCGGCTGACCGTGCCATAGGTTTTGCCAATGCCGCTGCACGGGACAATGACCACCTTTTCGCTCATAACTTTGCCGCCTCCTCTTGCGCCTGGGCCTTCATGTGCTCAAAGTACGCTGCTGGGGTCATCAGGTTGGCCTGATCGGCCGCCCAGGCGGTGGTTTCGATGACCGCCAGCCAGCCTTCGCCATAGGGGTCCTGGTTGATGATTTCCGCTTCCAGTTCCAGCTTTTCATTGACTTCGGCAATGGCGCCGCTGACGGGGCAGGGGAGTTCGACGTCTACTTTGATCGTTTCGATGGTGGCGAAGGGGTCGTTGCTGGCAACGGCCGTGCCCACTTCCTGCACCTCGGCAAAAGCCACATCGCCATTATGCTGCTGGAAAAAGTCCGACACACCGACCGTTACCCGGTCGCCATCCGCTTTCGCCCAGACGCCTTCCGGGTTGTAAAGCCGATCTGTCGCTACCTTGAAGGTGAATTTGTCCAGAGTGAATTCTAAAAATTCGGCCATAAGGTTCTTCCTCCACTTTTGTCCATTTCGCAAACTACTTCAATGCTTGTTGAATTATAACCCGCGCTCTTTCATTCCATCAGTGACAAATGTCATACAATCTGGGTGACGTTTGCTGCTGATTGCCCACTTCAATATCCCAACACCCGGCTGCGCTGGTGCAGTCGGGCCGCTGGAAGCAAAAAGAGAAACAGCAGCAGCGTCAGCAGCGCCAGGTCCAACCACCGGTTCAGGTAACCGCTGCCCAAAACCGCGTGATTCATCAAATCCTGGGCGTAGGTCAACGGCGACAGATAGGCCAGCAGCCTCGCCCAGGGCGCCATCTCGGCCAGCGGAATGAAAATCCCGCTGATGAACAGCAGCGGCCAGCGGATTAACGTGCTGGGCATCATAATATTGCCCACCGACTGGCTGGGTATCGAGGCAAAGACCAGGCCAAAAGCGGAAAAGGCCAGGCAGGCCAACACCATACCGGCCAACAGCAAGCCAACGTCAGCCACAGCCACGCGCAGCCAGAGCACTCCTACCAGCAGCGGTACCAACGCCGTGACCATCGCAAAAAAAGCGCCCACCAGGGTCTTGCCCCACAGCAGCGTCGCCAGGGACATCGGCGCGGCCAGCAGCCGGTCATACGTGCCGGTGCGCCGTTCCATGGGAATGATCACCGGGCCGGCCGAAGAGGCGGTGAAAAAAGTCGTCATCGCTAACAGGCGGGCCAGCCCTTCGGCTGCGTCCACCTCCCGTTTAATGGAAAAGGAAAAGAAAAGGAAAAAGGGCAGCAGCAGCCCAAACATAATCATCGGCGGTGTCAGATAGTAGACGCGCACGTCTTTCACCGCCACGGTCAAGGCCTGGCCCAATTCATCACGCAGACGTTGCATCCAGGTATCTTTCATGATTGACTTCCTTTTCGCCGTCGCGGGGCCTGTTCTGGCGGGTTGTGGCGCACCGCGCCAATTCCCTGGCCGGTAATCGCCAGAAACACATCCTCCAGGCTGGGACTCAACGTATTCAGGCTGATGATCTGCACGCCCTGGGAACGGGCATAGTCCACCACCTGGGGCAGTAGAGCCGCCGGGTTCCCGGTGTACAGCCGCCATTTGTCCCCCAGTTTGGCCGCTGTCGTCACACCCGGCAGCGCGGTCAGCGGCGCGCCGTGGGTCGCGCCGTTCGGTTCCAGGGCTACCTCCACCGACTGCACCTGTTGAAAAGCCTGTTTGAGCCGTTCCGGCGTATCAATGGCGGCGATCTGGCCGTGATTGATGATCGCCACCCGATCACAGAGCTGGTTGGCTTCCTCAATCTGGTGGGTCGTCAGAAAAACGGTCGTCCCATTGGCGTTCATCTCACGGATCAAGTCCCGGATGGCGCGCGCGCTTTGGGCGTCCAGACCTGGCGTCGGCTCGTCCAGGAAGAGGAGTGTGGGCTGGTGAATGAGGGCCATGGCAATACTCAACCGGCGGCGCATCCCTCTGGAGAATTCCTGCGCTTTGACGCCTCGTTTCTCCCACAGGCCAAAGGTTTGCAAGAGCTGCCGGCCGCGCTGTTCTCGCTCCTGCCGGGATACCAGGTAAAGTCGCCCGGTGAACATGAGATTGTCCCAGGCGCTCAACTCGGTGTAGACGTTGGACTCCTCCGGCACCAACCCCATCTGCTGCCGCGCCGGGTAGGAATCGCGGGCAATATCGTGCCCAAAGATGTGGATCTGTCCTTCTGTAGGTTGCAGCAGCGTGGTCAACATGCGTTGGGTGGTGGTTTTACCGGCCCCATTGGGTCCCAGAAAGCCAAAAACCTCTCCGCGCTGCACCTCAAACTGAATGTGGTTTACGGCCAGCAGATCGCCGTAGCATTTGGTTAGATTGTTTACGGTAATAGCTGTGTCCATATTAATTTCCCTTTCAGCCGATGGCCGGCATATTGATCACGATTTCTTCTAACCGCCGGCGCTTGTCTATGTATTCTGGTTCCAGCAGCGGCGGGCAGTCGGCCAGTTGGCGTTGGCTCACGCTCAATTTCAGGGCAAAAATGTAGCAAGTTTCTTCGCCGCACAGTTTGCAGTTGGTTTTGGGCAGCAGTTGATAGACGGCCATAGGCGCGGGACGCTGACGTTTCTGGTAGCTGGGGGTGAGTTCTTGCCGCCGTTCCCAGGTGCGGTTCACAAGCTGCACCAGCCCATCAAGCTCTTTGATGGCGGCGTCCCGGTCAACCACATTGCTGGTGGCGATCTCGAAAGCGTGGAAGGCGATATTGTGCCCACTCTTTTTCCAGGTCAGGGCATTGGCGGCTTGATGGTAAATCGCGCCGCGCAGGGTTGCGTTGAGGTAAGGCAGTACGGCCGTTATGTCCACTGTCAGCCGGGCAATGGCCGAATATCGTTCCGCTCCCGGTTCGCAAGGTGGCGTAAAAACGTCCAAATCATATGTCTCAATAAACATGATTCCTCCTTCCGTTTCAGTCGCCAGGCGCAGGCAGAAGCAGCGACTTGATTTTCGTTTCGACTCTGGTCAAATCAAAAACTGTTGGATTGCTGGCAACGCCCCATTCCCGCCAGACAACCTCTCCCCTGGCGTCCAACAGCACCAGCATAGGGGCGCGTTCAATTTGGTAACGGCGCTGCAAATCCGGCCGTTTGTCCAGAGCAATACGCTGAATGGGAATCTGAGCGCGCTGGTTGGGCTGCCAGGCAGCGATAACGTCTTCTGCTCTGGTGTAAAGAGGGATAACACATTCGCATCCCTCGTCGTTGTTGAAGAAGAGCAGGGCGGGTTGATTGTTCAGCTCAAGGGGCGGGCCGGCGGGGGTGAGCAACGGCCGTCCCACCTTCACACCCATTAAAATAACAATCGCGCCAGCCAGCAGCAGCCAGATACGCGGTTTGTGAACTTGAATCAGGCCAGCCATAAGAAATATAACCCCACGCCCATCATCACCAGGCCGCTGCCCGTCTCCAGCGCTGCCGACCAGCGGCCGGCCTGCCGCAGCCCTTTCAGCGCCGCCGTAAAGGTCCCGGCCAGGACGATGGGCACGCCCCGGCCCAGGGCATAGACAAACAGCAGCGCCGCGCCATAGGCAACGGCCGCCTGCTGCACCATCACGTAGGTCAAAATCGCCAGCAGTACCGGCGTGGCGCACTGCGACGCCACCAGCCCGGAGACCAGCCCCAGGGCAAACGCCCCAGGCAAACCACGCCAGCCGATGCGTTCGCGCAGCCGGGACAGGCCGCCAGGGACGTTGATTTCCAGCGCGCCCAGCATGTGCAGCCCCAATACAAAACAAACGAAAGCAACCAGGTAATACCCCCATCCGGCCAATCCGGTGAAGGCGCTGCCCAGCAGAGCGGCAACCACGCCCAGCAGCATGAAAGTGGTCGCCAGCCCGATGGCAAAACCGAGCGACAGCGTAAAGGCGCGGCCGCGCGTAGGTGTCGTCGTGCCACCGACGTAGCCGACCAGCAGCGGGATCATGGCGACGTTGCACGGACCAATGCTGGTGACGACGCCGCCCAGAAAGACGAGGCCGAAGGCGATGAGCGCGCCCTGGGTGAAAATGGTGGTATCAATTTCCATACCGCCTCCTTGTCATTTGCGGCGGCCTTGGAGTGACCGGCGGGCCGGTGCAGGTTGCAGATGGGGCACGGCCGTTTCCACACTCACCAGCAGCAGCAGCGTCATTACCACCGACGAGGTCAGGCACCAGGCGCAGACCGCGCCGATGACAAACGGCTCCAGGTAGGTGAGGTAGATGGAGAAGATCACGCCAAACGCGGTCATCGCCAACAGCGCCAGCGCCGCGCGCCGATCCCCTTGCCATTTGCTCCAGGCCCAGGCCGCCAGAATAGCCACGTAGCCCAAGACGCCGAGCACGCCAATGGGAATGCCAAACAGGTAAGCGTACTCGCTGGTTTGTACCGCGTTACAATCACCGACGGGGCCGCAAACGGCCGTTACCGACTGGGTTTCCACGTAAGCCAGATAAGCGGCCACGCCCAACCCGATCACCGTCAGAATGGGCAGCGCGGTCTGGACCCAGGCCGGGGGCTGCTTCCTTATTTTGCCCTGCCTGGCCTGCCACAGGCGCACGGCGGCATAACCCAACGCCAGCGCCATGCCAATGAGGATGATGATAGCCAGCACGAAGCCGTCATGGGCGGGCGGCGCGGCTGTGTTTGCCGGCAGCGGGGGATTTTCGGGCGTGAGCAGGGGCGCGGTTGTTTCGCTGGAAACGGCCGTGTTCACCTCTGGTAAAAACCATTCCAGCCCCGGCGTTTGCGGCCAACCGACGCCGCCCATCGCCAGGTGCTGCTCAATCAGGCCGGGCAGTTCGGTAGGAATTTGCTCAGAACCAATGAGAACGGCGTCGCCTATTAAAAGGAAAGGCACGCCGATGGTTTCTCGCGGTATGCCCAGGGCCGCGCCCAGGTCAAACAGGTGATCAAACTCTTCGGCGCTGCGCAGTTCGATCAGTTCCAACTGCCACTGCTCGCCATATTTCTCGGCCAGCGGCGGCAGCACGTTTTCCTTCACCCAGGTACAATGGCCGCAGCCTTCCATCCAGAACATAACCGCTTGCACGGTGGGTTCTTCCTGGGCGTGGGTGGGGGTAACGGCCGTACCACCCCACAGGAATACAATCAAAAGCCAAACTATTATCTGTCGTTTCATAAAGTCATCTTCCTTAATTGTTCCTCAATGCTTTTGCGCCCGCGATAGCGAAAGCGCACCAGTTGCCCATCAATCATCAACTGTGGCAGGGCGAAGATGCCCATTTGGGCAATGGTGAAGGGGTCGTCAATGCGGCCGATTTCCGCTTCCAGGTCAAGTTGGGCGACAACGGCCGTTACCTCAGCCGTCATCTGGCGGCATTTAGGGCAGCCCACGCCAATAATTTCAATCTTTTTCATAGCGGTTCATTATGATGAAAGGCGGTTAACCCGCTAATAAAATCCAGGCTCGTTGAATAGCCAGAAAAACTAAAGCCACGGCAAACAGGCGGGTCAGGGTCAGGCTTTTGACGCGCTTCGCCATGAACCTGCCCCCCAACTGCGCGCCAATGACGGCGGCGATGCTGGTGAGGATGAGCATGAGCCAATCGAATTGGGCCGACGCCAGATGGCGGGCAAAGGCGGAAAAGGAGGGGAGGGTGACGATAACGGCCGTTGTCGCCGCCGCAACACGCGCTGTATAGCCCAACATCACCAGGGTCGGCAGCATGAGAAAGCCCGGCCCCACGCCCAGAAAACCGGCAAAGACGCCAATGCCGGTGCTGGCCGCGCCTGCCTTTATGCGCGTTGCATCCGGGATGACGGGTGGATGATCATCATCCATCTTCGGCGGAAAGGCCATACGATAAGCCAGGAAAAACAGCACGCCGACATAAATCCACCAGATGACGTTCGTGGGCACAAAATCAAGCAGCCAGACGCCGATCGGAGCGACGATGGTGGTTATAATGAGCAGCGGCCAGGCCGTGCGCCAATCCACCAGATGCGCCCGCGCCAGGGCGATGGCCGTGGAGATGGCCGTAATGCCATTCAACCACAGCGACCAGGGCATGATGACGTGCTTCAACTCAAAGTCGAACAGGCCCAGAACCGGCGTGGCGATGAAGGCCACGCCCAGGCCCATCATACCGGCCACAAAGGAGAGGATAAACAAAAGGATGGTGATAACGACGTATAACATAGTGGCGCCTACTTATTTGAAGAGATCGAAAATCATCTTGGCGGCAATAATCCAGAGCAGCACGCCGATGATGCGTTTGAGTTGGGCGCTGGACAGTTTGTTTTTCATCAACTGCGACCCGACGATGGAACCGGCGGCGGCCATGACCGCCATCAAGCCAACAAACAGGGGGTCTAAGCCGCCCAGAGTGGCGTGGCCTAAAAAACCGCTAAAGGAGGAGAAGACGACGATGAGCGCCGTTGTCCCCGCCGCAACCTTCGCATCCAGACCCAGCCAGTTGAGGACGGGCAAGATGAAATTGCCGCCGCCCACGCCGAGCAGCCCGCCCAGAAAACCGGCCGCGCCGCCAACGGCCGTTCCCGCGCCCACTTCCACACTTCGCCCCAACGCTTTCTGCCGGGGTTGCGGCTTGTAAAAGAGCATCATCGCCCCGGCAAAGAGCAGGAAGGCGGCGAACATGCCCAGCAGCAGGCGGCGGTCTACGTAGGGGGTCAGGCGCGCGCCGAGGGGGGCCAGGATAACGGCCGTTACCAGCACCGGCAGCCCCACCCGCCAATTCACCAAACCGCCGCGCCAGTAGTTGATGGCGGCGAAGATCAGGCTGACCACGTTGAGCAGCAGGGCAACGGCCGTGGCTTCCGCCAGCGGCACGCCCATGTAATAAAACAAAGGCACAAACAGGAAAGCCGCACCCAGGCCGGCCATGGCCATCAGCCCGGAAAAGAAAAAGACAACGACCGCATTGATCACGTAAAACATTTCTGCGCTCTCAGTCCTCAGGTTCGTGATGACGGCTTCAGCGGTTCGGGCGGCTGAAGCCGTCACTACAAACAAAAGCCTTTAGACCGCGTACCCGGCGCAG
>JACSRF010000011.1 GCA_014879875.1 Anaerolinea sp.
TGAATGAAAATTTGTAGTCCGAACATCCTTGTTCGGACATCGAACAGGGATGTTCGATTTACATAGGAGGAAACAGATGGGAATTGTTGTGCAGACGCAAGTAACACAGGTGACAGTTTATCCGGACCGGGCGCGGGTGACGGTGCAGGGGCAGGCAGAGTTGGCAGCGGGGGGGCAACAACTGCTGGTGGATGAGCTGCCGTTGGCGCTGGAAGCGGATTCGGTGCGGGCGTTGGGGCGGGGCACGGCCGTTGTCCGCATTATGGGTGTAGATGTGGCGCGCCAGCATTATACAGCGACGCCGGCCGCAAATGTGCGCCAGCTTGAGCAGCAAATTGAGCAGTTGGAGGATGAACTGCAAACGTTGAAAGACGCGAAGGCTGGCTGGTTGGCTCATGCGCAATATCTGGATGGTCTGCGGCAGGCGACGGCCGAATATGCGCGTGGCCTGGCGCGGGGGCGTATGGGCATTGCCGAGCAGACAGACCTGGTTCACTTTTTGCAAACACAGGATGAGCAGCTGCGCACGGCCGTGCGCGAGTTGGATTGGCAGCAGCGCGAACTGAGCCGGCAGGTGGAAAAGCTGCGGCGCGAATTGAAAGAAGTGCAGTCGGCGCGCCCCCGGCAGCGGTTCCAGGCGCGGGTGGATGTGGACGTGGCAACGGCCGGTTTGTTTGAATTGACCTTAACGTATGTGGTGGGCAGCGCCGGCTGGCAGCCGTTGTACGACATTCGTTTGCAAACGGCGCAAAATGGCGCGGCCGATGCGTTGACCCTCTCCTACATTGCCCAGGTGCAGCAAAATACCGGGCAAGATTGGCAGGGGGTAAAGCTGGTGGTCTCCACCGCGCGCCCCGCCCTGAACCAGCGGCTGCCAGAGTTGCAGCCGTGGTACGTGGACGAACGACGGCAGCCGCCGCCACAACCGATGCGCGCTAAAATGGCGGCCGCCCCTGCCCCCATGGCCATGGAGGATACGATGGTGATGCGGACAGCTATGGCTGCGCCGGAGATGGACGCGATGGTGGATGCTGAGGTAGCCATCGCCGCAGCGCAAGATAGCGGTACGGCCGTTTCCTTTGCCGTTGCCGGCAGCGTAGACATTCCCAGCGATGGCTCTCCCCATAAAACCACCATCAGCCAGTTTAACTTTGCGTCACAGCTTGATTATCTGGCCGTGCCCAAGCATACAGACGCCGTGTACCGGCGGGCGAAAATGGTGAACGACAGTGTCAGCCCATTCCTGGATGGCGCGGTGAATTTGTTTGTGGGCGATGAATTCATCGGCAAAACACACCTGAATTACACGCCAACCGGCGGCGAGGTTGAACTGCTGCTGGGGGTCGAAGAGCGGATCACCATTACCCGTGAGCTGGCGCGACGTGACGTGGATAAACGGCTGCTGCGTGACAATCGCCAACTGCGCTATGGGTACAAAATTGTGGCGAAAAACTTGCTGCCCACAGCGGCAAAAATGGAAATTCATGACCATATTCCGGTGGCGCGTCACGAGCAAATTAAGGTGAAGTTGGAAGAAGTAGAGCCACAGCCCAGCGAGAAATCGGACTTGAATTTGCTGGAATGGCGCTTCTCCCTGCCGCCTGCTGCCGAAAAAACAATCACCTATACATTCCTGGTGGAGCACCCACGCGCCATGACCGTAACCGGTCTAATTGATTAGTATCTTGTATTAAATTCTTTTGGCTCTACAGGATTTCATGGGGTTCGGCGTGACATGTGACGAGTGATGCGTGTGGTCTCTCTGGT
>JACSRF010000587.1 GCA_014879875.1 Anaerolinea sp.
CGGAGATGTGTATAAGAGACAGTGGCAAGCGCGCCAGGGACGCCACCGCTGGTGAGGACAATGGTGTGAATGTCTAGCCCGCTTACTTTGCGCCGTTCTTCAAAATATTCGCGGATGTGATCTTCGGTAAAGGGTTCCAGGTTGGTCTGTACGGCGAGGTGCTTGATGTTGAGGTCGGTGATGTCGGGGGTTTTACGGCCGGTGATGATGATGACGGCGTCGGCGATCTGGCCGTCGCGCAGGCGCAGCAGCAGTTCGTCACGTACCCAGTTTGCGGCCGTTTGTGGGGCTTCTTCCATCGAGTCAAAAAGCAGCACAACCTGGCCCGCCTCTTGCATGAAGGTTTCCAGACAGGCAAAGAAGGCATCGTTGATAAGGCGCTCGGCGCGGCGGCGTTCCATGTCGGTGTCGGCCCAGATACGGCCGTTGTGGTCAGGGATAAGGGTGGTAGGCGTGGGAGAGACGGCCGTTTCTACAACCGGCGCTGCTCCCTCCCAATCCAGATTCGGTCGCATCCGGCGGCAAAGAGTGAGCAGGTCTGGCAGGCGCTGCAATCGTTCGCAGGTCTGGATAAGGGCGCGAATTTTGGCTGTCTTCGTGTTCCCATCCAGATTTTCATAATCAAGCCGCAAATCAAAGGCGATGCTTTGGATGTCGTCCAGATTAAACGTCTGTTCCATCATCTGACGCAGCGTGCCCCCTGCCCCGCTTCCTGCTGCGGGTAAATTGGTGACGTCATTGATGGCAGCATTGAGCGTGTTGAAGTGCGGTGTATCACCCAGTTTGCGGCGCAGCAGACGAATCAGCCCCAACATGTCCTGAATCTCGTGGATTTCGCGTGGATTGCGGAAGTCAACAATAGCGACAGGCACGCGCGTCGGTTGTTCCTGGCAATGATGCTGCATTTTGTTGATAAGCCAGGTTTTGCCCATGTCACGGGGCGCTTCAATCAGCATGACCGCCTGGCGCGTGGTGGGTTCCAGCAGTTTTTGGAAACCGCGTACCTTTTTTTCATGATTGACAAAGAGGGTATGGTCGTAATTGCTCATAGAACTTCTTGATTTAATCGGCCCTATTGGAAATAACGATACGAACTTGAGGTAGCCCTAGGATTTACGATTAACGATTTGCGATTTATGGATGATGCTGCGGAGGTGCAAGGCGGTTGCGTGTATTCTAGCATTCACCTGCGCAAAGGCAAAAGACCCCGGCAGGATGCTGCCGGGGTCTTCGATCTTTGGGGTCAGACAGGGGTGTTAAGCCGCCTGCTTTTTCTTTTCCTCGTGCTCCTTAACCAGTTCCCGCTTTAACACCTTGCCCACTGTTGTTTTGGGCAGTTCATCGCGGAACTCGATCATGCGGGGGTATTTATACTTTGCCAGATGTTCCTTACTCCAGTTGATAATATCCTCTACCGTGGTCGGGTCTCCTGGTTTCTTGACAATCCACGCCTTCACCGACTCACCACGATGTGGGTCTTTCACCCCGGCTACCGTCACTTCCAGCACGGCCGGATGCATCATCAACACCTCTTCCACTTCACGCGGGTAAATGTTGTAGCCACCGGCAATAATCATATCCTTCTTCCGGTCGGTGATGTAAAAGTACCCTTTCTCGTCCATTTTGGCAATGTCGCCAGAGTATAGCCAACCATCGCGCAGCGCATTGGCCGTCTCGGTGGGCATTTGCCAATATCCTTGCATCACCGTGGGGCTTTTAATAATTAACTCGCCCGATTCGCCAACAGGCAAGTCCGTCACGCCATCTTCCAGGTTCACGATACGGCATTCAACGTTGGGGATGGGAATGCCGATAGCCCCCTCGCGGTTCTCGCCTTTGATCGGGTTGGCGTGAGTGGCGACAAACGTTTCCGTCATGCCAAACCCTTCAACCAATGTGCCACCGGTTAGTTCCTCAAACTTGCGTTTGGTCTCCACCAGTAAGGGCGCCGAACCGGAGATACAGGCGCGAATAGAGCGAATGTTATATTTGCCGGCAGCTATGTCTGGGTTGTTGTTGATGGCGTTGTACAGGGCAGGGACGCCGGGGAAGATGGCCGGTTGATATTTGTTGATACTGCTGAGCAAATCTTTTTGATCGCGTGGGTTGACAATGATAATTTGCGTGCCGGCGATGGAAACGGCAAAAATCAGGGCTGTAACCATGCCGTAAACATGGAAATAGGGGATGGCCGCCAGGAAACCTTCTTTGCCATATTCCCAATCAATCCAGGTTTGCAGCGCCAGCGTATTGGCGACCAGATTGCGATGCAAGCCAATGGCCCCTTTGGCCAGGCCGGTGGTGCCGCCGGTGTATTGCAGCAGCGCAATGTCATCCCCGGTGACGGTGACGTTGGGCTTGGGCGCGCGCGCGCCCATCGCCAGGAAATCCTGAAATCCCAGGTCGCCAGGTTCCAATGTATAGGCATGGCCTTCTTTCTTTTCTTTCAACAGGGTAAAAAGCAAGTTGAGATGAGGTGGAAAATATTCTTTGACGCCGGTGACGATGACGCGCTTGACTTTCGTGTGCCCTTTCCGCTGCACCGCTTTCAACTGCTTGTAGTACAAAGACATGACAAAGACAGTTTCAGCGCCACAGTCGGCCAGTTGGTGTTCCAATTCGCGCTCCGTGTAGAGCGGGTTGGTGGCAATGACGATACCGCCAACCTTGAGAATGCCAAAGTAAATGATGGCAAATTGGGGCAGGTTGGGCATATAAATGACAGCCCGATCTCCTTTTTTGAAGCCATTGGCAGCCAGTCCGGCGGCAACGGCATCCGTCAATTCGTTGAGTTGGCGGTAGCTGATGCGCCGTCCTTTGAAAATGAGGGCTGCATGTTCAGGATAGTTCCTGGCGGCTTCTTCCAGAAAGTGGGAAAGGGGGTAATCGGGTACATCTATCGTTGCGGGGACGCCTTCATCGTATTGCTTGATCCACGGTTTTTCGGCATAAGGTGAACTCATTGCACGTCTCTCCTTTTTGTGCTGAACTGGGGCTTCGCTACAATTTGAGTGATTTGATTGTATCATACTGTCTATTTGTTTCAATCGCTCACTATGGGGATTTGCTTTTGGGTAACATCATACCAGATTTTGTAAGATTTCTACAAGGGTTTTCACAAAGTATGTTCAGATTTGCACAAATGATTGACAAACCAGGAAGGTTGGTATGGATGCAGCAGATAAATGGATAGTTGCTTTTCAGGGTGAACGGGGCGCGTATTCGGAGCAGGCGGTGCGGCAGCAGTTTGGCGCGGCGGTGACGGCGATTCCTTGCCGCAGTTTTACGGAGATTTTGGAGGCGGTGCATCACGGCCGTTCCGCTTTCGGGATGCTGCCGGTAGAAAATTCGCTGGCAGGGACAGTCGTGCCTGCCTATGATTTGCTGGTGGACCATGATTTGCGCGTGCAGGCGGAGGTGATTTTGCGTGTGTCGCACTGCCTGTTGGCGCTGCCAGGTGTACAATTGGCAGAGGTGACGCGCGTGAAATCCCATTACCAGGCGTTGGCGCAGTGTGAAAAGACGCTGCTGCGGTTGGGGTTGGAACCGGTGACGTATTATGACACGGCCGGGGCAGCGCGTGATTTGGCAGCGAACCCGGAAGTGGGAACGGCCGTTATCGCCAGTGAACTCGCCGCCACTACCTATGGCCTGGACATTTTGGCGCGGGGCATTGAGGATGAATCGTTTAACTTCACCCGCTTTTTTGTGTTGGGGCGTGGCGACCCACCGCGCCATGACCCATCCAAGACTTCTATCATTTTTACCACACGCCACGTTCCCGGCGCGTTGTACCGGGTGATGGGGGAACTGGCGGAACGGGGTATTAACATGACGAAGATTGAATCACGGCCGCGCCGCAACCGGCCATGGCATTATTTGTTTTACGTAGATTTTGAAGGGCATGAAGATGATCCACCGGTGCGCGAAGCGCTGATGAGTATTTTGAAACAAGCGTCATTTTTGAAGGTGTTGGGGTCGTATCCGGCAGCAAATTTGTAAGTGCAGCCCGGGTTAGCAACCTGGGCTACATCGAAAATCTCCGATCTCCTCATCCCGCTTTCCCATCATGGATGTATAATGGGCAATGTATGGTTAGACGGGCCGTAAGTACGGCCGTTTATCTTACGCTCAGGCAACATGGTTTATGCCTCATCACCGTGGTTGACCTGTTCATTAATTAGCGATGAGGCAGGAGGTAGAAGCATGAGAATCATCCGTCCACTTGTATTGCTTATCCTGGCGCTGCTGTTGGTGGCTTGTGGTGGAGGTCAAGAAGTCGTAGAGCCGACGGCGGCGCCAACGGCCGTTCCCGAACCAACCGCCACCCTTGAGCCAACCGCCACACCGGAACCCACCGCCACGCCCGAGCCGGAGACAACGGCCGTTACCAGCCTGGAAGACGTGCAAAGCGCCGTCGTCCAGATCGTAGCGCAAGGCTCCTTCCTTGATCCCGAATTTGGGATGCAGATGAACGCAGCCGGCAGCGGCTCCGGTTTCATTATTGACGAATCGGGCATAGCCATCACCAACAACCACGTCGTCACCGGCGCCGCCTTGATCAAGGTGTACGTAGCTGGCGAAAGCAGCCCGCGCAACGCAAAAATCCTCGGCGTCTCCGAATGTTCTGACCTGGCCGTTATTGACATTGATGGCGATGGTTTCCCGTACCTGGAATGGTACGAAGGGAACATTAATGTAGGGCTGGATGTGTATGCGGCCGGTTTCCCGCTGGGCGATCCTGAATTTACGCTGACGCGCGGCATTATTTCTAAAGCAAGAACCAGCGGCGAAACCAGTTGGGCATCGGTAGACCGCGTCGTAGAACATGACGCGACCATTAATCCCGGTAATTCAGGCGGACCATTGGTGGATGCCAACGGCCGTGCCGTCGGCGTCAACTATGCCGGCGCTTCCAGCACCAACCAATATTTCGCCATTGCTCGCGACGAAGCCCTGGCCGTCATTAACGTGTTACGCAGTGGACAAGACGCCACCTCGATTGGCATCAATGGTGAAGCCGTCAGCGATGGTATGGGTCTTTCCGGCATTTGGGTTTCTTCGGTTAAATCTGGCTCCGTCGCCGACAAAACCGGCATCAAAATGGGTGACATTATCACGCAGCTGCAGGGGTTAAACCTGGCAACCGATGGCACTATGTCCGACTATTGCGACATCTTGCGCACCCACGATCCCGACGCCGTGATGAACGTCCAGATTTTGCGTTACGCCACCGAGGAAGTGCTCGAAGGCCAACTCAGCGGCCGTGAACTGGAACTGAGCTTCTCCTTTGCCACTGCACTGGAAAACACCATTCCGGGCGGCGGCGGCGCCAGCGGCAGCGATGTCATGACCTATGACAGCTACACCACCATTACCGACAACTCCGGCCAACTGCGGGTTGAAGTCCCTACCGCCTGGTTTGACATCAACGGCAATGAATGGGTAGACAGCAACGACAACACAATTGGTTTTGCTGTATCGGCCGCGCCAGACCTGGATGAATATTATGCCCGTTGGGACGTGCCCGGCGTCTTTTTCGGCGCATCAGCACAGTTGGGCGTCAGTGACGAAGAGGCGCTGTTAGACAGTTACGATTACTCCAATTCCTGCACCTACGAAGGCCGCGACGTCTATTCAGATGCCTTGTACTCCGGTTATTATGACCTCTGGTCTGACTGCGGCGGTACTGGTTCTCTGTATATTGTGCTGTCCGCCTCACCAGAGGCCCGCGATTTCATCATTCTCGTTTCCATCCTGGTCGCCACCGACGCTGACCTGGAAGCGCTGGACCATATCTTGAACAGTTTTGTGGTGGTCGTAGAGTAACCATTCAAGACTGGTCTAATCTTATTGAACAGTAACTAAATAAATCGGTAATAGCTCCGGCCACAGCGTTACCGATTTATCTTCTTAAACAACAAAAAGATTGAACCAATCTAAAACCGCTGACATTGCGACCCGACCCGTTCGCAAACGGGTCGGGCTACCCCACAACAGTGATGCAAGCCGGGTTTACTCCTGCTCTCAAGACGCTGTTGGCAGCCTGGTTATTTATGGTCGGCAGATTCACATTACCTCATAACAGAAAATTGGCAGTCCGTTCAAATTCTCCACGGAATGCGCAATATGAGTCGCCCATTCCACGAATTTCCAAAGAGCCAAATTTTCCTGGGCCGCTATATGACGGGAATGAAAACCATAGGCAGTACGTTTATCCGCTGGCAGGCCGGCTGGTTCTGGTTGGCTTTGCTCATCGTCGCCGCTGCCTGGTTGACGACGCTGCAAACCGACATCGGCGCAGCCAATGATCAGACACCGGACACAACCGGGCTGGTAGGGCCGCTCATGGATGACTCGGCCGAATTTGTAGTCGCCTGGCATACCTGGGGCGTAACCCACCCACCGGCATATCCCTTACTCAATTTTTTAGGCAATGTGATCACACATTTGCTGCGCATATTGCCGATCTCCCCGGTAACGGCCGCCAATCTGGTCTCGTTTGGCAGCGGGTTGGTGGCGTTGGCGCTGCTGGGCAGGCTAGTCGCCCCTCGAAGTGGCGCGGCGGCAGCGGCCGTTCTCCTGCCTGCATTTGGCGGGTTGGTGTGGTTGTACAGCAATGTCGCCGAAGTTTATGCGTTTGGGCTGCTGCTGGGGACGGCCTCCCTCACCCTCGCCCTCGCTGTTGGGCGGCGACCACAACGGCCGTTGGCGCTCGCCTTTGGCCTTCTTTTTGGTCTGACCGTGGGGCATCATCGCACCCTGTTGGCGTTAACACCGGCGCTGGCGGTCGCGTTGTGGCCGGCGCGCCGCCTGGGTTGGCAAGTCTGGGTGGGCGCAGCGGCGCTGGCGGTGTCTTCATTGGCGGTGTATGCTTATTTGCCATTGGCCGCTTTGTCCGGTTCGCCGTGGATTTACGGCCGTTCCCCCACCACCTGGCCCGGCTTCCTGGACGCTGTCCTGGCGCGTGAATACGAAGCGCAGTTGCTCCCGCCCCACACTTTCCCCGCTATCATCGCAGCGTTAGGCGGGCGCTTTTACTTCCTGGCGCAGGAAATGACGTGGCCGGGGCTGCTGTTGGGCATCATCGGCCTGGGCGCGGCCCTTAGCCAGCCGCACACCCGTCGTCTGGCGATCATCCTGGGTCTGACAGCGGCCGGATATTTCCTGGCCCCGGTCGGTCAATATCTGCTCATTGGCACACACATGCTGATCATGGTCGCCAGTTTCGCCCTCAGCGCCTCTTTTGCTTTAGGCATCATGGCATGGGGACGCCGATATCCATTCGTTGTCCCGCTGGGGCTGCTGCTGGCGCTGGCTGTCGCCGGGAACGCCTGGATGTCGCACCGCCCCTGGGTCACATCGTACACGAAAGACCCATTGGGGCGGCAAATGATTGCGGCAATGGTGGCGGTAACGGCCGTTGATCCCGCCCCAACTCTCGTCGAAACCTGGGGGCCACGTTACTTCGCCTTTGCCTATGGCAAGTGGGTCAGCGGCGATCTGCCAGAAGTTGAATTGCTCGACGCGCGCGCCGATTTACGTGGTCTGGAAATGCTCTCGCGCCGGCCACAAACGCTGTATACAACCCAGGACATGCTCTACGTGACAGCGCCCGATGTCTGGGCAACACGACTAGGGGGCGCTGTTGCCTTGGAATCGGCCGGCGATGGGCTGGTCGCTGTGCGGCAACACCCCCGCCTGGCGCCTGTTACGGCGCAACGTGGCGCGGTGGAGATCGCCATTCATGCCGCGCATGGTTGGCGAGAGAAAAACGGCGACGCGCGCCTGACCATTACCTGGCAGGCGATCACCCAGCCCACGGCCGATTACCACATCTTTGTTCACCTCACCGACCGTCCCGACATTGCCCACCCCGACGACATTGTGGCGCAAGGCGACCGGCAGCATCCCGTTTATGGGTTCTATCCAACTTCTCGGTGGACGGCGGGCGAATTGGTACGTGATGATTACCGGATTGCGCTGCCAGCAAAGCACCGTCCGCTGCGCGCGTTTGTGGGTCTATACACAATTGCGTCCGATGGCGCTTTCATCAACCATCTACGTCAGGAGGTAATCATTCACTCCCGCCCCCTGAGCCTGTCGAAGGGGGGCGTCGGTTTCGACAAGCTCAACCGGCAGGGGGTGAACGGTTACGTCAGGAAGTAGCGATTGAGGAATGAACATGAATTTTCAACCCTTTAACCAATCTCCGCCCACGTTGGGCAATCAATATGACGAGGACCGCGTGCTGCGTTCTTATTTGCAACGTGCGCTGCCATCTGACGTGCTGCACGCCATTGAACCGGAACTGCGCCAGATGGGTGACTTGTCCGGCGGCGAACTGTACCGCTTACAACTGGCCGACCGGCTGCACGAACCAACGCTGACCAATTGGGACGCCTGGGGCAACCGCATTGATCAGATCGAAGTCTCCCCCTTGTGGCAGCGGGCGGAAAAATTGGCGGCCGAATTTGGCCTGGTGGCGGCGGCGTATGAGGGGACCTACGGCCGTTTCGCCCGTACCCACCAATTCGCCCTCGCCTACCTCTTCCACCCCTCCAGCGACGTCTATACCTGCCCCCTCGCCATGACCGATGGCGCGACGCGCACGCTGCTCAATTCTGGCAACCGGCCCCTCATTGACCGCGCCATTCCCCATCTCACCAGCCGCGACCCGGCGCAGTTTTGGACCAGCGGCCAGTGGATGACCGAAGCCACCGGCGGCTCTGACGTGGGACTATCCGAAACGGTCGCGCAGATGGAAGATGGGGTGTGGCGGCTGTACGGCCGTAAATGGTTCACCTCTGCCACCACCAGCCCCATGACCCTGACGCTGGCCCGCCCAGAGGGCAATCCATCCGGCGGCAAAGGGCTGGCCCTGTTTTACGTCGAACTGCGTGACGCCGCCGGAACGCTGCAAAATATCACCGTCCACCGCCTGAAAGACAAACTAGGCACGCGCAAAGTGCCGACGGCCGAATTGACCATGAACGGGACGCCGGCTATTCCTGTGCAAGAGTTAGCCAACGGTGTGCGCAACATCGTGCCCATGCTGCATTTAACCCGCACCTGGAACGCCGTCAGCGCCGTCGGCTTCATGCGGCGCGGGCTGGCGCTGGCGCGGGATTATGCGCGCCAGCGTCGCGCCTTTGGCGCGACGCTGGCGCAGAAACCGCTGCACGTAGATACGCTGGCGCAGATGCAGGCGGAATTTGAGGCCGCTTTCCACCTGACCTTCTTTTTAGTAGACATGATTGGCCGCGAGGAGCATGGCGAATTGGCCCCAGAGCAGGCGGATTTGCTGCGGCTGCTGACGTCGCTGGCGAAATTGACCACCGGTAAGCAGGGCGTGGTCGTCGCCAGCGAGGCGCTGGAAGCGTTTGGCGGCGCGGGCTACGTGGAAGACACCGGCTTGCCCCTGCTGCTGCGTGACAGCCAGGTCTTGCCCATTTGGGAGGGGACGACAAACGTGCTGGCGCTGGATGCGCTGCGCGCCATCGGCAAGGATGAGAGCCTGGAGGCGCTCAAGGAACAGGTGAGCAGCAGTGTAGCAGGGGCGCAAGACGGCCGTTTACAAGCGATGGGCGCGTTGGCGCAAACGGCCGTTGCCCACGCCGAACGGTGGCTGCTGCAAACCCGGCAGCGCAACTTGCTGGCCCTGGAAGCGGGCGCGCGTCGTTTTGCCCTGACATTGGGGCGCGCCCTGGCGCTGGCGCTGCTGGTGGAGCAGGCGCAATGGTCGCTGGAACATGAGGGAGACGGCCGTCCCCTCGCCGCCGCCCTCCGTTTTGCCCAAACCGGCATTGACGCCATTGTGGAAGATGTGGATGCCGACATGGCGCGCGCGCTGGCCAATGATGACCTATTGCCATTGCAATCGTGAGCAGACTTGTCAGGGGCAGGCCAATCGTAAATCGTAAATCGCAAATCGTAAATCCTGTAGGAGGAGAACCCCATGACTACGACCTATGATCTCAAATCGGTGAAGCTGCCCCGCCTGAGTGGACGGCCGCTGCGCGCCTTTGCGGCGGCGCTGGACAACCCGGCGGCGCGGGCGCTGCTGTTAGGGAATTTATTGGAGAGCGGCGGCATTACCAAATTGCGCCGGCTGCGGCTGGCGGAACTGCCGTTATTTTACCCCCTGGAACCGGCGGCTGAACGCGGCGGCCGGTTGGAACAGGCAGACTGGGCGGAAACGGCCGTGCCTGCGCCGCCCGGCAGTCCCTTTGCCAGCATTGGCGATTATGCAGCCGCTTACCGCGACGGCCGTACCACCCCGTTAGCCGTCGCCGAGAAACTGCTCGCCGCCATTGCCGCCAGTGACCAGGGGAGCAAACCGCTGCGCGCCTTCATCGCCGTCAATCGTAGTGACATGCTGGCGCAGGCGCAGGCGGCGACGGAACGCATTCAAAGTGGCAAGGCGTTGAGCGCACTCGATGGCGTGCCGGTGGCGATTAAAGATGAAGTGGACATGACTCCTTACCCAACGACGGTGGGCACGAAGTTCATGGGCAAGGCGCCAGCGCAGACGGACGCGACGACGGTGGCGCGGCTGCGGGCGGCGGGGGCGCTGCTCATCGGCAAGGCGAATATGCACGAGATTGGCATTAACCCCACCGGGCATAACGTCCATCATGGGCATACGCGCAATCCGTATCATCCCGATTACGATACGGGTGGCAGTTCGAGTGGGCCGGCAACGGCCGTTGCCGCCGGTTTTTGCCCGGT
>JACSRF010000532.1 GCA_014879875.1 Anaerolinea sp.
CAGAGAGACCACACGCATCACTCGTCACATGTCACGCCGAACCCCATGAAATCCTGTAGAGCCATAAACTGTAACGCTACGGCGCTCGGGCCGGTCTCCAGACCGCGCCCGCCCAAGCAACAAAATGCCGACAAATGTCATGAAGATGCGTGACATTCGTCTATGAACTCAGCGCCACAGCCGCGTATAATAATCGCTGGAGTAACGCATGATCGCTCAAGAAACCGTTTGGTCTGACATCTGGCCGGTGGTCGAAGAAGTCATTGAAGCCACGTTATCTGAAGATGGCGACAAGATAGCGTCCCTGCTGCTTCCCCATGAGCAGGCCGCCGCGATGTTAGATTTATTCGGGTTCACCGTGTTTGACATCTTGCTCAAGACCGTGCTGGGGCGCGGCAGTTTAGGGATCACGCGCGCGGTGGAGACGGAAAACGGCCGTTTCATCCACATCGAATACGCCTGGCCCGACCCCACCGCCGCCGACAACAGCTACACCGCCGCCGACGTCGTCTCCATCCAGCTTACCCAACACAACAGCGCCTGGCGCATTGTCGCCATCAACCCGGCGCACATTGACCTCCCCCTCACCGGCGCGCGCGCGCGCGGCATCCTCACCACCAGCAAGCTCCTCACCGAAACCGACAGCGTCCCCTCTGAACCCTGGGTGCTGCCGGTCGCCCTCTACGGCGGCATGTTGCAGCTTCCGTTACAGCCCACAGCCATGCAAGATGAAGTCGAACACTTCCTGCTGCCCGGTCTGCAACATCGCACCTATGGCGTCACCTCCCTCATTCGCGGACGGCGCTTATGGCGCGATTTTCAGGCCGCCGCCAACCCTGATCTCACCAAACCGGTCGGCTGGGCGGCCGCCGTTGAATTTATCATGAGCGAGCAAGACGCGCGCAACCTGACCCAGGCGGCCGTCGCCAAACATTATCAAACCAGCCTGGCAAACGTTGCGCCGCGCATCAAGCAAATCAAAAAAGTATTACAAATCAAAGGACTCGATGAACGGTACACAGACCTGCAAACAACGCAGATCGTGTACAACTAAGGATTGTAACTATTCAGGTGTTATTTATTTTGGAACACAGAGTTGCACGGAGAAATCACAGAGATTCACAGAGAGGAGAAGGAGAAAGACAGGGTTTTTCCACGATTTTCTACTTCTTCCTCTCTGTGTAACTCCGTGTCTTCTCCGTGTCCCTCCGTGTAACTGTAAGGATCAAGGAATGAACAAGAAAACAGTAACCGATATTGACGTAAAAGGGAAAAAAGTGTTGGTGCGCGTGGATTTCAACGTGCCCCTCAGCAGCAAAGACCCCAACGACACGAACATCACCGTCACCGACGACACGCGCATTCGCGCCGCGCTGCCCACCTTGAACTACCTGCTGGATCATGGCGCAGCGTTGATCCTCTGCTCCCACCTGGGCCGCCCGAAAACGGCCGCCGACCGCCAATACCGCATGGACCCCATCGCGCAGCGGCTCAGCGACCTGCTCGGCAAACCGGTACAAAAACTAGATGAAATGATTGGCGCTGCCGTCACCGCCGCCGTCGCTGCCATGCAGCCCGGCGACGTGATCTTGCTGGAAAACACCCGCTTCACCGCCGGCGAGACCAAAAACGACCCCGACCTCTCCGCCAAACTGGCCGCTCTGGCCGATGTCTACGTCAACGACGCCTTTGGCTCGGCGCACCGCGCCCACGCCAGCACGGAAGGGGTGGCGCGCGCGCTCAACGGCCCAGCCGTCGCCGGCTTCCTGATGGGCAAAGAGTTGGCGGCGCTGGGCACGGCCGTTACCAATCCCCCCCACCCCTACATCGCCATCATGGGCGGGGCCAAAATCTCCGACAAAATCAAACTGATAGAGAACCTGCTGCAAAAAGCGGACAAAATCCTCATCGGCGGCGGCATGGCTAACACCTTCCTCAAGGCGCAAGGGCGCGAACTCGGCTCTTCCCTGGTGGAGCTAGACGCCCTGGCCGAAGCAGCCCGCCTGCTGGAAACGGCCGCCGACCGCCTCATCCTGCCCATTGACGTCGTCGTCGTCCCCGAATTCAAAGCCGACTCCCCCGCCACCATTGTCAACGTAGACAGCATCCCCGCCGACCAGATGGCGCTGGACATCGGCCCCAAAACGTTGGAACTGTTCAAAGCGGCGCTGACTGGCGCGAAGCTGGTCATTTGGAATGGGCCAATGGGCGTCTTTGAGATGGAACCCTTCGCCAAAGGGACCAACGAACTGGCCTATGTGCTGGCAACGGCCGTTGACACCGGCGCGCAAGTTGTCATTGGTGGCGGGGACTCGGCGGCGGCCGTCAAAAACGCCGGCCTCACCGACAAAATGACCCACGTCAGCACCGGCGGCGGCGCCAGCCTGGAACTGCTCGAAGGCAAGCAACTGCCCGGCATCGTCGCCCTGGACGACAAATAGCCATAAACCCGTGAAACGTGAAGCGTGAGGCTTTTCACGCTTCACGTTTCACCCTATCTATATCCCCATCGGCCAGAAAACCATGATCAGCGGAATAGCCACAGCCACGATGATCACCTCCAGCAGCAGCCCCATCCGCCAATAATCGCCAAAGTGATACCCCCCCGGTCCCATCACCAGCGTATTCGACTGGTGTCCAATGGGCGTCAAAAAGGCGCACGACGCCCCAATCGCCACGCACATCAAAAACGGATCAACAGACGCCCCCAGCCCATGCGCCACCGCAATGGCAATGGGCGCCATCAACACGGCCGCCGCTGCATTATTCACCAAATCAGACAAAAACATCGTCGCCACCAGGACGATGAGCAGGCTGACGACCGGTGGCAAATTATGCGCAATCGCCAACGTCCCCTGGGCGATCAAATCTGCCCCGCCGCTCAATTCCAACGCCTGCCCCACCGGGATCATCGCCCCCAACAAGACAACTACCGACCAATCTATACTTTCATACGCCTCGCGCAGCGAAATGATCCGCGTCATCACCATCGCCACGGCCGCGCCGCTAAACGTCACCTGAATTGGCAGCCAGCCAAAGGCCGCCAGCAGCAGCGCCGTGACAAAAATCCCCACGCCCAGCGCCACCCGCCGCCGCCGGCCCAAACTTAAATCGCGCCCGGCCAATGGCAAGCAGCCAAGCGTAGACAATGTTTCGCTAAACGTGTCTGCTGGGCCTTGCAGCAGCAGCACGTCCCCCACCCGGAAGCGCAGGCTGCGCAAACGGCCGCCTAAACGCGATCCGGCGCGCGCCACCCCCAACAAATTGACCCCATATCGCCAGCGCATATTCAAACTTTGCGCCGTCTGGTCGAGCATGATCGAGTCAGACATAACGACCGCCTCCATCAAGCCGATGTGTTCACTCGATGCCAATGCAGCTTCGCCCAATTTGCGGCTGCCGCTCAACTCCAGTCTGGCGGCGTCTACCAACTCGCGCAAATCTTCCGAATCAGCCTCAACGATGAGCAAATCGCCCCCGCGCAGGGTGGTAAAACTGGATGGGTTGTGCAGCCGCTGCTCGTTGCGCACCAGCGCCAACACCACCACTTCCGCATCGCTCACCTCGCCAATATCCCGCAGCCGCTTCCCGGCCAATTTGGAATCTGCAGGGACTGTGACCTCGGTGATGTAGTTGCCAATCTCAAACATCTCCTCGCGGGAGGCGGCCCCTTTGCGCTGCGGCACCAGCCGCCAGCCAACCAGGGCGACGAACAAGACGCCGGCGACGGCCACCCCCAGGCCCACCGGGGCAAAATCAAACATACGCAATGGCTCGCCGGCCGCTTCGGCGCGAAAGGTAGCGATGATGATGTTCGGCGGCGTGCCGATGAGGGTGATCAAGCCGCCCAGCAGCGAGCCAAAGGCCAGCGGCATGAGCAGCAGGGAGGGGGAACGGCCGTTTTTGCGCGCCATGCGAATTGCCACCGGCATCAACAGGGCCAGCGCGCCCACGTTATTCATAAACGCGGACAAGACCGCCACCAGCGACGTAAGCGCCCCTACCTGGGGCGCCGTTTGGTTGCCAATACGGAACAACGGCCGTGACAAAAAATCCACCACCCCCGAATGACGCAGCCCACGACTGACCACCAACACGGCCGCTACCGTAATCACCGCCGGATGCCCAAACCCGGCAAACGCCTGCTCGCCGGGGATGACGCCCGTCACCGTCACCACCAACAGCGCCAACAAGGCCACAATGTCATAGCGCCAACGGCCGTTGATAAACAGCGTCAGCGCCAACCCCAACGTGACAAAGACGATCAGTTGCTCCAGCATACCTTTTGCTCCTCAATCCACCATGCAACAAGATTCCCTCAAAACGACCAGACAATCGGTACCAACAGAACGGTCAGCAGCATCACCAGCAGCGTCAATGGCAGCCCCACGCGCACATAATCCATGAAGCGATAGCCGCCAGGCCCCATAATCATCACATTGGCCGGATGGGAGACAGGGCTAGAAAAGCTGGCCGAGGCGGCAATAGCCACGGTCATCATCAGTGGCAAGGGGGAGATGTTCAAATCGGTCGCCGTGTTGAAGGCGATGGGGGCCATCAAGACGACCAGGGCGGCGGTGGGGATGATTTGGGTGGCGACGGCCGTGATCAAATAAATGCCAAAAATGATCGCCCGCGGCCCCAACTCGCCAAGCGCCGTGATCACCCCATTAGCGATCAAGCTGGCCGCTCCCGTCTGCTCCATGGCAATCCCCAACGGCAGCATCCCGGCGATCAGGAAAACGGCCGGCCACTCAATATAACGGTACGCTTCCTCCATCGTCAGGCAGCGCAGCAACACCATCAACGTCGCCCCGACCACAGCGGCGATAGAAATGGGCAAGAAGCCAAACAACACCGGCAGCAAGATGAGAATGAGAATACCCACCGCCAACGGCGCTTTTTGCTGGCGCAGCGTCGCCGGCGCCGGTTCGGTCAACACCAGGAAATCAGGCTCGCTGTTGAGCAGGCGGATTTTGTCACGACGGCCGTACAGCAAAATCGCATCCCCAAAACGCAATGCCATGTCGCGCAGATCAGAGCGGTGCGGTTGCCCCTGCCGCCAGATGGCTAACACGCTCAGGCCATACTTCTCGCGGAAATGAAGCTGGCGCAGCGTTTTGCCCTCCAGCGTCGTCTGTGGGGAGAGGACAATTTCCGCCAACCCCACTTCCTCCGATTCCATCGTTTTCGCGCTTAAAGGCGTTTGCGCCACAATTTCTATCTTTTGCAAGCCGCGCAGCGTGTTCAGGTTAACGACCGTACCCCAAACCAGCAGAATGTCATGCGCCGCCAGCGCGCTGTCTGGTTCAGGCATCAGATGGGCGTCGTCATCGCGGATGATGGCCAACACGGCCAGGCCAAAAGCGTCACCCAGGCGGCTGTCGCGCAGCGTGCGCCCCACCAGCAGCGATTCGGGCGGCAGGCGCAGGCCGCTAAATTGCCGCGCAATGCCATATGTCTGGACAACGGCCGTATCATCCAACGCCCGCCATTCCCCCCATTTTTTCGCGGCCAACGCCGCCAGCGGCTCATGCTTTCCTTGCAGCAGCAGCCGGTCCCCCGCTTGCAGCCGCGTGTCTTGCAAATTGGCCTGTTGTAAACGGCCGTTGCGCTGAATGGCGACCACATTCACCCCAAACCGGTGACGTATCTCCGCCTGGTACAACGTCTGCCCCACCAACTCCGTTCGCTCCGACAATTGCAGTTCCGCCAGGCCAATCGCCTGCAGTACCTGGGCGGTCAATTCGGCCAGGTTGTCATCTACAATTAAAAATTGCCCCTCTTGAATTTCGTGCAGCGGCTCTAACTTGCCTTCGACAATGAGTCGGTCTCCCTTTTCGAGGATCGTTTCCGGCCGAGGCGCCAGGATCGTCTGCCCACGCCGGTTGATGGCGACGACGTTGAGCCGCAGCGCGGAGCCGAGGCGGCTGGCGGCTAAACTCTGTCCAACCAGGGGAGAATCGGCCGTCAGCGCCAGCGTGGAAAGCCGCTCGTCAATTTCATACGCGCCGCGCAGGCTGTGGTTGCCCGCGCCATTGGGCGCGCCCGCGCCATTCATCGCGCCCGCGCCATTCGCCGCCAATTCTTGCACCGGGTCGCGCGTGGGCAGCAAATGACGGCCGACCAGGGCCACGAAGGCGATGCCGCTAACCATGATGGTCAACCCAATGGGCGTAAAATCGAACAAGCCAAACGGCTGCAGCCCATAATCACGCAAGGCGTCGCTGACCAAAATGTTGGGCGGCGTGCCGATGAGGGTGGTCAACCCGCCCAGCAATGACCCCATCGCCAGGGGCATGAGTAGTTTGGAAGACGGCCGTTTCGTTTGTCGCGCAATGTTGATCACCACCGGCAGCAGCATCGCCGCCACGCCCACATTGTTCATCACCGCCGACATCAGCCCGGCGATGCTCATGATCACCACCACCAGCCGCGCCTCCCCCTCGCCGGCCAGGCGCATCATCTGCCGCCCCAAAATTTGCGCCACCCCCGTCACCGACAACCCACCGCTGATGATAAACATCGCCCACACGGTGACGACGGCCGGGCTGCTAAAGCCGGACAACGCCTGCGTCGGCGTCACCAGGCCGGTCACAGCCAGCGCGCCCAACACCAGCAAGGCCACCAAATCCATGCGCAGCTTTTCGGTGACAAACAGCACGACAGCGATCAACAAGATGGTGATGACAACAAAAATCGGGTCAATGAATGAGAACATGGCTAACTCCATACAAGTAGGGTAAAGACAATCTTCGCGGTATCATCAGATTGTAGGCAGTCGCCTGACAATTGCCAAACCGGATTACCAAATGAACCATGCCTTAAGTTCCAAAATGTCGCAGCACAAAATGCGCTTGCGCAGCCATGTCAGGCAGGTTTTCACGCGAGTTTCTACCCTTGTAGTCTTGACTTAATCGGGTAAGTTATGTATTATTTGTATAACTTTTCATACTAATCATACTTCACCTACTACAACAGGAAAGATATGCCATGAACAGTCCCCAAGGGAAACACGCCTGGACGGTAAAAGTTGGAGAAAAGGGTCAGATTGTTATTCCCAAAGAAGCGCGGGAGATATTCAACATCCAGCCTGGAAATACCCTCATCATCTTGGGAGACGAGGGCCAAGGACTTGCCATCTTAAAACAAGAAATGCTTGCCAAGTTTGCGGAAGCAATCTTGAAAGCGCCACCACCACCCGAGGATGAGTCATGATTGCCATCGAAACCCACGCCTTGAGCAAAAAACACAAAGAGCGCACCGCCGTTCATCCACTGGAACTCACCATCAAGCAAGGCGGTGTTTTTGGATTGCTTGGGGTCAATGGAGCGGGCAAAACCACCATCATCCGCATGTTGGCCTGCCTGGTTAAGCCCACCGGCGGCGACGCCACCGTGCTTGGCAAAAGCATCTTGACCGCGCCCCAGGAAGTGAAGGCGAGCATCAATTTATCTCCCCAGGAAACCTCCGTAGCCCCCAACCTGAGCGTTAGGGAAAACCTGGAATTGATTGCCGGTATCTATGGAAACGGCCGTCAATCGGCCAAAGACAAGGCGAGCCGGGTGATGAACAAACTGGGATTGTCTGATGTGCAAAAAGACAAAGCCAAAATCCTTTCGGGTGGCTGGCAGCGCCGCCTGAGCATCGCCATGGCGCTCATCTCCGACCCGAAAATCCTTTTCCTGGACGAGCCAACCCTGGGCCTCGATGTGCTTGCCAGGCGCGAGTTGTGGTCGGTGATTGAAAACCTGAAAGGAGAGATGACCATCATCCTGACCACCCACTACCTCGAAGAAGCCGAGGCGCTTGCGGATGAAATTGGCATCATGGCGCAAGGCCGGCTGAAAGCGCTCGGAACCGCCGCGTCCTTGGTAGCTGCAACGGGCGCTCGAAACTTTGAAGATGCCTTTGTCTCCCTGGCAACAGAATCGGAGGTGGCGAGATGAGAATGCTGGTCTTCGCTTCACGCAACAGCAAAGAACTTCTCAGGGAGCCAGCCACCCTGGCGTTTGGCGTCGGCTTCCCTTTGGTGGTGTTACTTTTACTTTCGGCTATCCAATCCAATATCCCAATTAGCCTGTTCGAGATCGAAAGTCTCTCGCCCGGCATAGCCGTTTTCGGGCTATCCTTCTTCTCCTTATTTGCGGGCATGTTGATTGCCAAGGATAGAACCACATCTTTCCTGATGCGGCTGTTTGCCTCGCCGCTGACCGCCTCTGATTTTATTCTTGGATATATTGCGCCGCTCCTGCCGATGGCAGTGGCGCAATCCATCGTCTGCTTTATCGCAGCCTTTTTCCTGGGTCTGACCGTAAGCGCCAATGTGCTGCTGGCGATCCTGGTATTGCTCCCAACCGCCGCGCTGTTTATCGGCATTGGTCTGCTGGCGGGCAGTGTATTGACTGACAAACAGGTTGGCGGTGTCTGCGGCGCGCTCTTGACCAATGTCAGCGCCTGGTTAAGCGGAACGTGGTTTGATTTGAACCTGGTAGGGAGCGGTTTCAAGTCGGTAGCGTATGTGCTGCCATTTGCGCACGCCGTTGATGCCACCAGAGCTGCCCTGGCTGGAGAGTACCCTTCCATCCTGCCACACCTGGTATGGGTCATCGGATACGCTGTGTTGATACTGGTCGTTGCGATTGCTGTATTCAGCGCCCGGATGAAAAGCGACAGTCAGTAGAATTTCTCTAACCGCAAGTGGTGACATTTTCGACGGCCAAATGGTGCACTTTTACGTTGCCAAAAACAACCGACGGCGGCGTGAATTCGAGCGGCATCCACGCCACGCCCAACCTGGACAGGATAAACGCTGTCGGCGAACTGTTGGAATGCCGCTTACTTTGCCTGCTATTGGGGCCGTTCCCCATCACAAATCTCAAAAGGCCAGGAAAGTGGTATAGCTATGTTGTGATCTGGGTGAGCGCATTAGTAACCCTGCCATACTGCCAACCATCAATTCTTGGCGGTGTGACGCCCAGAGAGTTGAGCATACTCTTAATTTGCTCGCGGTGCTCGGTCGCATGGTTAATCGCCTGAACCATAACAACCCAGGGTTCTATAGTGTAGTCGTCCTTTTGAAATGTAGTCTGCAATTTGTTCGACTCGTCTCTTGCCAGCGCCAGCAATCCGTCTCCGGTGATGCTGGCGGCCCGCCGTAGCTCAGCGAAGTCTGGCGGGGCCTGCCAATTGAAGTGCGGCGCCACATTGGACAGTTGGGTCCAGTAACTCTGCTGCGCCTCCATGAGATGCTGCAAGGTGAGGCGAATGCTTCCTTTCGTAACGGTCTCAGGTTCTGCGTCGAGTTGTTTGTCACTCAGGGCAGCACAAGCCTGGATAATCTGGAGATTGGCCCAGTTGTTGTGCTCAATTAACTTTGCAAGAACGTTTTCAGTCATCCAATAACTCCTTTTCTGACGCAAGCTGATCAAGCTTGCGTCAAATCCGTATTACGTTTGTTCACCTGCCGTGAACAGAAGCCAGCTGCGATTTTGCCCAGACAACTTTACCCATTCTAACCAAAAAACCAAATGCCACCCGTGCTTGTGGTTCGGGACAAGTTCTGACTAACTTTTCACCAATTTGACGGCCGTTCCCACTCTGGTATCTGTTTGACAGCAGCAATACCCTTGGCTAAAATAGAACCGGTGTTCTAAAAGAAGCGGGTAAATCACACCAGCTTTTCACCAACTGAAGGAGATGTTTGTATGTCTGAGAATAAGACCCGCCCCACTGGCCAGAATGTGACCGACTTTCTAAACAGTGTTGACCATAAGATGCGTCGTGAGGACAGCTTTGCTCTGCTGGAAATAATGCAGGAAATAACCGGCGAAGAGGCCGTGATGTGGGGGAGCAGCATTGTGGGTTTTGGCAGCCATCATTACAAATATGAAAGTGGGCGTGAGGGCGATATGCCCTTGGTCGGCTTTTCACCGCGTAAGCAGAGCATGACAGTGTATATCCTGCCCGGCTTCAATGAGTATGACGATATGCTATCGGAACTTGGTAAACACAAGATTGGCAAGGCGTGCCTGTATATCAACAAACTTGCCGATGTGGATGACAATGTACTGCGCCGCCTGATCAAACGCTCGTATGAGTATATGAAGGAAACAAATCAGTAAATTCTCCTGCTCTGGCGGAGGAGCGGCTTTAGGCAAAACCTTATTGGGCTGCGGCACGGCTAGAAACCGCGTCACCTGCCAGGTTTGCCAGCTACGGCCGTTCCCCCATCATATAAGCCAAAGCCCAGCAAAAGAATACTCACCAACGCAGATTATTTTCTGCTTTCACGGCGCGCTCAGCTTCATAAATCATATGTTTGAGGCTGCTGCGGCGGCGCAGACCGGCATTCGGCGGCAAATACGTTTGCGGGACCGGTGTCTGCTACCGTTGCCTGGTCGGCGGTCCGTCCTGGTAAGAAGTGGTACAGTCAGGAAATGTTGCCATCGGCGGTGGCGTTGAGCGCCAACTTGAATTTGCGCTTATTCATCGGCGCATTGTGAGCAAAGCCGAAGTCCACCTGCTCGCTCTGGGCGTAACGTATGGCCACCTCGACCACCCCCAACCAGATTGTTTCCAGATGAGGGTAAAGGGCGTCTAGCGTCCCACCCAATCGGCCACCTGATACAGGGGCAAGGGGAACATCAGCCGGTTGAGGATGATGATAAGG
>JACSRF010000535.1 GCA_014879875.1 Anaerolinea sp.
ACGGCAACGGCCGTTCCTGATCTGACCGCTGACTTTGTGCCCTACAGCGACGAGTTTCAGGGCGTCACCCTATCCCACCCCGCCGGCTGGGCCAGCCTCAACTTCTTCTTCACCATCCTTGCTTCCAGCGAAGCGCTGCTGCAGAGCGCCTTCGAGGGGGAGACGCCGGAGATTGGCGATGGCGCGCTGCTGCTGATCATCAGCGGCGCGGCCGACGAATTTGGCAGCGACGACCCGGAGACGTTGATTGACGAAGTGATGGGCGAATTTGACTTCGCCGGCGATGCGTTGACGATCATCGCTGCGCCGACGGTGACGCGCAGCAATGGTCAAGAAACGGTGACGGTGGTGGCGAAAGGGGAAGCAGACGGGCAGGAAATCGTGGTCTTATACGCCGTCGTCATTAACCAGGAATTGGGGCGCGCGGCGTTGGTGGCCGGCGTCACCGGCGCGGACGCAGAGGCGCAGCAACTTCCCATTTTGCAGGCCATCGTCAGCACCATCGCGGTTGGCGCGGGGAACATGGCCGGTGAGTTTGGCGATCTCTTTGGTTCTGGTCTGGCGGCCGATAGCGAGCCGCTGCCCATCTTCCTCTATGAGACGACGCCAGGGGAAGTGACCGGCTTTGAGCCTGTCTATTTTTCCTTCTCCGGCGCGCCGACGCTTGCTTATGACATTGTGGTGACGCCGCTGACGGACGACCTCGACCTGGTGCTGGATTTGCTGGACGAGAATGGCGTTTCGCTGCTGGATGGCGAGGTGGATGAGACCTTCTCCGGCGCGGAGGCGATTCGGAATTTCCAACCGGCCGATTATGGACTGTTCATTGTCGCCGTGCGCGGCTTTGCCGGAGGTGCGGGGGCGATTGAAATCAGCCTGCTAGAGGCGGGGGCGCGGCAGTCGCGGCTGACGGAGCCGGGCAGCGAGTTGTTGGCGCAGACGACGATTGAACCAGACGGCCGTGCTGTGTTCCGGTTGGTGCTGGAGAGTGGAGGAGTGGTGACGGCCGTTGTCACCCCACTGGATGGCATAGACGTTGTGATCGCCATTTACGACGAGGAGGACGCGCTCATCCTGGAGGTGGACGACGCCTTCGGGGAAGAGACTCTGCTCTTCATTGCCCCCGCCGCTGGGCTGTACGAATTGGAAGTGCGCGGCTTTGCCGGGGCGGGGGGCAGCTTCGACACGATGCTGCTGGTGACGCCAGACGCGCTGCTGGAATTGTACGATGGCGACCTGGTGAACGGCTGGCTGGACGAGAGCGGCGCCACCGATTACGCCATTGAACTGACGGCCGGCCAGACGCTCACCGTCACGGCCGAGCCGGAGGAGGGGTTTGATCTGGTAATCGAGCTGCAAGATATAGATGAGCGACGGCTGCTGGACGTGGACGACGGGCCGCGAGGTGGAGCAGAGACGCTTGTCTACACAGCTGCGGCCGATGGCATGTACTTCATCCACATTCGCGGTTTCGCCGGGGCGGCCAATGGCAAGTTTACGCTGACCATGGTTGTAGAGTAGAAATAACGAGGAATGATGAAACAAACGCTTTTAGGTTCAGGGCTGGGGTTAGTGGCTACAGTGAGCGTCCATTTGCTTGGCCTGCTGCTGTTTGGACTGTTATTAACTGTCGGCCTCAAAGCGACAGGCGCGGTAGTTGGCGACCTGGTGACGCCTGAATTAGCTGAAGCGGGGGGGCTGCTGGCGGCTCTCTCCATCTTCCTCGCGCTGCCCGTTCTTATTCTTGGTGGGGCTACGGCCGTTGTCTATATTGTTGAGGTATTGCTGCCACTGACGGCCGGGCTAATCCTGTTGCTCGGTTTGGCGAGCGGGAGCCTCACCGGTTACTACTATCAACGGCCGTTGCTCCAGGAACGGCCGTATCTCTTTGGTCTGCTGCTGGGTCTATCCCTCAATTTGCTGGCGCTGACCATACTGGCTCTGCTGACAACAAAATGGATGTTTATCATGCTGCCCGGTTATGTTTGTTTAGGGCCTGCGGTCGGAGGCCTGGCTGTATTTTTAATCCGGCGTACTTTTTCCAGGTTAAGTTAGGTACTGCTATGGGCAAATTATTGATTCCTGTCATTTTTATCCTGCTGTTTTCAGCTGCCTGCCGCGGTGGCGGCGGCGTTGAATGGCAGCCCAATTCCACCAAGCCGCCCCAGTTTGATGGGCAAACGCTGCCCCGGCTGCTCGTTCAGCCGACGGCAGGCAGCGGCAGCCTGGTTGTTTTGGACATCGGCGCCGGGCAGTCAACCAGCCAGACGCTAACCCGCGCCACCGGTCTAAACGCAGTACTGGCCGGTGAACACCAGGTGGCAGGCGACATCCTGGCTGGGCAAGGCCAATTTTTTGGTCTGACCGTTGGCTCTGCCGCCCCCACCGGCCTCTGGCTGGCGACCGAGCAGGGGGGCCTGCGTCTGTTCCGTGTGGATGGTGTTGAGACGACGTTGTCAACCAACGGCCGTTTCCCCGTTTGGTCCCCCGATGGCCAATGGCTGGCCTACCAGGATGACGCCGGGCTGTGGGCCGTCAACGTGGGCGCAGACCTGACGCCGCAGCAGCTTAGGACAACCACCTATGAGCCGCTGGCCTGGTCGGCCGATAACCGGCAGCTTTTGCTGCGTAACGGAAAATCTGCCGTTCTCTTCACTATCGCCACGCAACAATCAACCACACTGCGCGGCGTAGACGCCAGCCAGCTTCACGACCAGCCCACCTGGTCGCCTGACAGCCAAACGATTTATGCCCGGTACGGCAATAACGGCCGGGTAGCCGTCGCTGGCCCCGGCCAACCTGACAACATGCAGGCGCGGCTGGTCGCTATCACCTTGGATGGCAGCCGCGATCCACTGCGCGATCTGTTACCCAATCAGCGTAACCTGGGTGTGACCGATTTCCTGCTTTCCCCCGCTGGCGATCTGTTGGTTGCCCGTCAGTTTGGTTGTGGTAATAAACCTAACGGCCTGATTCCTTTCATCCTTACACGTGTATGTACGGGGTGGCTGCTGCTGGTAGAGAGCGCCAGCGGCTATTACCAAACCATACCGGATGGGCCAATAGTCGGAGCGATGGCCTGGGAACGGCCGTTACCCCCCATCAACCTGGCAGATTTACCTCTGCCCACTTCCTCTGGCGCCGCCCCAGTCGCCAACGAGCATCCCTTCTGGCGACCGGACGCGGAACCTGGGCAAAACCCGGCAACGGCCGTTCCCCTGGGGCAAACGGGGGAGCGACTGGGCACGTTGACAACGGTTGTCGAAGTGGCGCAGGGGGGAGCGGCCTTGGCGCTGGCCCTGAACGCCGATCCCCCGCTGCTGCCGCCCGGCGCCGGCTATGCCTATGTCGCCATTCACCAACGGGTGACGCGGGAAGCGGGTCAATCCGCCTTCTATTTCTCCACCAACAATTTGCTAATAGATGATCGTCTGGCGGCGCATGGGGAGATCGCCTGGCTAGACGCCGCCGGGCAGGTGATTAAGGAATTGCGCTATAGCGCCGACGACCCGGCCGACCATTGGCAGTTTTTTATCCTGGAAGCCGACGCCCAGCCCTGGCTGCTGTTTGCCCCCGCCGGGGCGGATAACCTGCTCGATCTTTATTATCGTCTGGACGAAGCCGACTGGAATCCACCGCCAGCCGCCACTGTACCCTTGCCACCGAACAACATAGGCGTGGCGGAAGCGGCGCGGGTGGGGGAAACGGCCGTTTCCCCTGATTGGCAGCTTACCCTGCTGGAGGCAAACTCGGTGGCGCGTTGGGCCAGCGCCCCGGAACTGGTGCTGCTGCAAATCGGCTACACGGGCGCCGCGCCTAAGGAAAATCGGCTGCTCACCTGCGTGGGCAGCCATTTGTTCCAGGACGCGGCCAGTGGGCTGGTGGTGCAGAGCGACCATTACAGATCGCTGCCTTTCCAGAACTTTTCGCGCATCACCTGCCTGCTGCCCGGCGGGCAGTTTCGCGGCTGGCTGGCGGCGCTGCCAGAGTATGGGGAGGAAACGGCCGTTTTCCGCTTCAATCCACCTCGTTCCGTTATGTTTGGCGAGCGGCTCTTCGCTTTTCTAGCCCCTGCCGGGGAGTAGCCGATGGTTAAGCTGTATCCTGACCCGTTTTGAATACGTGCCTGCCGTTTTTTTTCAGGTATACTGAGTGCATGAATCCATGATCCTGGCTTCAACATAGTATATTTCCCCTTCAGGTAGCAAAATTTCATTTGCTGTACATCATTGCCCGTATGAAGCAGACAGGCAATCTGGTTATTATGTATGATGATAGAACAAAACCAACACGCTGATTTAGCCGCCGAAATTAGCCGTCGCCGCACCTTTGCGATCATTTCCCATCCGGACGCGGGTAAGACAACGCTGACGGAAAAACTGCTGCTGTATGGCAACGCCATTCAACTGGCCGGTAACGTGCGCGCCCGGCGCAGCCAGAGCCACACCACGTCGGACTGGATGGCGATGGAGCGGGAACGAGGGATTTCGATAACCTCTACAGTGCTGCAATTTCCTTATCAGCAGCACATTATTAATTTGCTGGATACGCCAGGCCATCAGGATTTTTCGGAAGACACTTACCGCACCCTGATGGCTGCGGACAGCGCGGTGATGGTGTTGGATGCAGCGAAAGGGGTAGAGGCGCAAACTGTGAAGCTCTTTGAGGTTTGTCGCCGGCGGGGAATCCCCGTTTTTACTTTCATTAACAAGATGGACCGGCCGGTGGAAGATACCTTGGGATTGCTGGATGAGGTTGAATCGGTGTTAGCGATGGAGCCAGTGCCTATGAACTGGCCTCTGGGCGACGGCCCCAGTTTCCTGGGCGTTTACAATCGTGCCACCGAGCAGGTCCATTTGTTTAACCGCACGCTGCGCAATGAAACGGCCGCTTCCGAAACCATCACCACGCTGCACGACTCCCGCCTGCCCGCCGGGCTGAGCGACGGCCGTTTAGCCGAGTTTTTCGCCAATATCGAACTGCTAGACGGGCTGGACCTGACCTTCGACCATGCGCGCTTTCTGCGGGGCCAGCAAACGCCGGTCTACTTTGGCAGCGCCCTGACTAATTTTGGCGTGCGCCTATTTCTGGATGATTTCATCCGCTATGCCCCTCCGCCCGGCGTCTACCACAGCGATGCCGGCCCGGTTCACCCGCAACAAGCGGCATTCTCCGGCTTTGTGTTCAAGATTCAAGCGAATATGGACCCACGCCACCGGGACAGTGTGGCTTTTGTGCGCATTTGTAGCGGTCGTTTTGAGCGCGGCATGAATATTACACAGGCGGACAGCGGCGCGTCGCTGCGGCTCTCCCGCTCCTATAAATTTTTTGCCGACGACCGGGAGACAGTAGAAGACGCCTATGCCGGAGACATCATCGGTATCCCCGGCAGCCGCCACTTCGCCATTGGCGACACCCTCACTGCGGGCGATCGTTTCTGTTTTGATCCCATTCCCCGCTTTATGCCAGAATATTTCGCCCGGTTGATTAACCAGGACGTCAGCAAATACAAACAGTTTAACAAAGGGTTAAGCCAGTTAGATCGTGAAGGGGTGGTGCAGGTATTGTATGAACTGGGCGCGCAGCGCCGCGAGCCGATTCTGGCTGTGGTCGGCGCCTTACAGTTTGAGGTAATGCAGGCCAGGTTACAGAATGAGTACGGTGTGACGACCACACTGGAACCCTTACCGTTCCAGGTCGCCCGCTGGTTAGAAGGGCCGGCCGAGCAAATTGCCCGGCTTCCCCGCAGTGAAAGCTTAATGCACGCCCAAGATGGGGCAGGAAAGCGGGTGGTGCTGTTTAGCTCATCGTTCCATTTGAATTATTACAGCGAAAAATTCTCAAACATCCGCTTTGAAACCATGTGATGATTTGCGATTGGCGATTGGCGATTTCTGTAGCGACACGGACATTATGCCTGGTGGGCGAAATCGGCGAAGGTCTCGTATTCGCATAAATCCACCGCGTGCGCGCCCAGCCATCGCCGCAGCCGGTCATCGAGCAGTCGCGCCTGGGCAGACAATGTCGCCAAATCTCCGCCACTCACCTGTATGAGATCGGGAAAGCCTAACTGCCGGTAACGCGCGGCAAACTCGCTGTACAGGTTGAAGTTGGAATAGTCGGCGCTGTTTTGCAGCGCGTTGAGCATCAGGCTGAGTTCGTACTGGATGAACCAGGCGGCGACATTGGCGGCAAACGGCCGCTGCCGTTCACAAGCGACCACTATCTTACGAAGGCCATCCTTGATCTCCGGGTAGCCATTGGCAAACTGTTCGTGAACCGCTTGCGACGCGGTCAGCGAATTTTGCAGCGCGCGCAAGACTTGACGTGTTTCCAGCGCCAGTTTTTCGGCGGCATTGGCGATCACAGTGGGGTTAACGGCCGTGCTGATGGTGACGAGCAGCGCTTCCAGGTCATCTGGCCTGGCTTGCAGGCGAGGAATAGCTTCGAGCATGTGGCCCCAACCCTGGTCGCCAAACGTCTGGTTCGCCAGGGCCAGGCATTCCCACACGGCCAGGATCATCTGCCAGCCGGCGTGGCGGGCATCGGCCAGATCGTCGGCCGCGATGGCCAGGCGCAGGTTGCCCAAATGGGACAGGATGGCTGGAAATTTGTCCAGCGCCCGCTGGATCATCTCAGAGCGGGCTTGCGGCTTTTGCAAGTCAAGCACTTGTTGCTGGAGGGCGGCAAAACGGGCTGCCTGTTCCGCCGAGCGGACATAGAGCAGTTTGGCATGATGGACGATAGCCGGGGCGAAGGACCAGCCGCGAGCACGTCCGGTAGCAAAGCCCGCCAACGTATCCCAACCAATTGCCCAGAAATCGAATAAGCGGCCGGCGATGAGAAATGTGCGGCCCACGGGCGGGTTCTTGCCATCGGCCGGGACATAGAAAATATCCAAATCAGAGTCGGTCCCGGCCGTTCCCTGCGCGTAGGAGCCATAGTACGCAATAAGGTCAATCTCCTCACCATGCGCCGCCACTGCGCGCGAAACCAGCAGATCGGCAATTTTGAAAACATCCAGGGCACGGCCGTCGCGCATCTCATCATTCATGTGTACTTCCCCCTGACTATAATTGCCGTCCCACAACGCGCTCCGCGCTGATCCGCAGCGCACCAATCTGGCTGCGATGTTCTGCCTCATGCTGCATCAGATGGTGCAGCACCCATTCCGGCGTTACATCATAATGTGGGAGTGTCCGCACCCGCCGAAATTCAGACAGGCTCATCTGTTGGTAGGTGTCGAGCAGCAAACCGCGCACGATGCTCAGTCTGTGGAGGTGTTGTTCCAAACTGTCGCCTTGTACCTGCGTCAGGTGTCCCTGTTCATCTCTGGTGGCGTGGGTGAACAGGGCGGCGACTTCTGGAGGGAACTCCTGTTCAAGCACTTCGGCATAGAGCCAGTCAGCCTCTATATCGGCGATGTGGTACAAAATTGTCCCGATGCTGCTCTCGCCATCTGGCGGCCGCCAATCGAGGATGTCTGGAGAAAGGCGCTCAAGCTCCTCCATTGTCCGCGCGCGGGAATCCTGGAGCGCCCACAGCCATCTGCCAATCTCCGGCGACTGGCTCAAATAAACGTCAACGATATTCTGTTTACGAACATTCATGTCTTAACCATCCTTAACGGCCGTTTGCGCCGCCAACAACTGTTCCTGCAACGCCTCCGGGCCGGTACCGCCGGTCACATTGCGGCTGGCCAAGGAGACGGCCACGTCAAACACTCCCAACACATCCGCGCCAAAGTGTGGGCTGATGGCCTGCAAATCGGTCAAAGCCAGCGCCGTCAACGGCACGCCGCGCGCCTCCGCAGCCCGCACCACCTGCCCCACCAGATGGTGCGCTTCCCGAAAAGGCACGCCGCGCTTCACCAGGTAATCGGCCAGGTCCGTCGCCAGCAAATTTGGCTCCAACTGCGCCGCCATGCGCTCCGGGCGCAGCGTCAGCGTGCCGATGACGCCGGCCATCACCGGCAGCGCCACGTCCAGCGTGTCGAAAGCGTCGAACACCGGCTCTTTGTCCTCCTGCAAATCCTTGTCGTAGCTGGAAGGCAGCCCTTTCAACGTCGCCAACAGACCAGTCAAGTTACCGATGAGCCGCCCCGCCTTGCCGCGCGTCAACTCCAGCGTGTCCGGGTTCTTCTTTTGCGGCATCAGGCTGGAGCCGGTGCTGTAGGCGTCGTCCAGGGACACAAAGCCAAATTCGCTGCTGCTGAACAGAATCAACTGTTCGGCCAGGCGGCTGAGGTGCAGGCTGATCATCGTCGCCGCGTAGAGGAAGTCGGTAGCAAAGTCGCGGTTAGACACAGCGTCCAGGCTGTTGGCGCTGACGCGGGCGAAGCCAAGTTCTTGCGCCAGGAAGCGCCGGTCAACCGGATAGGCCGTGCCCGCCAGCGCTGCCGAACCCAGGGGCAGTTCCGACGCCATCCCCCGCGCGCCATCCAACCGCGCCACGTCGCGCGTCAACGGCCAAAAGTGGGACAAAACCCAATGCCCCCACGTCACAGGTTGGGCGTGCTGCAAATGGGTGTAACCGGGCATAGGCGTGTGCAAATTGGCCTCTGCGCTGGCGATGAGCGCCTGCTGCAAGTGAGCTACGTGTTCCCGCAGCGCCTCTACGGCGCCCATCACCCAGAGGCGGAAGTCGGTGGCGACCTGGTCGTTGCGGCTGCGCCCGGTGTGCAGTTTGCCGCCCACTGCGCCGACGATTTCGGTGAGACGGCGTTCAACGGCCGTATGCACATCCTCATCCCCCGGCGCAAAAACGAACGACCCGGTGGCGAACTCCTGCTCCACCTGCACCAGCCCATCTACCAGGGTTTGCGCCTCATCTGACGTCAACACGCCCGCGCCCACCAATCCCCGCGCCCAGGCGATGCTGCCGCGAATGTCCTCATCTGCCAGCCGCACATCGAAGGGCAGGCTGTCGTTGAATTTGCGAAGTAATACGGCCGTTGGTTTTTGGAAACGGCCGCCCCAAAGTTGATTCATTCTGCCTAATTCTCCTAATTGTACCGCAAATTTGTAACTATTTGGCCGCTTGTGGATATTATCTAGTAGCATCCAATGATTACTTTCCGCGAGTTATACGAACGCTATGCCACAGATGTGTACCGCTTTGCCTATTGGCTGACGGGCAATGGCGCTGACGCCGAGGACATTACCTCGGAAACAATGATTCGCGCCTGGGTGGGCGCTAACCAGAACATCCAAACAGAAACCGTCAAAGCTTACCTTTTCACCATTGCGCGCAATCTTCACCTGAAACAATGCAGAGAGGCAAAAAAACACGTCGAACTGGACCGGTTTCACCCAGATAGCAGCCCAAACCCTGAACAAATCACAGCGAGTCGCCAGGAATTGCAGCAAGCGTTGTTCATCATTCAACAATTACCGGAAACTGACCGCGCGGCCCTGCTTTTGCGGGTGCAACACAACCTGCCCTACGCCGAGATCGCCCGCATACTCGCCATTTCCCCTGCCGCAGCAAAGGTCAAAGTGCATCGCGCCCGGCTTAAACTGGCAATCGCCAAAACTGGCACGGAGGTCACTTAAAATGGAAATCACGCGCAATGTCATTCTTGATTTAATTCCGCTCTATCTTGCCGGAGAAGTGACGGATGATACCCGGCAATTGGTGGAACATTATCTCCATCATGACCCAAAACTAGCAAAATTGGTCGAATTAGCTGCTAACGAAAAATTACCGGAGGATATTCCCATGCCGATCAACAAGGAGAGTGAAATGAAGACCTTTCAAAAAGTGAGATTATTAACGTTACAACATCATATTTTTCTGGGTCTGTCGCTTGTATTTTCAATTTTATGGGTCATTTTCGCTTTCGGGAAAGCTGTTGAACCGGAAATCCCAATGGCGATTCCCGTCATTTTCTTTTTCACGGCGGCGTTTTTTTGGACAGGTTTTCTCAATGTCATTTATCAGATCAATAAACAGGCATAAGGGTCAGCGCCGATATAGCGGTTAAATTTTGCGCATGGTATCGCCTGTCTGAATCTGGCCGGGCTGCACTACGCGGGCATAAACGCCACGCAAACGCAGCGGCCACCCATCCTGGTTGACAAACTTCAGGGCATCATGACCGAAGCGTTGCGCAAATTTAAGACAGCCGCGATGTTCCTGGTCGGTGATTTCAAGTACGGCCGTTCCCACTTGCAGCTTCTGCCCTGGCGGTAAATTTTCCGGGCTGAGGTTCAAATCCACGTAAAGCTGGTCGCCAGCCAGCGGCCAGCGTTCACGAGATTGGGCAATCAACTGAATGGCGCGGCTGTTCATCAGGGTGATCTGCCGCCCCGGATGCGCCGCGCCATCGGCCGTGCGACTGCTGCCCCGCTGCTGCCAATCGTCCCCTTGCAGGCCGTGCATGACGCTCAATTCGGCCGTTTGCCAGACATGGCGCTCGTTTTCAGCCGGGCGCGCCACAATCATCTCCAGGCGTCCCTGGTCTGCCGGTGATTGCCGCACATAGAGCAAACCGGCGCGTAATGCTTCCCTCGTCATATGTTCTTTCACTTTGCCATTACCCTAATATCCGTAGGCCGAAGTCCGTATCCCGTTATCCGATGGCATTTACCAGAGGTAGCGCCCTACGGATTACCGATAACGGATTACCGATAACGGATTACCGATAACGGATTACCG
>JACSRF010000536.1 GCA_014879875.1 Anaerolinea sp.
GCGGTGGGCGGCGCGGTGGCCGTTGCCTGGGCAATGGCCGCCGTTGGGATGGCGGCAACGGCCGTTGGCGGCAGCGGTGGCGTTGGTTCAGTCTGCCGACAAGCAGCCAGGATGATGAACAGCAGGATGGGAACAACTTTTTTGATCATAAATAACTCCCTGATGAGTGCGGAATGTAGCGCGCGGAATGCCGACGCCTGGCGCAACTTTAACAAAACACCGACCTTCACACAACAGCGTCATAAGTCAACACCACTTGCACGGCCGTTTCTGGCTGCGTGTCGAGCAACTGGTAGGCGGCGGCGGCATTGGCGAGAGGAAAACGATGGGTGATCAACCGTTCTGGGCGCACGGCGGCCAACATGCGCCAGGCCAGTTGCAGACGGCGCGACTTTTGCCAGCGGCCGCTCCATTGTGGCGCAATCTGGCTGACCTGGCTGCTGATCAGGCGCATGTGGCTGCGATGAAACCGCCCACCCAGGTTGAGCGGCGCTTGCTTTTGGCCGTACCAGGAGCCGATGAGGACACGGCCGTTATACCCCGTTATCTCTACTGCCAGATTCAGCGCCGCCGGGCTGCCGCTCAATTCATACGTCAGGTCGGCGCCGGCGTAAGGGCTGCCGCCCTGTAGTTGGGGCGCAATAGCGGCGTCATCTGGGTGCAGACTGGCGCGCGCGCCCAACTGCTGTGACCACGCGCGGCGTAACGGGTAACGATCTATCGTCACCAGGCTGCCCAGAGGGAACTGTGCCAGCAGCGCGGTGGTCAGCAAGCCGACGATCCCCTGTCCCAACACAGCCACCTGCTCGCCAATCATCGGCTGCCCATCCATGAGGAAGGAGACGGCCGTTTCCATATTCGGCAGAAAGACGGCCGTTTCCGGCGTCACCCCCTCCGGCAAGGGGAGTAACTGCTCCGCCCGCGCCAGAAAATGGGTTTCGTGCGGATTGAAAGCGAATACCAGCCGGTCTTGCCACGACGCAGCGACGCCTTCCCCCAGCGCGATCACGCGCCCTACCGCCGCATACCCATAACGCAGCGGATATGTTGCGCCGCCGGCCAGGGCGGCAATCGTCTCATCCAGCGCCACCTCTGTGGGCAGCTGCCCGCGATAGACGAGCATCTCTGTGCCGGGGCTGATGGCGGAAAGCAGGGTTTGTACCAACAGGTCGCCGTCGCCTGGCATGGGCAGCGCTTCCTCCTCAATGGCGAGGGCGTATGGATGGGTGAAGACGAGTGATTGACGCTTCATGCGGCCTGCCAGTTGACGTCGCCAATGATGACGATGTCGTCGCCCAGACGTTGATAGCGGATATGCTGTAAGCGGGGGAAAGGGTGGGGGAACGGCCGTATGCTGCCATTCTCCAGTGCGTGCAGCCCGCCAATCAACGTTGGCGCAATGGTGATGACGACCCGATCCACCAACTGCTGTGTCAGAAAACTGGTGATCACCTGCGCGCCCCCTTCAACCATGATACTGTGCATCCCTTCTAAAGCCAGCCGTGGCAGCAACAGGGGTAAATCAATGTGTCCGGTCGTGGTGGTGGACGCGCGCCAAACCCGTGCGCCGGCCGCTTCTAAGGCTGCCTGACGGCCGTGATCGGCCGTTGCGGCAGCGATGATCCACGGCGCATGGGTAGGGTGCTGCAAAATTTTGGCCTGGAGTGGCAAACGCAGGTCACTATCTAAAATGATGGGCTGCGGGTGGCTGCCCATCGCCAGGCGCACGGTGAGGCGGGGATCGTCGGCCAGCGCCGTCCCAATTCCCACGAGAATGCCATCGTGCGCCGCCCGTAGTTGATGGGTGAGCGCCATGCTTTCACGGCCGCTGAGGGGCGTGGGTTGGCCGCGCTGGCTGGTAATGGAACCATCCATACTTTGCGCATAACAGAGGGTGATTAACGGCCGCTGCGCTGTCGCCGCACGGCCGTTGTTCAGGTCAACAGGCGCGCGCTGTAATTCAAACTGAGTCTCCGGCAGCAGATTCATGTTGAGCATGTGTCGCATCTTTGTGACCTTTGTAGAGAGGTAGGCGGCGTTTTCCTGTGTCACCGGTGTGTGTAAAGGTATGCGATCCTGCACCGTCATCCCCAAAGCTTGCAAACTTTCGATTTTTGACGGGTTATTTGTCAACAGGCGCAAAGAATGTACGCCCAAGTCACGTAAAATGAGCGCCGCAATGGTGTAATCACGGGCATCTGCCTGATGACCCAACAGTAAATTTGCATCTACCGTGTCGTATCCCTCATCTTGCAAATTGTAAGCGCGCAATTTGTCCAGCAGCCCAATGCCGCGCCCCTCCTGCCGCAAATAGACAATAACACCACGCCCTTCGGCGGCGATCAACTCCATCGCCCGCTGCAATTGTGGTCCGCAGTCACAACGCAACGATCCCAACACATCTCCAGTGAAACATTCCGAATGCACGCGCACCAAAACGTTCTCTTGCCCATCAACCGCGCCCATAACCAATGCCAGATGCTCCTTGTTATCATAGTTAGTATGGTATAAGCATAAAGAAAACGCGCCGCTTTCGGTTGGTAAACGCGCACATGCCATTTGTTGCACTGTGATCTCGTCCATGATCGCTTCTGCTCCATTGCCTCACAAGTTTTAGAGTTTAATTATACTTCACCGCTTCAAGATGTCTTTTTTCTTCATCTGCGGTATAGTCAGGTGTTTGTGACAGATTTTGTCACAAATTAGGGGACAATTAAGTGATAGTTTAGTGGCATTTTTCTCCGGTGAACACGCTGTTCATGCGGTAGGACTTGCTTGACCGGCACATATTCTCTATAATGTCTTGCGGGAAAGATAGAGAAGAAGAACGGGAAGAGGTAATATTTGATAGCTGAAACAATTATACCATGGGTATTGGGCGCTTTGCTTTTGCTCACCCTTATAATGCTAATCAGCTCGATCAAAGCGTGGCGTGAATTAAAACGTTCGCCATACTTTTTTTTACGACAACAAGCTGAAAAGCGCTTGCAGCAATATTCGTCCACAAGTTTTGTGCTTTTGTTGATGACGGTTGCTTTTGCCGCTTATGCCTGGCAAGCCCCACAAGACACGACTCCCCGTGTTGCTACTTTAACCAATGCTAAACCTCCGCAAGCGGAAATTGTTGCCTTGCTTGACAGGCGCGCTGCGGTGCAAGTGGCCGCGGTAGATGGTGTGGCTCAGGTTGTTACTGTGGTGGATGTGTTGCGACTGGATGGTGGGGCGGGGCCGGCGTCGCCCCAACTGCCAGCCGCCTATGATCGTTTTGAGCCGACTGCTCCCTTAAACCCCGATACCGCCTTAGGTGAAGTTCTTTTTTCTACCGAGATCAATGATAAATACGAAGCAAAGAACCCTGGCCGGATTTTCCCGCAAGGGTTTTTTACACTCTATGCGACTTTCTCTTATGATGCGATGGCGGATGGCATGGCGTGGGCCTGGGTGTGGCGTTACAATGGCGAGGTTGTAGACGGCGGTAATGAATTGTGGAAATATGGCGACGATGGCCCTGGTTATATTTTCTATGGGCCGGAAGAAGGGTTCCAGGCGGGTGAATATGCGTTGGAAGTATGGGTGAATGGGGAACTGCTAACGGCCGGTTCGGTGATTATGAACAGCGCGGCCGCGCTCTCAGGGAATTAGCGTGAATCACAAAAAAGTGGCGCGGTCATGAGACCGGCCACTGTCATAAAAGCGATTATTTGGCCCGGCATCTTGCCGGGTTTTTTGATACCTGACGTAAGATATTACCGTTGACGACGGCGCGTTTCCTTTTGGACGCTGTTCATCAGGTCTTGCAGCAGGTCGTTGGGGCCGTCATTCTTTGGCGAGTGAATGGGTTGAGACGGCCGTTCCGGTTCCCGGTTGCCAGGGGATGGGGTGACGACGGCCGTGTCCCGGTGCAACATGCCCGGCAGCAGTTGCGCCAGCAGCAAGGTAGAAATGGCGGATTGATCGCCGCTCCCCTCGCTGTTGACGAGAAACGGCCGTGGCGCGTGCTGCACCAGCCGCTCCGCCACCCGCAGCCGGTCTTGCGCCAGCTCATATTGCAGCACCGCCCAGTTATCCTTGTACGATTTCCCCAGGTGGTTGAGCGCCTTAGCCTCATTTTCGGCCGCTTTTAGTTCGGCGCGGCCGCCGGCTTCAATTTCCAGCTTCACCTTTTCCGCTTCCGTCTCCTGCTCTTGCAGCATTTGCGCCACATCCTCGCGCGCCTTGTTGATCGCTTCGCGCACCTCAATCAACTTCGCGTCGCGCACCTTCTTCGCCCGCTCAATTTCCATGAGCAGCGTGTCGGTGCGCTGCCGGCGCGTCAACTCCCACTGCTTCTCGTAAGCGACCAACTCTTTCGCCACCGTTTCCCGCGTCGCCAGGTTATGCTGGTATTGGTCGGGAAGCTGCACGTCGGGGATGTTCGCCCCGATTATCTTGACGCCATACCGCTGCATTTGCCGGTTCAGGTACGCCTGCATATCGCCCACGTCGCTGCCACGCAGGTCATAAGCGCGCTCCGTTTCCACGCGGCGGCTGCGGCGGCGAATAGCGTCTTGTACGGCGCTGCTGAGTACAATGTCGAAATTGCTGGCGCCAATATTGCGCACAAACAACACCGGGTCCTCAATGCGGAACTTGAGGAAGAACTCAATGGATTTCAGCGGCACGTTTTCGCGGGTAGGGCTGGAAAGCACCGGCGCCGTGTAGGGAATCTCGGTGGACGTATCCACAATAAATTCTACTTTTTCCCAGGGCCAAAACAAGCGGTGACGGCCGGGCTTGAGCACGCGCGCGAACTTGCCATAACGGGAAAAAACGCCGGTTGTGCCCTGTTCAATTTCCACGATAGAACTGCGCCACAGCCCCACGCCGGCGCTGCCGAGCAGCAGCAGCGCCAGGAAAAACGCCAGGCCGCCAAACACCCCACCGCTGATCAATCCGGCGATGATCAGATACAGCGCAATCGCCAGCATGTAGAACCAGCTAAAACCACGCTTCTCTTTGGGGATGACCACCGGAACCAGGTCGCCCTGATCGCCCCCGCGCAGCATTTGCCGAATGTTGCCCCAGGCCGTGACAACTTCTTTGATTTTCGAAAAATTTTGCGAATTCACCTTGGCTATCGTCATCAGGACACCTCCTCAACGATGTATGCGGGGGCCAATTCCAGGGCCACCTCCTTACTCAACTCACCTTCCCCTTGTACCAGTTTGTCTATCTGGGCAGCGCGCTCACGGATACGCGCCAAAATCTCTTTCATCCGCTTGCGAATGATCTGAATGTCGGCGTCGCTAAACAAGGCCGCGTCATCAATGCCCATCATTTGGCGGGCGATCACCATGAAGTCAATCGGGTTATTGCCAGAACCAATGTTCACAACCTGCGGCAGTTTGCCGGCCACAGATTCCAGTTTGGCTAACACGTCTTGCTGGAAGCGGTACTCCAAAATTTCCGGGTAGTAGGCGCTGCTGATGGCGCGAATGTCCAGGGCCTGCGCTTCCAGGAGGGCGGCGTTGGCTCTGGCTTCGCTTTCCGCTTCAATCATGAGCTGGCGGGCGTAGGCGTTGGCGCGGTTGATCTCTTTATCGCGGGCGGTGTTGATTTGTGCCTGGTAGCGGGCGATGTCTGCTTTAATTTCCGACAAGGTCTCTTTGAGAGCCGCCAATTCTTTGTTCAGATCCCCCTCGTCTTGCTCTTTGCGCAGTTCGAGTTCATATTGGTAGCTGTATGCTTCTTTGGCGACGCGCACGATTTCGGCCGCCGCCAGGTCCATGCGGTATTCCTGGCTGGCCGGTTCGGCGTGGGTGATGTTGGCGTTGACAAAGCGCACGGCCGGCTGGAACTGATTGTTGAGCGATTCCACCAGCCCTTGGGTAGATTCCCCGACCAGATCGTAAATTTCTTCCGCTTTTTGCTCGTAAATGAGGGCGCGGGTGACTTCGCTGATGGCATTGTGCAGCTTTTCCGAGAAGCCGTTGACGCCGCCCAGCGTGAAAATAAATTCGACCGGGTCTTCGATTTTGAACTGGAGGAAGAGGTCTACGGAGGCGTCAATGCGGCCGGCCGTTGGCGCCTGGCGAATGGGAGCATTGTACGGGTACTCCTTGGTGGTATTGACGATGTAGCCAACCCGTTTGCGCGGATCGAGCAAATTGGTGCGTCCCGCTCCAACGACCGATTCGACCTTGCCAAATTTGGTGATCAACGCCTGGCAGCCGTCGGGAATCATCACGAAGCTGTTGCGCCACAGGCTGAGCAAGACATAACCAACGAGCAGCAGCCAGTAATGTGGCCCAAAGAGGATAAGGGAGATGCGGCTGGAGCCAAACAGGGCGCCAATCACGCTGTCGAGCGCGGATGCGGAGAGCAGGCCAATGCTGCCGAAGAAAAAGCCGAGAAAGGCCCACAAAACCCAGACGTAAGAACGACTCTCTTTGGGAATGACAACGGGAGAAATGACGTTGGTGTAACTGCCGTTTTGCTCTCGTTTAGCAAAGCTGCGGTTGAGGATTTCGGCCGCGTCGTCGAGCGAAGCGGTCATTTGTGAGATTTGCGTTCCGGGCGAGTCGCCCCGTTCGCGCGCGGAGAGGAAGTCGCGGGCGTTGACGCGAAACTGCGCGAATTCTTCACTTTGGGCGATGTCGGTCACCGTGTTCAATAAACCGCGAACGTTGGTCATCAGTTACTTACCTCCTTCAAAAAATGTAGGGCGAACTTTCCAGTTCGCCTGCGCAAACTGGAAAGTTTGCGCTACAGAATTTACGCAAAAACAAGGGCTGGGTCGCAAGAGCGCCACAATCAGGCCCCATTTTCAGCCGATCAAAATCGTCGTTTCCGGGTACTGCACCAGGTTGGTCGGCGCGCGCCGCTGCGCAATAGCAATGACAATGGTCAGCGCGCCCAGCCGTCCCCAAAACATCATCACCATGATCACTAACCGTCCGAACATGTTCAACTCTGGCGTGACGCCCAGCGACAACCCGCAGGTGGCAAAGGCGGAGATGACCTCAAATAATGCTCTATCCAGGGTGAAGTTGTGCGTGAGCAGCAGCAGCCAGGTGGCGATGACGACGACGCCAATGCTGATGGTTAACACCGCCCCGGCGCGGCGCACGGTGTTGGCGGCAATGGCTTGTTTGCCCACGTGCGCCGTTGTTTGCCCGCGCGCGTAGCTGCCTACCGCCAGCAGCAGGACGACAAACGTGCCGGTAGTGATGCCACCGCCCATGGAGGCCGGCGCGCAGCCGATGAACATCAGCGCCATCGTTAAAAGTTGTGCGGGTGGGGTTAGTTGATCAAAATCACGCAAACCGGGGAAACCGGCCGTGCGGATGGAGATGGATTGAAACCAGGTATGGACAAGCTGCTGCTGCCGGGGCGCGTTGTGCAGTACCCCCCCTGTTTGTGTCTCCGCGATGTACAGGCCAATCCAGCCGATGATGACGAGGAGGAGGGCAACAGCCAACGTGACGCGGGTGTTGGTGCTGAGCTTATGTGGCTGCCGGGTGAAAAGGTCAGTGAGGACGGGGATGCCCAGGCCGCCGAGGAAAATAATTAGCCCCATAATCAGCAAGGTTCCGGAATCGGCCGGAATACCACCGGGGTAACGCGCCAGACCATCGAAGAGATCGAAACCGGCATTGCAGAAGGCGGAAACGGCATGAAAGAGGGCGTAGAAGAGGGCGTTGTTGGCGGGAACGATGTCGTTGAGCGTCCAATGCAAATAAAACAGAAGCGCGCCCCCTCCTTCGATCAACAAAATGCCGAAGAAGGTACGACGCAAGACACGCAAAATGGCGGTGGGGCGGTCGAGACCCAATGAGCTAGACAGGGCCATCCGGTCGAGCAGGGAAATGCGCCGCCGGAATAGGCGCAGCGCCAGGGTGGCGGCGAACATGTAGCCCACGCCGCCGACCTGGATCAGGCTGAGAATGACGATCTGGCCGAGGAGGGTGAATTGGGTACTGGTGGTGACGACTGTCAGACCGGTGACGGTAAGGGCAGAGGTGGCGGTGAAGAGGGCGTCCATGAAGGGTAACGGCCGTGTCGCTGACATCACCGGCAGCATCAACAATCCGGTACCGCTGATGATTAAAAAAAGCAGCCCCAACACAATGCGCAGGTAAACAGGCAGCTGCCGTCGCGTGGGCGATGGCTGCCACATTAGCGGTCTTAGCTCAAACAATTGTTTCATCTGAGGGTGGTGAATTGGGTAATATCGTCGTTGCTGCCCAAGACAACGAGGATGTCGCCTTGTTGCAAAATACAATCGGCGGGAGGAGAAATGAGCAGCTTATCCTCCCGTTTCACGACGAGTACCGTAATGCCAAAGCGATTACGCAAATCGGTTTGCGCCAATGTTTGCCAGACCACGGCCTGGGGCGCGAGCAGTTCAATGACGCTGTGATGCGCGCCCAGGGGTAATTTTTCCAGCATGGTGGGGGCGATCAATTCTTCGGCCAACCGGCGGCCGGCGTCATGTTCGGGGCGGATGACGCGGTCGGCGCCCACGCGCAGCAAAATGTCGTGCTGGCGCTGTGTCAGGGCTTTGGTGATGACGCGGGGGATGCCCAGGTTTTTGAGGGCGACGGTGGTCAGCAGGCTGTTTTCAAAGTCAGAACCGATGGCGACGATGACGGTTTTGAAGGCGGTGATGTCGGCCATGCGCAGTGCGTCTTCACTGGTAGCGTCCAGAGCCACAACCTGGGTGATCTGGTCGGCGACTTTTTGCACGATCTCTAGGTTTTGATCAATGCCGAGGACGGTGTGTCCTTGTTGTTCCAGGGCGGAGGCCAGGCTGCTGCCGAAACGTCCGAGTCCGATGATGGCGAATTCTTGTGATGGGTGTTTTTTCCAGGACATATGGTTAGTTTACTTGATGCGGCATGGCAGGCAACTCTAATGAGCGTCTCTCTATCTCTACACGCTATCTCTATCTGTTTTCATTCTCATTCAACATGCTGTAGAAAACGAGTGATAACGGCCGTGCCCCACTGGAAATCGGCGGGCCAGATGGCGGCGAGTTCGCGCTGCGCCAGGGCGAGCAGGCCACGGGCGGCGACGGCCGTTTCCTGATGCAGCAGGTCGTCAATCTCCGCGCCTAGTTCCGGGTAAGCCACTTCAAAGCGGCGTGTGGCGTCCAGGTTGTCGAGAATACCACCATTGCTTGTGGGGACGTGTTTTGCCAGCAAGATGAGCAGGTGGTGGATGGCGTTGAACTTCACAAACTTGTGCCCGCTGAGCCGCTCACCACGCCGATGCCGCCCCACGCCCACCAGCAAATTGGTGAGGAATTGGCCGACGTGATGGCGGGAATCGGCCGTTTCTTGCTGTCCGTGCGCCGCCGTCGCGGCGCTGAGGGCGGCCATCGTGGTCATGACGTCAGCCTTGTCCAGCAGCACGCGGTACCGGTTCACGCGCGCCAGGCGCAGTTCCTCCGGGTCAAAGACGGCGAATTCCAGCAGGTGGCCGCTCTCGTAAACGACTTTCAGTCCGTGCGCCGTTTCCATAAAGGCGAGGGCGATCTGGTCGGCGTGGGGCAGCCAGGTCAACTGCTGACGCAGGGCGGGCTGCGCGCCTGGAGTGACGATGACGAAAAAATCGTGATCGGAATATTGGTCGGGCTGATAGTCACGTTGCGCCATGGAGCCGAGGGCGATGAGGCCCAAAACGCGCGGGTCGTTGTTCAGCGTGGCCGTTAATTGGTCAATGAAGGTTTGGTATTGGTGAGGCGTCATCGTTTAAGGTATTCCTGTTTCCAGCCAGTTTAAGATGACAGCGGCCAGGGGCGACGGCCGTTCCATCGTTACCATATGTCCCGCCTCCTCAATCTGTACAAAGGTGGCGCTGGGCTGCAACTGCTGCCACAACAGCCACGGCTCTGGGTAAATGGTGTCCGACGCGGCGGCGCGGATGCCCAGGGTGGGATGGGTGAGGCGTGGGATGTCTTCCCAGACGGTGAGCGGCGGATAGCTGTAAATTTGCGCCTCCCATTCGCGCGAGTAAGCCAGCGTGTAGTCGCCGGCGTCGTTGGGGGAGAGGGCATGGTTCACATAATCCCACAACGCCTCATCCGACCATCGTCGAAAAACTTCTTTGCGCCGAAACCGATTGAAGGCGTCCTGACGGCTGTGCCAATGATTGCGGCGGCGCAGCGCGCTTTCCACCAGGGGCATGAGGGTGACGGCGTCGGGGTTCACGGCCGCCATCTGCAAAATGTGCGGAGGTAAAAAGACAGGTTCGATGAGGATGAGGGCGCGGAATAACTCTGGACGGCGCAGGGCGGCGAACATCGTCGCCACGCCGCCCAGAGAATGCCCAACGCCGATGACGTTTTGCAGCCCTTGCTGCTCAAAAAAATGGATCAGGTCGTCGGCAAAAAATTGCCAGTTGGTCATGGCGGCGGGGTTGGAATGGGGCCACAACGGCCGTTGCTGCATCGCCAGCACGCGGTAATGGGGCAGCAGTTCGTTGATAAACAGCCGGTAACTGCCGGGCGGGTAGCCGTTGGCATGAATAAAATGGAGGGGACGGCCGTTGCCGCCGAAGTCGAGGTAAGGAATAGATGTTATCATCAGTAGACACATTTAACTTAAAAGGCTCTACAGGATTTCATGGGGTTCGGCGTGACATGTGACGAGTGATGCGTGTGGTCTCTCTGGTCA
>JACSRF010000010.1 GCA_014879875.1 Anaerolinea sp.
TTGGGCATTGAAATGGTAACGGTCGCCATCACCCCTGACGGCCCCGATATGGACGCCGTGGAAGCGTTGGCCGCCGCCGATGCCAGCATCAAAGGTATCTTTTTTGTGCCAACCTACAGCAACCCCACCGGCGACTCCGTGTCTGACGAAACTGTTAAGCGCCTGGCAAGCATGAAAACGGCCGCTTCTGATTTCACCATTCTGGCCGACGATGCCTATCTCGTTCACCACCTCACCGACGAACCCGTCAAACCGCTCAACTTGCTGCGTGCCTGTGAAGACGCTGGCAACCCGGATCGGGTTTATCTGTTTGGTTCCACCTCCAAAATCACCTTTGCCAGCGGCGGTATCGGTTTTATGGCCGCCAGTGTGGCTAATGTGGCTTATATCAGCAAATTGATGGGTACTCAATACATCGGGCCTAACAAAATTGAGCAGTACCGTCACGTCAAGTTCCTGAGCAGCTATCCGGGCGGCATTGACGGCCTCATGCGCGAACATGCCAACTATTTGAAGCCAAAATTTGATGCAGTGGTAGAGGTATTGACTCGTGAATTGGGCGGCACAGGGCTGGCAACCTGGACGAATCCTAAAGGCGGCTATTTCATCAGTCTGGACACCACCAAACCGGTAGCCGACCGGGTGGTTGCCCTGGCAAAAGGGGCTGGTGTGGCTTTAACCCCGGCCGGCGCCACCTATCCGCATGAAAAAGATCCCCACAATGCCAATATCCGCCTCTCGCCCAGCCGGCCACCGGCCGAGGAAGTAGCACAGGCTATGGAAGTGGTGGCGCTGTGCGTGAAGATTGCTTCTGCGGAGTATGATGCGTAGGAATTGTAGTGCGTAGTGCGTAGTACGTAGGGCGTAAAAGTTAACGGCCTGGATTTTTATGGAATCCAGGCCGTTTTTTGTTTTTTGGTGCTTTAGGAGGGCTTTGAGAACTAAAGCCCACGTGGCAAAAAACTAGAAAGGCCACTCGTCGTCGGAAATAGAAATGAACCATTCATTTAACCATTTCATAATCTCCGGGAATTTGTGGGAGGGCGCTTGTTTGTAAGAAGTAATGCCAAATCGACGATAAAGCTCACCATAAGTAGCGCCAAATTCATTACGACCGCTTTTTTTGCCTTGGGCAATGGCAAGCAGTTTAACGCCTTGACTGATTTGCATCGCCTGATCCTGGGTCACAATAGCATCGTCAGCGGCAATTGCGCCTTCCAGTTCTATCAAACGCCGCCCATGGTCTTCTACTTTGGCTTCGATGGCAATCTGCTGCCGTGCCAGTTTGACAACAGCCTGGGCAATGAGGTATGCCTGCACTGTATCACTGTCGGCTGCTTTTAAGAGGGATTGAAAATCATCGGCAATTGCCAATTCACCGGTTTGAAAGGCATCCCAAAGGATTCTGGCCGCGTTGCGCTGAAGCTGCTCTAGTTTTGCCCGAATCTCTTCCTTGACGGCTGCCACGCGGATTCCCGTCAACCATAACGGAACCAAATCTGTACGCAGCACGCGGGAACGACGCCGTTGAGCGGTATCACCCTGGGTAGACAAAACGTCTACCCAGGTCAAGCCATCACTCAGCACGGCATGGTTTTGCATCCGGCGTGTTTGCCCCTGGGTATCAATGCCCAGTGCATCGCACATGTGGGCAACGACAACATAGATTTGCCCATCAGCTAAGCGAACGGCCGTTACTTCATCACCGTACATCTCAACATCTTTCTGCTCAAGGGGCTGCAAGGTATT
>JACSRF010000208.1 GCA_014879875.1 Anaerolinea sp.
GCGTCAGATGTGTATAAGAGACAGGCGCTGTCGTAAATCATGACAAACTGCGCTTTGCCGTAAGGCGCTTCGTACCCCTCCACCGGGAAGCCGAAATCGTTGGCGACGCTGGCGTCGTCCCAGTTGACGTAGGCGCTGCCGGGCAGGAATTGGCTCCACGAGCCGTAGAGCAGGTCGCCCTGGCGCATGGTGCGGAAGTTTTCACCGTTGATCCATACCAGGTCAATGGCGCCATCTTCGTCGCGCCCCGCTTCTTTTTCGCCCAAGACCTTGTTGATGTACTCGGTGGCGTCGCTGATGGGGACCATGTTGAGGGTGACGCCATACTGCGCTTTAACGGCCGTTGCCACTTCTTGCGTCACCCAGGTATTGATCAGGTCGCTGCCGCCCCACATGTAGAAGTTGACCGTTTGCCCGTTGGCCTCGGCCACAATGTCGGCCCAGCTTTGCCCTTCGTAGCCGGGAGGCGGTGCGGCCCCGACGGGGCCGCCCCCGTTGGGGGCGGTTGCGGTAGTGGGCGCGATGGGGGGAACGGCCGTTGGCGCTGCTTCATTCTCGCCGCCGCCACAGGCAGCCAGCAAAAAAACCAGCAAAATGAACAAAAATGCGTATCGTTGCAACATATCCTCCTCGTATAACCAAACAATCGTCAATCGTCAATCGTCAATCCTACCGCGTCCAACTCAGCCAGCGGTCAAAAAGGCCGGCGACGGCCGGGGTGAGGCGGGTGCGGTTCCAGGCATCGGCCGTTTTGCGGATCGCTTCCGCCTGTGTGGGGTAGGGGTGAATGACCTGGGTCAGCTTGCCTAAGCCGGTCCCGGCGACCATCGCCAGCGTGATCTCGCTGATCATCTCGCCGGCGTGGGGGGCGACGATGGTCGCGCCCAGGATGGTATCCGTCCCTTTTTTAACATGCACCTTCACAAAGCCCTCCGTCTCGCCATCAGCGCGGCCGCGGTCAGTGTCTTTGAGGTAAGTCGTGTAGGTGTCTATGGCGAGGCCGTGGTCGGCGGCGTCGCGCGGGTAAAGGCCGACGTGCGCCACTTCGGGGTCAGTGTAGGTGACCCAGGGGATGGTCAGGGCGCTGAACTTTTTGCGCCCCAGGAAAAGGGCGTTTTGCACGACGATGCGCGCGGCGGCGTCGGCGGTGTGCGTGAATTGATATTTGAGCGCCACGTCTCCGGCGGCGAAGATGTTGGGATTGGTCGTTTGCAGGTTATCATTGATTTGCACCCCTTTTTTGTGATAGGCGACGTGCGCCGCTTCCAGGTTCAGCCCTTCCACGTTAGGGGCGCGGCCCACGGCGAGGAGGATGTGGGTGACGGCCGTTTCCCGTTCCTCGCCATCTTGCACAAAGCGCACCACCTTGTCCTCACCCCGTGTTACAATCTCCTGGATTTCTACCCCCAGGCGCAAGGCGATGCCATCCTCGCTGAGCGCCCACCCCACCACGTCCGCCGCCTCTTCATCTTCGCGCCCCAACACCTGCGGCAGCACGTCGAACAGCGTCACCTGGCTGCCAAAGCGGCGAAACGCCTGTGCCAACTCCGCACCAATTGGCCCCGCGCCGATGACGGCCAGGCGCGGCGGCAGCTCCGTCAATTGGAAAAAGATGGACTCGTTTGTCAGATACCCCGCTGCGGCCAGGCCGGGGATGGGGATGAACGCCGGGCGCGAGCCGGTGGCGATGACGGCTTTTTTGAAGCGAATGGTCTTGCCGTCAATGGCGAAGGCGTCGGGGCCGGTGAACTGCCCATCGCCCAGGAAAACATCAATGCCTGCGTCGCGGAAGCGGTAGGCGGAATCGTGGTGGCTGATGTCGGCGCGCACTTTACGCATTCGTTCCATGACGGCCGTAAAATCAACCGTCACGCCCGCAGGCACATGCACGCCAAACCGGGCGGCGCGGCGGATGTCGCCAACCGCTTTGGCGGTGCGCAGAATGGTTTTGGAGGGCACGCAGCCGACGTTGAGGCAGTCGCCGCCCAGGTACGCTTTTTCTACCAGGGCGACTTTGGCGCCGACGCCGGCCGCCCCGGCCGCGCACACCAGCCCGGCCGAGCCGCCGCCGATGACGAGCAGGTTGTAACGGCCGTCGGGGGTCGGGTTTTGCCAGTCAGACGGCCGTGCATGAGAGAGCCATTCTTCGTTGTAGGCGTCGAGTGGGGAGATTTGGATGTTACTCATGGGTGGGTTCCTTTCGTTTTAAGTAGCGCGAGAGGGCAATGCTGCCGACGATGAGCAGGATAGAAGTGGCTAAGGCCCAGGGGTTGACGGTGATACGGCCGTTGAGCATCTCTTCCAACGTGCCAAACGATGTGCCCAGCAGGACAATGGAAACGGTGCCGGGGATGGAACCGACGGCCGTTGCCAGGATAAACGCCTTCCAATCAATGCGCAAAAATCCGGCAACGTAATGGACAAGATCATACGGTAAAAACAGCAGCCGCATCAACAGCACCGTCTCAAAGCTGTTCTCGCGCAGCCGCTGCGCGTACCGGTTTAGCAACCCCGCGCTCTCATCCGCGCCCTCTAACACCCCTTGCCCAAAGTAGCTGCCCACAAAAAAGGCGAGCAAGGCGGAGCTGTTGCTGCCGATGATGGTGTAGAGAATGCCAATTGGCCCAAACAGAAAGCCGGACAACACCGTCATCACCGTCGCCGGGAAAAAGATGAGCGGACGGGCGATGTACAGGACAATGTAAATGACAGGGCCGGCCGCGCTGCCGGTGAGCGCCGCAGCGAGTTGGCGAACAGTGTCGGCGACGGTCAAATTGTTGGCCTGGGTATACCACCCATAGCCACCGAGCAGCGCCAGCCAGAACAAGAGAGCGATCAGCTTCGCGCCATGTTGGCGCAGGTAACGGCGATTGTCGGTTGTCTGTGGCAGCGGTTGTAAGGACATGAAACAGTTGCACCCCTCAGAAAACGTCTTGTATTGGTCAACAGTTACTTGAAACGTAACCGTTCACTCCCCCGCAGGTTGAGCTTGTCGAAACCAACGGCCTTCCAATCTGCGCCAGACGCGCATCACGCAAAAGTTTATACGATTTGTTTCACGTCTTTGTGAGCCAGCTTACACTATCAGGAACCGCTCATTTCTTGCTGCCATTGGGGAAATCTGGCAATCGAATCTTCGATAAAGCCACCGGCGATCTCTTTGATACGCCAATTGGTGATGCTGTAGGAAATCTTGTTTAATACCTTTTCCGGCACAACGCGCAGCGCCAGGGGGGTTGGCAAATCTGCTTTCAAGTCCAACTGATACTCAATGCGCGTCTGGCTGCCTTCGTCAAAAAAACGGGAGGCGCTGTAATAATAGCCGCGCGCGGTGGCGGAGTTGAAACCAGATTGGGTGGCAACAGGAGGGTTTTGTTCGATGGGTAAGAAGCGTAACATCTGCCAGGTTGTGTCAACTTCAGCCTGCACATCGCAAATGATGCGGATGTGGTACGCGCCTAATTCGATGGTGTTGTAAGCCAGGCGGTAGCTGTGGTCAGCGTTGGCGCTGATAAATTGGATGTGTGGCAGCGACCGGGCAATACGCTGCATGTCTAGATAGTATGCGTAAGCTGTCGGCCGCGGGGCGGGGAACATAAAAGATAATTGGGTTGTGCCAACGACTTGAATCATAAGCTTTCAGGGGGTTTGTCGGCGGAGGTTTGTAACTCTTCCAGCGCCACAGCCAGGTTATCAAGCTGTGTGGCTAAGGTTTGCAAATCTTTTTTGGTGGGCACGCCGCGTATTTCCAGGTATTTTTCCAGGTCTTCTTCGGAAATGACACGCGCCAGGAAACGGCCGCTTTGCGCCACCAACTTATCCAACACCCGGCTGCCTTCCTCCTCGGCCAGTTCGCCATGCCGCACCAAATGTTGAATGCGCCGCTCAATTTCTTCATCTACCTGATTGAGCATGTCCAGGGGGGAGGCCAATGTGCGTCGCAGCGTGGAGATCGTTTCCCCACCCGCTTTTACCAACCCGGTAAGCACGGCGCGGGGTAAAAAGCCGGCGTTTTTTTTCTCTTGTTCAAAAATAATCTGTGTCAGGGTAATCGCAGTCAGGTCTTCACCGGTGTTATGGTCCAGCACCTGTACCTCTTTCCCTTCCCGAATCAGGTCAGAGATACCATCCAGCGTGATGTATCGTTTCACAGATGTGTCGTATAGTTTGCGGTTAGGGTAACGCTTGATGATGATCATTGAGCAGCTCTCCTGAAAACGGTTTAGCGCAAAGATGCAGAGACCATCTATACGCTGTCAGTCATTATAAACGAAACCAGGGAGAGCTACCAACAGCGCGGGAAAAGAGAAGGGGGCAGTTGCCTGCCCCCTTCTCCCAATAGCCACGCTTGCCGAAAGAGTTTAAGATGCTTTTTTCAGTTCGTCTACTTTTTTAGTCAGGGTTGTAATTTTACGGCTTAAGGCGTCAATGTCCGCTTTGGTTGGGACGTTCATCCGGTTCAGCATCTCTTCGATCTTGCTTTCTAATTCGGATTCGACTTCTTCAACCTGCTTTTTGCGCCGTTCAACGATGTCACTGATCAGTTTACGGCCGTCTTTTTCGGCAATTTCCCCCCGCTCAATGAGGCGGTTCACAAAATCTTCAATCTCTTCCTGGGCCAGCGCGACCACACCAATACCGGCCAGCAACACCTTACGGGCGGCCGCCAGCATCGTGTTCAGCTCTTTTTCGAGCATTTCTTCTTGTACTTCAATTGTTTTTTCTGCCATTTTCCATGTTCTCCAGAACGATTAGCGTTTATCGGGAATGATGGTGGAGTGGTATTGCGGATTACGTTTGCGATTCCTAATAACGCCTGATATATAAATATTCTCATCAAAAACATAACGCAGCGCGTCACATGGGCATTATAACGCGCTGCGTTATATGTGTCAAGCCTATTGAACATGCTGCACACCTGTACAATCCTTGACGCTATTCCTACCAACACCCTATAATTCGTGATAGTAGATGAATAATTTTTACGGGAGCAGGTAGCTGTATGAAGACAAACCAGGTCGTTTTAGTAACCGGTGTGGCCGATTATTGGGGGGCGCGTGTCGCTAACCGCTTGCTGCATGAGGAAGGGGTGCGCGTGCTGGGGGTGGACACGGCCGTTCCCGACAAAATCCCCGACGGACTCGACTTTATTCAGGCGGATGTGCGCAACCCTCTATTAACAGACTTGCTGCGCGCTGAACAGGTGGATACGGTGTGCCATCTGGCGTTTACCGACAGCCGTCGTCGCAGTGAACAAAACTTTGATCTCAACGTGATGGGCACGATTAAGGTGTTTGGCGCCTGTGCCGATGCCGGGGTACGCAAAGTTGTGCATCGCAGCAGCACGGCCGTTTACGGCGCCAACCCTATCAACCCCGCCTTTCTCACCGAGTCCCATCCCTTGCATGGCAGCCGTCGTTATGGCAATACCCGCGACATGGTGGAAATTGAAGAGTTTTGCGATGGCTTCCGCCAGCAAGCGCCCGACATTCTCCTCACGACCCTCCGCTTTGCCAACATTGTCGGGCACACGGCGAAAACAGCTTTGAATACCTTGCTGCAAGGGCGCGTGGCGCCCATGCTGCTCGGCTTTGATCCCATGATGCAAATCATTCATGAAGATGACGTCGTTGAGGCTTTGGTCTATGCCATTGTGCAAGACGTACCGGGCATTTTTAATGTAGCGGCCGAGGGACTGATGCCCTTTAGCCGCATTTTGACAATGACCGGAACCATTCCCGTGCCGCTGCTGCACCCACTCGCTTATTGGGGCGCTAACGCGCTGTGGGGAACGCGCCTGAATCCGGCCCGTTATATTCCGGTTGACCTGGATTACCTGCGTTACCGTTGGGTGGCCGACACGACGAAGATGCAGACCGACATGGGCTTTTGCCCGCAGTATACGGCCGAGGAAGCGCTGCGTGAATTTGTGGGGCGCAAACGGCGGCAGCCGTATGAAGAAAGTGTGGATGCATTGACCTATGACGAAGCGCGGCTGCGGGATACGCTCGAACGCCGTCGCCGCCAAAAAGAGCGGTTTGCAGCAATAGAGAAAGGGCAGGAGTAAACAGATGGCGCAAACGGATAACAAACAAAACCTTGACCACACGGCCGTCGGCAACGGACAAGAGATCCCCGTCACCGAGGAATTGTCTAACGAGGAACTGCGGCAGCGTCTGGCGTCGGAATTGGATAATCTGATCGGCCGTTTCCAACAGTTAGAACCTGACTACACGCCCCCCGCCTTCACGCCGCAGGGCTTCATCACCCTGGTGGAAAAAGGCTTGCGCGTGGTCGCCCCGCAGTTGCGGCTGGAGATTCTGCAAAAGCTGCGGCAGATGATCACGGAGGATGTTCTGGACATTGAGACCTGGAAGGGATTGTGGTATCTCATCCATTACAACATCCAGTACCAGATAGACCTGGTGAAACGACGCCTCACCGGGGATTACCAGACCGATGAGTGGGGATTGGATTGGGAGATGGTGGAGATGGTCCTGCCGTTTGTCAACTTCCTCTACAAATATTACTGGCGCGTCACCGTCACCGGCCTTGACTACATCCCGGATTACGGCCGTGCCCTCATTGTCTGTAATCATTCCGGTCAACTCCCTTTCGATGGCGCAATGGTGGGGGCCGCCATTTACAATGATCACCCCTCACAACGGCTCATTCGCAGCCTGTATGCTTCCTGGTTCCCAACCCTCCCGTTTCTCTCTTCCTTTTTGGAGCGAATGGGGCAGGTCATGGCAAACGTGGAAAATGGCACGCGCCTGCTGCAAAACGACGAACTGGTCGGCGTCTTCCCCGAAGGGTATAAGGGCGTGAGTAAATTGTACAAAGACCGCTACAAGCTGGCCCGTTTTGGTCGTGGCGGGTTTGTGAAAATGGCGCTGGCGACCGGCGCGCCCATGATCCCCACCGCCATTGTCGGCGCGGAAGAAACATACATCTCCTTGTACAAGTCTGACTTACTGGCAAAAGCGACCGGATTCCCTTACTTTCCTATTTCGCCGACGTTCCCCTGGCTGGGGCTGCTGGGGGTAATCCCGCTCCCTACCAAGTGGAGCATTGATTTTGGCGAACCCATTCCCACGGATCAGTATGGACCAGATGCCGCCAATAACCTGAATCTGGTCTCGCAGCTTACCAACCAGACCCGTAACGTGGTGCAGCAGATGATTAATGATCGGCTGGCGCAGCGACGTTCCGTTTTATTCGGCTAATTTTGGCGGGGCTGCTGTCTGACAGGCAAACCTGTGACGCCGCAGCCCTGCACCCCCTCACAAACTATGCCTTTTTTTCGCAACACGAAACAATTGTACGTTTGCTCAGAGCAGCTTTTTTATCGGATTCAGGAAGAAGACCCCAAAGCAGACAACGCGCTGTCTGCGTCGAAACTGCTGATCCAGTTGCAAACGAGTGAACCGGATGGCGTGATTGTGCTCAACGGCCGTACCCGGCCCACACGCTTCCATTTTGGCGCCAACAGCGACAAGCCAGACCTGACCATCGCCTTAACGGCCGATACGCTGCACCAGATTTTGCTTGGCGAATTGGGGCTGCGCCAGGCCATGAGCGCCAAACGGCTCACCATCACCGGCCCGGTTATCAAAGTGATGATGTTGGCCCCTCTCTTTCAGCACAGCCAGCAAATCTACCCCCAAATCTTGCGCGAACAAGGGCTGGCTTAACCTAAAACCTGTCAGGACTGGAGAAAACCAGTCTCACTCCCCCAGGATCAACTCCAACTCGGCCAGCGTTTCATTCAGCTTGTGGAATGGCGTGTCGCGCCGTTCATAGTAAGCGGCTCGTGAAGCCAGTACTCGCCGCACGACGGCCGTATTGTACTGTGACTGGCGAATCTCATTCATCTCCTCAATCACCAGGCGACGGCTAATGGGGATGCCGTGCCGCGCCAGTACATCTTTGTACCGTTGGTAATCTTCCGCCAGGTCCAACGTCACTGACTCAAAGCCATGCTGGGCAATAGTCAACTGCGCCGAATAGCGCATGATGTTGTAAAAGTGCATCTGGTAATCATTCATGCGTGGTTGGATGAGGATAATGTCTACCTCTGGATGCGAACGGCGCACCTGTTTGATATGGTAATCTAATCCAGAGTGCATCATGATATGCAATACCTGGTTGGCAATCCCTTGCACCCCTTTTTCACTCAAATACCCCCCATCATGCCCCAGAAAAGGAATAGAATCCCGGTTGCTGTTGTCAAAGGGAACCAGGGGGTTGATGCAAATGATCAGCGCCGCGCCCCGCTCCACAGCCAGATCAATGCTGGCATTGCCGCGAATGCCGCCATCAATGTATTCCCGGTCGCCAATGCGCACCGGTTTGTACACAATGGGCACGGCGCTGGAAGCGGCAACGGCCTGGGAAATCGGCACATTCTGGTAATCCCCCTGCCCAAACACCACTCGCTCCCCATTGTCCAGGTCTGTGGCGATGATGTACAGCTCTTTCTCCAGTTCCGTAAACCGGTTGCTAAACGCAGGCGCAGACAAAACCAGCTCAATATAGTCGGCCAACGATTGATTGTCATAAAAACCGGAAGGCAGCGCCTCGCCTAACGACCAGATGAAGTCAAAGAAGGTCATGTCAGAGCGGTAGCGCAAATAATGGGACCACGCTTTGAGCAGTTTGTGCGGCAGCCCTGTTGCCCGCCGCTTCAATTCCTGGGTGTTGAAACGAAAGATATGGTTGCGCTGGATGGGGTGAATGTGGGGATGCACGCCATTGGTGATTTGCAGCATGGTTTTGGGGGACATGCCATTGGCGAGAAAAGTGGCAACCAACGCGCCGGCGCTGGTTCCTACGAAAATGTCAAAATCATTGACGCAGCGATTGATGAGCAGATCATCTATGGCGCGCAGCGCGCCGATTTCATAAACGGCGCCGGTTAACCCTCCCCCCGCCAAAACCAGGGCAGTTTTTCCTGTGTTGTAATGATTGTGAATGTGCATACCCCTCGTTTGCCGTTGTGTAAAGTGTCCAACTGCGCTTGTTTGTGTATGGTCAGTCTAGATAGATATGGTATCAACCCCGGAAACGGCCGTCAAGGACAAAGCAGTACCATCAACACACCGCTCATGATATAATCAGGGCGACATCTTGCAGTTCAAACAAGCCAAAGGAGGCAATGCAAATGGCTATTCCATTCCCCAGTGATGCGTGGGTCAAGGAATTGTGCGGCATTTTGAATAAAAATCAGGCCTACCAAAACGCGGCCGCCAAATGGGAAGGCGATTTGATCTTCGTGGTTGAAGCTGGCGCCGGCGCAACTCAAGAACATTATCTGTACATGGATTTATGGCATGGTCAATGCCGTAATGCCCGTGAATTGACCGGCGATGAAGAAGTAGCGGCCGAATTTATGATTTCGGCGCCGCTGCCCACCTGGAAACGGGTCATTGGCGGCCAGTTGGACCCGATTCGGGCGCTGACCGGCCGTCAACTGAAGCTGAAGGGCAATCTGTTGAAGATATTGAAGACGCCCAAAGCGGCCATTGAACTGGTTAATTGTAGTAAAACGATTGATACGCAGTGGCCCGCTTGATCGATAGTCGGTGATTATACTGCGAGAGGTCATAAACTGACAGTTTGCTTTTTGGTGGCAGGTTACAAGTTACAGGTGACTTTTGCCACCTGTAACCTGTAACTTGCCACTCGATGAAATGCAAGTTTATGGCCTTGTTGGGTATAGTTAAGACCGATCACCGATTACCGATTACCGCCCACCGATTACCGATGAACAACGGCCGTAAACAAATTGGTCTCGCCTTAGGGGGGGGCGTCGTGCGTGGGTTTGCCCACATCGGCGTCCTGGCTGTGCTGGAACAGGCAGCCGTGCCGATAGATTTTGTGACCGGCGCCAGTGTGGGCGCTATTATTGGTGCGGCCTACGCCACCGGCATGAAAATCCCCCACATCATCCAAATGGCCGAAGGTCTACAATGGTTTCGTCTGGCGCAGCCTGCTTTTTCCCGCGAGGGTCTCATCTCGTTTGCCAAATTGGAGCAATGGCTGGCGCAAACTTTTGGGCATTTGCACTTTGAAGACCTGGCAATTCCCTTTGCCATTGTGGCCACAGACCTGGAAAAAGCGGAGTCTGTCGTTTTGCGCAGCGGCCCGCTGGCCCCGGCTATCCGCGCCAGTTGTTCTGTGCCGGGTGTGGTGACGCCGCTGCGCTTAGACGGCCGTCTCCTCTGCGATGGCGGTATCTCCAACAACCTGCCTGTTGCCCCCCTACGGCAAATGGGCGCCGATTTCGTCATCGGCGTGGACGTGTTCCAACATGCGCCGCAATGGCGTTACCTCGGCCCGTTGGGGCGGGGGCTGACGGCTATTGAGATCATGGTTGAGCATTCCGGCGGAGGGCTGCAAAACGCCGACTGCCTGATCGCCCCGGACCTGTCTGGCAAAACCTACGTGCGTTTTGATAAGCGTAATGAATTGATCGCCCTGGGGCGCGCGGCGACCGAGGCGCAGCTTCCCGTCATTCAACAATTCTTAGACAACGGATAGTCAGGATTTACCGATTACCGATTACCGATTACCGATTACCGATTACCGATTACCGATTACCGATTACCGATTACCG
>JACSRF010000009.1 GCA_014879875.1 Anaerolinea sp.
TCACCTCGGCCGGGTCGGCGCCGTTGATGATGGCATACGCCTGGGTAATGTTGTATTGGCCGACGCCACCGAGGTCGGCCGCTAACTGGTCAATTTCAGCGACAATGGCCGTGTCAAGCGTGGCGATATATTCAATGGGCAGCAGCGCCAACGTTTCCGGCGGCGCGTAGGGCAATACCTCGCCCGGAATGAGCATGAGGACGGCCAAAATATCTTCTTCTGTGCCTTCGATGCCGGCGAGTACGTCAGGCGTCACATCTTGGGCGTAGGTGATGTCCAGGCCAAACTGTTTGGCGCCCTGGGTCACCAACAGCGGCAGCCGCCCCGGCGTGACCAGCGGCGCTGGGGTGGGCGTCGGCACAACGGCGACCGGTTCGGGCAATTCCTGCCCACCGCTGACGCTGACCTGGCTGACGTCGGTCAGGCTCGCCAGGCCCGGCTCCAGATCGGTTTGCACGCGCTCCTTCAACTCGACCAACGTTAGCTCGGCGGAGGAGATGCTGGCGACGACGACGGGCAGGTCGTTGAGGCTGAAGTTGAGAACTTGGGAAACAGCCGTTTCCGGCAGGGCCGTCGCCGCGACAGCCGCCTCAATCTCTCGCAAAATCGCTTCCTGGTTCAGGCCAAAGTCGTTGCGCACGATGATGAAGGCGAACCCGGTGTTGGTTGTGGATTCCACATTGACGACGCCATTGATGGCGTCCGGCCCCAGGTTTTCTTCCAGGGGAATGGTGACTTCTTCCAGGAATTGCGCCGAGGATTCCGCGTCCGGCCATTGGACGACGACGACGGTTTGCGGAAATTCGATGCGCGGCAGCAGTTCCAGGTTGAGCTGGGTCATGGCCCATACGCCGGCAGCCAGTACCAGCACGGCGATGCCCACCGTCACCCAGCGAAAGCGCAGGGAAAGGCGAGTGATGCGGTCAAAAAAAGCAGCGATCATGGGTAATCTCCTCTGTCAATGTAGGACAAACTGGGAAGTTTGCCCTACAGGTGCAAAAGTTTGTCTTCATACGGCGCGGCGCTGGTAAAGGCGCGTTGCAGCGCCGCAAGCCCCTGGCTGATGGCCTCCAGGTCCGCGTCGGACAGGGGGGCCAGGGTAGCGGCAATGCGCCCGACCATGTGCGTGGTGATCTCGTGCAGCAGCGCCAGCCCGACGGCCGTGATGCTGATTTGTACAGCGCGCCGGTCTTGGGGGGCGGGGGCGCGCGTCACCAGTTCGGCGGCAACCAGCCTGGAAATGGTGTTGGACATGGTGGGCAGGCTGACGGCAAGCTGCTCGGCCAGTTCGCTCAAGTTACAGGCGCGCTGCGACAGGATGAAGAGGACGCTGAGGTGCGCGGGAACCAGGGCGTGCTCTGTCTGCCGGATTTCGGCGGCGACGAGGCGCATGAGTAAGGGCAGGGTACGCAGCACCTGCCAGGCAGTGGTTTCGTGGTCTGTAGACATTCTCTTAGGTTGGCTAATAGTTAGCGGGGCTAAGTATAACGGGGAACGGCCGTGTGGCAAGGGGAAAAGTCGTTATGTATGGCAATTTGTCAAATTGCCTTACACAGACAAAGACGAAAACGTCGTTTACACATTAGACATTATTGGGATTAACGTTATGTCAAAGAAAATCGAACCGCAGATTTCGCAGATTAAGGAGAAAAAATCTGTGGAATCTGGGGTTACACGGAGTTGCACGGAGGATACACAGAGTGACACGGAGATCAGGAGAAATCAAGCATAAAAACTCC
>JACSRF010000008.1 GCA_014879875.1 Anaerolinea sp.
GTGCCGATGGCGCTGATGACGGCGATACGGCCGTATCCCCCCGCCCGCGCCATCTCCCTCGCCTTCTCTACCAACTGCGTGCCCATCCCCATGTGCTGCGCCTCTCCCTGGCTTTCCTCGCCCACCGCCAGCGCCGGCCCATACACATGAACTTCGCGGATCATGGCGTGCCCGGCCAATTCCGGAATGGGCAGTGCCACATCCTGCTGCGGCAGCGACAGGCGTAAGAACCCGGCAATCTGGTCATCGGCCGTGACAAAACTGAGAAAATGCTCCGTCGTGGCATCCGTCTCGTAACTTTCAACCGTCAATCGTAAATCGTCAAGCGTCAAGCGCTGCCGTTTCACCTCGCGGCAGCGAATGCATTGGCAGTGCAAACCCTGCTTTGCCATTTGCTGCTGCGCAATCTGGCGCAGGTTGGCCTTTTTGAAGCCTTCAACGACGTTGGTGGTGGGGATGTCGCGGATGATGCGCGTCAGGCGCACGTAGCGCGGGGTTTGCACCTTACAGCGCGCGAGGACGTCAATGACTTCTTCCTCGGTGTATGGCTGATACTCGCCGCGCTGCCAGTAGGCGTATAGTTCCGCGTTTTGCAGCAGCATGGTGGGGTAGATTTTTAGTTCATCGGGGCAAATGGCGGGGTCAGACCAGAGACGGCCGTAATCCGCCACGTCACTCTCCACCGTCGCCCCCAGCAAATTGGGCATCCAGTGGCCGTGAATCTTGTACCCGGCCAGGCGCAGCAGGCGGAAGGCGTCGCGGGTGGCCTGCACGTCATGGCCGCGTCGGTTGAGGGCGAGCACGCGCTCATCCAGGCTTTGAATGCCCACCTGCACCTTGGTCACCCCCAGGTAGCGGAACCAGCGCAGTTCCTCTGGGGTGATGTGATCCTGGCGTGTTTCCACCACGAGACCGACGTTGCGGCGCACGGCCGTGGCGTTATATTCTTGCGCTGCTGCCAATGTGTCTGACGCCACCCCATTCATGGCCTCGAAGCAGCGTTTGATGAACCATTCCTGATAATCGCGCCGGTAGCTCGACCAGGTTCCGCCGAGGATGAGCAGTTCAATTTTGTCTACAGGATGGCCGATTTGTTCCAGGGCGCGGATGCGGCCGGCCGTTTGTTCATAGGGGTCAAATTTGTACCGTTCGGCGCGCTGCGCCCCTGGTTCATCGTGCAGGTAGCTTTTGGGCATCCGGAAATCGGTGGGGCAGAAGACGCATTCGCCGGGGCAGGGGTACGGCTTGGTGAGGACGGTGACGACGGTGACGCCAGATTGGCTGCGCACGGGCTTGGTTTGCAGCAGCACGCGCACTTCCGGGTCGAAGGTCAAATGCCCCTGGTCGCACAGCCGTTGATATACGTCGAGCGCCTGGCTTTTGGCAAGCCAGGGTAGGCCGCGATGGACGAATTGGCGCATGACGCGGTTGTAACGGGAGTCGGACAACGGCCGTATCATCAGCAGCCGCTCTAACAATTCCACATACAGCGCTTCCTGCCCGTCAATGGACACCGCTTCCCGTTTCGCCTGCCACTCGGCGTCATATTCATCCCGCTCGAAAACGGGTTTATACTCAAAATTACGTATCGAATTCATTCGGTTATCATCATACACGACAAACCAGCCAACGCCAACGTGTCAATGAATGATGGCTCTTTGGGAACTCAGGGGGTTGACAGGCTGTGATGCGTGACGAGTGATGCGTGACCAGAGAGACCACACGCATCACTCGT
>JACSRF010000217.1 GCA_014879875.1 Anaerolinea sp.
GTCACGCATCACAGCCTGCCCTGAGCTTGTCGAAGGGGCCTGTCAACCCCCTGAGTTCCCAAAGAGCCAAAAAGATTTTGGCAGCGCCCGGCTGAAGCCTCGACTCCGGACACGCTTCATAAAAGCGTCGGGCGGCGGTCAGCGCCGCCCGACGCCCAACTAATGGCTATCTACGGCCGTATCACAAACGGCAAATAGACCGCATACCCACCCTGCAAAACCGTCGTCACGTCCGTCGCCGTCGCCACGACGCCATTGTCAAAGGCCGAGCGCGCCGTGAGGGTAATACTGTCTACCGCGCCCGCCGCCGCGCCGGCCGGGATGTGCAGCGTGACAACGATGGTCGCCATCGCGCCGGGGTTCAGCGTCGGGTTGGCGCTCACCGTCACCGGCCACCCCTGGGCGGAAACGGCCGTCAGCGCAAACGTATCCACCCCATTGCCCAAATTTTGCAACTGGTGCGTATACGTCACCATCGCGCCCGGTTCCGCCACCTGCGGCGCGGCCGTCGTCAGGTTGAGCGCCGCCACCTGGTTCACCGTCGTCGTGTACGCCACCTCGTCGCTAACCACGCTGCTCAGAGAGGAGGCGATGGTAAACGTCGTCACGTCTACGGCAGCGGCCAGCGCGTCGGTGGGAATGGTGACGGCCAGGTGCAGCGTCACGCTCATACCCACGCCCAGGGTGACGGAGGCAAAGGCAGTCGTCGGCCAGCCCGCGCTGGAAACGGCGGCAATGGTAAAGGTGTCGGCGCTGTTGCCACTGTTGGCAAGGTGCGCCTGGTAGATGAGTGTCGCGCCTGGGTCGCCGGCCGCCGCGCCGCCACCGCTCAGGCTGATGCCGACGACGTTTTGGATGGCGGTCACGGCCGTTAACGTCCCCAACGTCGCCAGGTTTGCTGCCGAACCCATCACTTCTGTGTCGTTCACCACGTCGAAGGGCGCGCCGGGGGAGTCTACAACCTGTACCTGGTAGACCAGGTGAACGGTCGCCCCGCCGTGTACGCTCACCTGCCACCAGATGGCGCCGCTGTTCGCGTCGTAGCCCGCGTCGCCGCTGTCCCAGCCGAGCGAGCCGTCTACGTAGGCGGTGTAGGCGGGGATGAGGTCGGTGAGGGTGAGAACGGCCGTCGCCTCCTCGCCGCTGTTCGTCAGCCAGAGGTCATAGGTCAGCACGTCGCCCACCCAGGCGGCCGTCTGGTCAACCGTTTTGTACGACGCCGCCAGGTTCGCCGGAGAGAGCGTGTGCCCTGTACCACCCCCCACCGGTTGCAGGCCGATGTCCAGGTGAATAGGCGTGTCCACCACCGTCAGCACCGGACTCTGGTAGGGTTGGTAGCCGGGCGCGGCCGCCGCAATGCGGTATTGGCCGGGCGGGGTGAGGAAGCTGTAGTAGCCCGCTTCCAGCACGCCATCGGGCGTACTGGTGTCGGTTACTTGCGGGTTGGTCTGGCCGTAGTAATGGGCCGGCCACACCTGCCACTCATCCCCCACCAGCACGTAAGCCGTCACCACCGCGTCCAGGATGAGCGAATCGGTGATGGGCGAACCGGCGTCCACCAGCGATTGGTCATAGGCATAGCCATCGGGGTCAATGAGGATGTACACCAGCAGTTCGCGGGTGAACACGCCGTCACACTCCCATTCCAGCCAGACGTCGTAGGTGCTGTGCGGCTCGGCCATCCAGAGACGGAACGCCGCCCGCCACTGGCTGCCGCCCAGGTCGGTCAGGCTGACGCTGGGCACGTTGTAGGTGTGCAGCCCGTTTTCCGTCACATTGAGGCGCGTCGTCAGTGTCCCGGCGCAGGCGAGCGTCGCGCCCACGTCCAGCAGGCGGCGCGGCATGGTGTACTTGTTGGCGCGCACCACGCCGCGGCTGATGGTCGCGCCGTCGGCGGTGATGTCTATGCTGTCGGTGTCCAGCGGCAGGTTGTGGTTGACCTCGAAGGTGGACGTATTCGAGTAATTGCTGGTGAGGCCGTCTTTGTGGGCAACGGCCGTGACGATGTACGTCCCCTCGTTCAGCGCCAATTCAACGGAAAACGTGCCGCTGATGTCGGCCGTCGTGGTGATGAGCAGGGTTGGCGTTGTCGGCGCAGTAGCGGGCGCAAAGGAGACGGCATTGAGTGTGCTGGTCAAATCCCATAGCGCTACCACCGCTTCTGGCGGCGCAAACCCGGCAATGGTCGGCGTGCCATCGGCCACGCCCTGCGTCGGCCGCGTGATCAGCGGCGGCAGGATGGCGCTCACCTGCTCCGTGCTGGCGGCGCTGTTGTTGCCCAGGTCTACATCCACGCCGCCAAACATGATGTCGGCGGTGTTGACGATTGTGCCCGCACTCATGATCGTGGCGGTGATTGTGATACGGCCGTGCCACTGATTGCCCGCCAATTCCGGCAAGTTCCAGGTGAGGATGTCGCCATTCACGCTGCCTGGGGCCGGGTTGGCGGCGATGAAATTCACCTCCGGCGGCAGCGTGTCGGTAATCACCGCGCCGCTGGCGGGCGCGCCGCCCCAGTTAGCGTAATCCACGTAGTAATTAAAGGCTGCGCCGACGGCCGGCATTCCCACGCCAAATTTGCTCACCGCCAGGTCAACGTCGTCGCGCACCGTCACCTGGTAGCTAAAGCCATTGTTGCCGGGGTTCGTGTCGGGCTGGTCGCCGAACAGTTCAGCCACGTTCACCAGGTTTGTGCCGTGCGGCACGGTGTCTGGGATGTGGACAGTGACGTAGATCACCTGTGGGGCGCTGCTGCCGGGCACGGTTCCCAATTCCCAGATCAGTTCCCGGCCGCTGACCGTTGTCGGCGCGGGATTGGCGCTGACGAAAACCACAGCGGCGGGCAGGGTGTCTATCAGCAGCGCGCCGGTGACGGCGAAGTAGCCCGCGTTGCGCACGGTGATGGCGTAGATGATATCGCTGCCAGGCTGCGGCGCGGGGCTGGTGGCGGCCAACGTCTTGCGCACCGTCAGGTCATACGGGTTAGCGGGCAGCTCCCACTCGGCAATGTTCCAGGTGGCGGGGATGGCGGAATGGGGGCGATAGTTGAGCAATGTGGGCACGGCGGCGCTGACGCGGGCGACGTGGCCTGTCACCCAGGAGGGCAATTCCTCAGTGATCAGGGCCAGGTGCTGCGCGTAGAGGGCGCGCAGGTTCGCGGCGTCTATTTCCCCTTTCGTGGCAACCAGCAGCGCGTCGTTGGCGCTGTTGCGCCAGCGGCCGAAGTTTTCGCTGTGCCAGTAAGAAGTGTAGGCGCTGCCGATGCGGTCGCTGTGGAAGAGCGTGTAGCCGGCCGGTTCGTACCGGTCGCCACTCCAGAAGCCCACCGTGAAAGCGTCGAAATCGCCGTAGATGGCGTTGTTGATCATCTCCTCCCAGGGTTGAGCGACGACGTTGGCGTCTATGCCGAGGGTCGCCAGGGCGGCCTGGAACATGATCGCCAGGTCTTGGCGCACGGTGTTGCCTTCAGGGTAAGCCAGGATGAATTCAAATTCGACGCCGTTTTTGTCGCGGATGCCGTTGCCGTTGCTGTCTACCCAGCCGGCCGCGTCGAGCATCGTCGCCGCCAGCCCCAGGTTGTAGCTGTAGCGGTGGATGGTGTCGCTGTACATGGGGTGTGCGGGGGGCAGCCAGCTTTCGGCGAAGGAGCGCATGGGCCAATGTTCGGCGACGAAGCGTTCCCGGTCGAGGGCGTGGTAGAGGGCCTGGCGCACGGCCGTTTCCGCGAAGTACGGCCGTTCCATATTCGGGTAAATGTTATAGAAAATGTACTCGTTGACCTCATAGAAGTTGAGGTCGAAGGATTCATAATCGGACGGCAGGTCGTAGGTCACGTCGGTGGAGACGTCGGCGACGCCGTTAACCAGCGACCAGAACTGGCTGTGAGTGAAGAGGAAGCGAATTGCCGGGATGCGCGGCAGCCCCAGGCTCCGTTTGTGGTAGTTGGGGTTGGCGATGAGGTCGAGGTGGCTGCCGGGGACCCAATCGGCGACCATGTAGGGGCCGTTGCCGATGGGGGCCAGGCTGTAGGGGCTGTTGCTGTGCAGATCAATGGCGTGCTGCCCGGCGAGGATGTGTTCTGGCAGCAGGTACATGAGCGCCCCCAGGTAGCTGGCGGGGAATTGGCGGAATTTGAAGGTGAGAACGGCCGTGTGCGCGTCCGGCGTGTCTACCCGCTCAATCTTGGTCGCCAGACGGCCGCTGTCGGCGTGGCGGTGCGCCTGGGCCAACATCTGCCAGGTGAAGCGGATGTCGCTGGCGGTGACGGGCGCGCCATCGGACCAGAGCAGGCCGGGGCGCAAGGTGTAGGTGACGACGAGATGGTCGCCGATGATCGCCGCGCCGCCGTTGGCCGCGGTGGGGATGTCTACCAGCATGTCGCTGATCCAGGTATTGGTGTCGTCTAGCTGCACCAATGGCTCAAAGAGAGCGGCGACGATCTGGTCGGCGTCCTGGTAGAAGACGCTTTCGTGCCCGGCGGCGATGGGGGCGTAGTTGTAGCTGTCATTGGTTTTGATGGTGAAGGGGCGCGGCGGCATGGTATCGGCCGTCAGGTTGAAATTGACCATGTGGCTGCCGCCGGCGACGATGGTGACGGTATCGGTAAACAGGCCATAGCCCCAATTGCCGCACGTGCCGATGGCCTGCACCACCGACGCGCCGGGCCAGACGCGCTCGATGAAGTAATTGCCGAACTCGTCGGTGCAGGTCCAGGTGTTGATGACCTGTTCTACGTCGGGATCAACGCTGCTGACGACGACGTGAATGCCGCCCAGCGGGTCGCCACTATGCAGATCGGTGATCTGACCGTAGACGGCGCCGGGGCGGGTGAGGAGCATGTCGGGAACGGCCGTGACCGTCGGCAGCGCCGAGACGGCAATGGGGGTCGCTTCGGCCCAGCTATGCACGTCGCCCCCAGGGTAATAGACGGGGATGATGGCCCAGAAGTCGTCCATTTCATAGAGCAGCTTGTGGTCGCCGACGGGTACGTCAATGGTGTAGTAGCCATTCGGCTGCGTGTACCCTTCCCAGAAGCTCTCTGTGGTCATGGCGACGACGCGCACGCCTTCGATGGGCGTCACACCGTCACTCTCGTAGACGTACCCTTCCAGTTGGCCGCGTAGCGGCGCTTCAAAGTCAATGCCGCCAATGAATTCGCCCGCCGCCAATGGCAGGCGCGTTTGCCAGCCCCACTCATGGCCGCCATAAGTGACCCACATGCGCCCGGAATCCCAATTGTCCTGGCGGATTTCGTAGCCGTTGGGCGAGGGGGGCAGGTTGGTGATGGTATAGCAGCCGTTGGCGTCAGTCTGGTCGCCATTGTGCATCTCGCCGGAGTTGGCCGTGACCCAGAGGTTGGGTACAGGCACGCCGCCATCGGTGATGCAGCCGGCGATGCTCCCGCCAAAGCCCAAATCAAAGTCCCAATTGGTGTGCTGCGCCAGGTTGAATTGGTGCGCCCATTGGTGCATCAGGTCTGGGTTTTCTGGGCGGACGCTGACGCCCCAGCGGCTGTCGTAGATGGGGGGCACGGGCAGGACGTAGTCGCCGTTGGCGTCGGTGCGCCGCCAGACGCCATACCAGATGCCGTCTGTTTTCCAGGCGTCTACAGAGATGTTCGCGTTGCTGTAGCCGGGGGGCACGGTGACGTGGCCGGTGAGCCAGACGCCGGGGTCGAGGATGAAGTCGAGGCCGCCGGTGGTCATCTCGCTGGTGACGGTGACGAAGGTGGCGGAACTGAGCTGGTAGACGTCGTTATAATATTCGCTGACCAGCAGTTGGCCGTTGGCGTTGGTGTCGGCGAGGACGGTGTAGCTGTCAGGGGCGATGGGGCCGATGAGGTAGTCGCCGTTGGCGTCGGTGTAGGCGTCGGCGATGTGGTTTTCGCACCAGGGGCAGTCGCCTGTGCCTTGCACGGCGACCATGCGCAGGTTGGGCACGGGCTGCAGGTTGTCATCGCGCACGTTGCCCGCCAGGTAGCCCCCTTTTTCGAGGGTGAAGTTGATGTCGGGAACGGCCGTTGTCCCGCCGTCCAACGTCACAATATCCGCTTCGTGGTAGAAGCGTTTTTCAAAGTAATACTCCTGACCGTATGCGCCGGGCTGGTTCTGGCACCAATTCCAGCCATCACCGGAGGAGACGCGGTAATCGCCGTAGGGCAGGGCGCGGTGGGTGTAGTAGCCAGCGCCATCGGTGCAGGTTCCCCAGCCCCAGTTGTCGGCATGAACATCTACATGGGTGTTGGCGATGGGCAGGCCGCTGTTTTGGTCTATGACGCGGCCGGTGATGACGCCACCGGGTTGCAGGGCAAAATCAATGCCGCCGGTGACGCCGCCATCGGAAACGGGGATGGGGGTTGCGTCATTACAGCTTTGCGCGCCATCGTAGAACTGCATGGCGTAGCCGTCGGGGATGGTGTTGGAATCGTGGACGCTGATGCAGTAGTCCCCATCGTAGAGGCCGGTAATGGTGTAGACGCCGCTGGCGTCACTCCATCCTTCGCTGACGTATTGGCTATTGGGAAAATCGCTGGCGAAGACCTTGACGTTCACCAGGGGTAGGCCGGTGTCGCCGGCGATGACCTGCCCGGTGACGCCGCCGCCAACGGCGAGGGTGAAGTCAACGCCGGTGTACAGGGGGGTGGTGGCGTCTAGGGTGAAGAGGGTCGCCAGGTCGGGATCGGGGGTTTCGGGATAGTATTCGCGGATGTAGAGGGAACTCTGGTTGAGACACCAGTTCCAACCGCCACCGGCGTGGACTTTGTAATCGCCGTAGGGGAGGCCGTTGATGTGGTAACGGCCGTACTCATCCGTACATGTGCCAAAACCGCCGTGCTCCACGTCCACATGGACATTCGCCAGGGGGGTGACGCCATCCTCGGCGTAAACCGTGCCGGTGATGGCCCCGCCGGGCAGCAAGTCGAAGTTGATGTCGGTGATGGCGACGCCTGTGACGACAGACACGCGGTCGGCCAGGTGGTGGTAAAGCTGGTGGTTGTAATATTGGCGGGCGTACCCGACCGGCGGGTTGGCGCTGACACGATAATCGGCGGCAATGAGGCCGGTGATGGTGTAGACGCCGCTGGCGTCGGTGGAGCTGCCAGCCCCATACCAGCCGGTGTCGTATTCGCTGGCATGGACCTGCACGTTAGCCAGCGGCAGACCGGTGGCGTCGTCTAGCACCTGGCCGGTGATGACGCCGCCGATGTCCAGCGTGAAGTTAATGTCGGGGATGTCGTCGTGCCCGGCGTAGATGTCAATGGGGGTGGCGTCGCCGCTGCTGCTGGCTTCGGGATAGTATTCGGGGGCGTAGATGGAATATTGCCCGGTACACCAGTTCCAATCGCGCCCGGCAACGATGATGTAGCTGTTGTAGCCGAGACCTTCGATGGTGTAGTTGCCGTTTTCGTCGGTACACGCCCCATAGCCGCCCTGCTCTGTGTCTACGTTGATGTTGGGCAGGGGGGTGACGCCATCATCGGCGTAGACGGTACCGGTGATGCGGCCGCCGGGCTGGAGGGTGACGGTGATGGCAACTGTGCCCGCGCCGCTGATATTCAGCGCCTCAGCATCTTGCCAGTTCCATTGGGGCTGCCCGTTGTACCATTGGCTGGTCCAGGGGTAAGGGGCGTGAACCCAGATGTTGTAATCACCGTCGGGCAGGCCGCCGAGATAGAAACGGCCGTCGCTCAGGTTATAGGTGTTGCCATATTCCTGCCCATCTGGATAAGCGGCGCGGGAGCCGACGTTGTAGACCCATGCCAGCGTGACACCATCATCTTGCACGACGATGCCCTGGATGATGCCATAGGGCGGGCTGATAACTTGCCCAGCTACCGGTTCATCACCGGTAATGTCTACGTAGCCGACGAAGGTGGTTTCGCCGAAGGGGGCGTCGTGCATGTAATAATCAAGATGGTCGCCGGGGTTGAGGGTGAAAGGGCCGTCGGAGGCAACGTATTGGCCGTTGAGCCAGTGGAAGTGCAGGTAATAGTCCATGACGGCCGTCCCGGTGTTGGTGAAGGCGAAGGCGGAGGAGAAACCGGGGTAGCCGGTGGCGCGGTGCAGCGGTTGCAGGGTGACGGTGTAGAGGCCGGTGGGGGCGAGGGGAGACGTGAGCCGTAATCCGTTGTCCGTAATCCGTTGTCCGTTGTCCGTAACCCATGATAGATTACCGTTTACGGGATACGGATTACGGTTTACGGAATACGGATTACGGTCAACGGGATACGGTTCACGCTCTTCTTGCTGGGCGCGCCAACGCCACCAGTCAAGGGGGAGCGTGGTGGTAAGGTGGGTTGTTTCATTCGGCGTCAGGAGGAAAGCGGTCAGGTCCTCGGTGACGGCCGTGTTTTCTGTTGGTATGGCAGGTTGGACGGGTGTGTTAGTAGGGATTGTTGCAGAGGCGGCGGGGTGGGGAACGGCCGTTTGCGGCTGCAATGACGGCGCGGCTGATACGTCGGCCAGCGCCAGATTTGAACCAAGAGACAATAACAACAACAAGGCGAACAAGGGAAAACCAATAGGCAGGAGTAGAAATAGAAGGCGGCGCATGGGGACTCTCCTTTAGGGTCAAAACTGGGGCAGTGAAGCCAGTGCATCAATTGTAAAACAACAATTTATTGGGGAAAGCAAGAAAACTCAACCCCATTTGTTCAGGGTTGAGTCCGGCTCCCAATAGTGCCAATGTAGATCGTAAAATCGAACAGCAGCAGTGCTAAATGTCACCTGTTAGGGGTGACAAATGTAAGGAATCTACTCCAAACCCCTTACTTGCCGCTTAACTCAATCAAGCTCTGGCCTGTCATCTCTGGCGGTTGGGCAACGCCGAGCAAGTGCAGCACCGTTGGCGCAACATCAGCCAGCGCGCCGCGCGGCCGCAGGTTCAGGTAGCCATCGTGCCCGATGATGAAAAAGGGAACGGGTTGAGTGGTGTGATAGGTGTGCGGCTTGCCTGTGTACAGGTCAATCATGCGGTCACAGTTACCGTGATCGGCCGTCACACAAGCGATGCCTCCTTTGGCGACAATGGCGTCCACCAATCGCCCGGCGCACTCATCCACCGTCTCCACGGCTTTGATCGCCGCTGCCAGCACCCCTGTATGCCCCACCATGTCCGGATTAGCAAAGTTCACCAGGATAAAATCGTCATCATGCTCCTGCACGCGCTTGATCACGGCCGCTGCCAGCGGGTGGGCGCTCATTTCCGGCTGCAAATCATAGGTCGGCACTTTCGGCGATGGCTCCAGGTGTCGCTCTTCGCCGGCATACATGGTTTCTACGCCACCGTTAAAGAAGTAAGTGACGTGTGCGTATTTCTCCGTCTCGGCAGCGTGAAACTGCTTCAAGCCTTGTTTGTTCAAGACCTCAGCCAGCGTTTTGCTAATTTCCTGCTCTGGAAAGGCGACGTGTACCGGATAGGTGTCATCATAGTTGGTCAGGGTGACGATGAAGAGGTCTTCGATGAAGTCACGGGCGAAGCCGGTAAATTCTCTATCTGTAAAAATGGTTAGCGGCTGGCGCATCCGGTCGGCGCGGAAATTGTAGAAAATAAGGCTGTCGCCGGGGCGGATGGTGACGTCGTGGCTGCCGGTGTCAACGGCCGTCGGCCAGACAAACTCATCCGTCACCCCCTGCGCATGGGATTGCTCGATGGCGGCGCGGGCGCTAACGGCCGTGCGCCCCTCATGTCCCTGATGCCGGGCAATGACCTCATACCCCATTTGCGAGCGCGGCCACCGTTTGTCGCGGTCCATGGTGTAATAACGGCCGCTCACCGACGCCACCATCACCGCTTTTTGCTGTTGGTACGCTTCCAACGGCTGCAAAAAATCCTCGCTGCTCTCCGGCGGCGTGTCACGGCCGTCGGTAATCAGGTGCAGCAGTGGCGTCAACCCTCGCCCATTGACCATATCTAAAATGGCATAGAGGTGATCGCTGTGACTGTGAACGCCGCCAGGGCCAAACAGGCCGATGACGTGTACCTGCCCCCCTTTGTTTTGCGCCGATTCGATTGCCGCCACCAGCGTCGGCGTCTGCGCAAAGGTCCCATTGCGAATCGCCAGGTTGATGCGCGTCAAATCCTGGTAGATCACGCGCCCCGCCCCCAAATTCAGATGCCCGACTTCGGAATTACCCATTTGGCCTTCGGGCAGGCCCACCGCCTCGCCGGAGGCGTCCAGCACACTGCGCTCCAATTCACGGTTCCATTTGTCATAATTGGGCGTATGCCCCAGCACGACAGCGTTGCCCGCTGCATTTTCACGAATCCCCCACCCATCGAGGATGATGAGGGCTACCGGTTTTGTCGTTTTCATGATTTATAAGCTCCTTAAACCATTCAATTAGTGGACATGATTCTACCAGAATTACGGCCGTGTGCAGACAAACAAATTGACGGCGATAGCTGATGTATCTTTGCGTTAAATTCTTTTCTGGTTTATCCAGGTTAGGGGAGAGAGCGGGAAACGGCCGTTCAGCAACGGCCGTAAAAAAAGCTGCCACCCGATAGGGGCGACAGCTTTTTTACTTTGACTCCTCAGGTTGGACTCGAACCAACAACCCTGCGGTTAACAGCCGCATGCTCTGCCATTGAGCTACTGA
>JACSRF010000263.1 GCA_014879875.1 Anaerolinea sp.
CGTGACCAGAGAGACCACACGCATCACTCGTCACATGTCACGCCGAACCCCATGAAATCCTGTAGAACCGAATAAATTTCACGCAATAACTACGTCCCTGCTGAGTAACGCAGCTCTGCTAAAGTTGACTTTTGCTCTAAATCAGAGTAGCCTATCCTGGCAATTTTAACAGGGGACGACATGCGCGGTACGCACCACCATGAATGAAACCCGCAGCCCGATTTTCCCAAATCGGGCGAGCGGTTTTCCCAAATCGCCCTACTTTATACGAGGAGGTCATGATGTCAGACGATTTCATTAACGACTTTCGCAACAGCTTTGGCGATGACGAAGGCCCCAATTGGGTGCAAGACCTGGCTGATGATGACATGAACGCGGCAGCAGCGCCGGCCAGAGATGCAGATGATTTTGACCAACTGCGCCAACAAAGCGCCCGCGCCAGTTCATCTTACAGCGATATGACGCTAGAGGAAGACCGAAGTTCAGGGGGTGGTTTTTCCTTGAATCAGCTTTCACCCAGCCAACGCCTGATCCTGGCCGTGCTTGTATTCTTAAACGTAATCGTTGGGGCCGTTGCCTTGTTGGCCGTTATCGGTATCCTCGGTTAAACCATTAGTCAACAACCGCGATGGGCAAAGCTGCCAAAACATTCTTGATAATCATCCTGGCGCTGGCGATCTTGCTCCTGGTTGGACCTTTTCTGATACCCATACCCACACTACCCGGCTTACAGCCGCCACAAGCGTTAGCCACAGCCAACAGCCAATTTGTCACCATACCCTTTGCCGGGACAGACGGCATCGAGCTTCATTACACAGCAGCCGGGGATGGCGCGCCCACATTTCTCTTGCTACACGGCTTTGCTTCCAATCTGTACACGTGGGATAAAGTAGTCAACTTTTTTGCGGCGCGGGGCACGGCCGTTGCCTATGACCGCATCCCCTTTGGCCTCAGCGAACGCCTGGTCGCCGACGATTGGCGCGACGCCAACCCATACACCCCCGACGCAACTCTGACACACCTGATCGCCTTCATGGACAGCATGGAGATCGAACAGGCCATTCTGGTGGGCAACTCCGCCGGCGGGCAACTGGCAGCGCGCGCGGCGCTGGCCTACCCGGAGCGCGTGCAGGCGCTCATTTTGGTAGACGCGGCCATTTACACCGGCGGCGCGCCCCCTTTCGTTGCCCCGCTGGTCAACACGCCGCAGCTGCGCCGCCTGGGGCCGCTGATCGCCCGCGCCTTTGCCAGCAGCGACGCCCTGGCGCGGCAGGCCTACCACGACCTGGACAACCTGACGCCAGCCTCCTTAGCGCGCGCCATGATCAGCGTGCAGGTGGAGAATTGGGATGCGGCGTTTTGGGAGTTCACGGCCGTTTCCAGCAGCCAACCCGACATCTCCGGCCAACTGGCGCAGCTCACCATGCCCACCCTGGTCATCACCGGCGACGATGACCGCGTTGTGCCCACCGCGGAAAGCATCCAATTGGCGGCCGACATCCCCGGCGCGGCGTTGGCCGTGCTGCCCGCCTGCGGGCATGTGCCCCAAGATGAGTGCCCAGAAGCGTTTATGGAAGCGGTGGCAGACTGGTTGGCGGGCTTGTTTGAATAGGTAACTGCCAGGTTGGTTGGTTGGCTGGCTGGCAAACCAACCAACTAACCAACTTTCCCACTAAAGCACCCTTTTATTTACGGCCGTAACACCAGATGATCAACGGCCGCTGCCTGCACCGCCTTCGCGCTAAACAGCATCGGGTGATACTCTCCATTCAGCCACAGCTCAATCATACTGTCATAATGTGGGTGGTACGGGTGGCCGCTTTGCCCGGTTGTGTGGACGGTCTGGCTGGCGTCCAGGTCGCTGAGGTCTACGATCATGCGCATGGAGGGCACGCTGCGTACAATGGCCGGTTCACTCCAACCCCAGCCCAACGCATTGACAATGGCGCGCCCCCCGTCGGCGGCAAACGGGCCGCGGTTGACCATGCGCTCAATCACGCCAATACCGCTTTGCCCCAATACGCCATCGGCAAAGGTGACGGTGTGAATGGCGCCCCACGTCCAATCATTCATGTCACCGCCCACATTCTCTTCCAGCCAGGTCACGGCGTCGGCTATGGATTGCAGCAGCATCTCGTCGCGGGTCTCGACGGCCGTCGTGCTCACGTCATCCCACCAGTTGGCGGTGGGCTGGGCTGCCAGGTCGTGCATGAAAATGTTGTTGGCAATGCGCTCCACATTATCCTTGCCCACCTCGTCGCCGATGACGTTGTAGGTAAGCTGCATGTAGAAAATCTCAAAGAGGGTGGCGGGCACGCTGTCGCGCCGCTCCTGCAAATCCCAACCACGCAGCCGTTCAAGGGCCGCCTGCACTTGGGGATCGTTGCTCGACAGCCCGACAAGCAGGGGGATGTAAGCTTGCGCCGGCAAGGATTTGCTGTCAACATGAATGCGCGCAAAATCGGCGGCCGTCACGTCGCCGGCCGCGATGGCCGCGTCGAGCATGTCGGTGATGCGCTGCCCCCGGTCGCCATCCGCCCAATCGCGATTAATGAAGTAGGGGTAATTAGCATCCACCACGGCGTGGTTGGCGGTGACGATGTAGCCCCACTCCGGGTTGTAGAGGGCGGGCAGTTCTTCGTAAGGAATCCACCCTTCCCATTCATATTCGCCGCTCCAGCCGGGGACGGGCACGGTACCATCGCCGTTTTTGCGGATGGGGATCAGGCCGGGCATCTGGTAGCCGATGTTGCCGTCTACGTCGGCATAGACGAAGTTTTGCGCGGGAACGTCCCAATAGCGCAGCGCCTCGCGGAAATCGTCAAAGTTTTGCGCCTGGTTGAGCAAGATAACGGATTGCAGCACGCGGGATGGCTCGACGGCCGTCCATTGAAACGCCAGCACGTCATGCAGATCGCTCACCACCTCGTTGATGATGGGGCCGTGATGGGTGATGCGCACGGGCAAGGTGACGTCGTCGCCGCCGTTGACCTTGATCACCTCTTCGATCACGGTCATGTCGCGCCATTCCCCTTCAAATTCATATTGGGCCGGGTTGCTGGGGTTGATTTTTTCGATGAAGAGGTCTTGCACGTCGGGGCCGACGTTGGTGACGCCCCAGGCGATACGCTCATTATGGCCGACGACGACGCCGGGGACGCCGGCGAAGGAGAAGCCGACGACGTTGAAATTGGGGGCGTGCAGCCCCACCTCATACCAGATGGAAGGCATTTGGATGCCGAGGTGGGGGTCGTTGGCGAGGAGCGGCAGACCGGTGGCGGTGTGTTCGCCGCTGACGACCCAGTTGTTGCTGCCAATGCCCAAGCCGCTGCCCAGGATGAAGCCTTCGTCCGGGAAATGGCCGATGATGTCGGTGTTGACGCGCTGCCAGTCAACGGCCGTTACCTGTTCCACCCATTGGTTTACAGCGGCGTTGATCTCATTGATTTGGGCGTCGGTGGGGGCGATGACCGGCCGTTCCCCATACGGGTACGCGGGCCAGAGGGTTTCCACATCCGCGGCGCCGATGGTTTGCAGCAGCAGCGCCCGGTTCCGTTCGGAGCGCCAGTTGCCCCCCAGGTCCCACGACATGGCGACGGCCCAGGAAATGGTGTCCACCGGCCGCCACGCCTCAATTTCCCAGGGGTTTCTGACCAGGCCGAGGATGGTGATTTGCATGGACAAGGCGTCCTGGTTTTGCGCGACATAGGCGTTAACGCCGGCGCTGTACGCTTCCAAAATCGCCATGTATTCCGGCTGCTCCTGTTCGTAGTAGGCGATGGTGTCGGCCGCCATGCGGTTCCAGCCGATGGTGCGCAGGAATTTGTCCGTTTCTAAGGTTTGTTCGCCGAGCATTTCGGAGAGGCGGCCCTGGCTGGTGTGCCGCCAAAACTCCATCTGCCAAAAGCGGTCCTGGGCGTGGACGTAGCCCTGGGCGAAGAACAGGTCATCCAGGTTGTCGGCGTAAATGTGGGGCACGCCCATCTCGTCACGGTAGACGTTGACGGCGCTGCTGAGACCAGGGACGGTGATGTCGCCGGCGGTTTGCGGAAACGGCCGGCGCACAATCACCAGCGCCGCCACGGCCGCCGCCAACACGGCCAGCAGCAGCAGCGAACCAACGCTAATCAGCCCAATACGTGCAATGCGCTTCATCTTCTTTTCCTCCAAAAATCAAGCAGTTAGTTACACAGAGTTTCACAGAGAAAACACAGAGGTTCACGGAGAGAAGAAAGAGAAAAAGCAGGCTTTCTGTACCATTCCCTCTTCTTCCTCTCTGTGTATCTCCGTGTTCCCAAACAGTGCCTGAACAGTTACAAGCAGTTCAAGTAGAAATGGGGGGACATACCGTGCTGTCGTTGCCGATGGCATGGGCACGGTAAATCAAGTCTATCAGGAACCTACCCACTTCGGCAAAATGAAAATTGCAGGGCGGTATTTTGGTTTGGGAATTGGTTTGCCACTGGCGCGGGTGGTTTCCAGCCAGGCATCCTTTGCTATCTGCACTTCGCGCAAGGCTTCTTCCGGCGTCTCGCCAAATGCAGAACAAAAGCGCAAATCAGGGATGTCAGCGATGTAACCGCCATCTTCTTCTGCGTAAAAGATGCTGATGAAGTAATCTTGCATGTTAATCCTCAAGCTCTAAACTGTATCGCTCAACAAGTTGTAAAAATTGGCGGACTTGATAGGGCTTGACCCGCCCTTTGCTGTTTTGCAGGTTCAAGATTTCGGGAATATCAGGGTGTTCAAATATATGATGGCTGCCACGTACACGCGATAACTCAAACCCAAATGCCTCAACCAGAATGACAAAATCGCTGAATGCGGATGTTTTTAGAACCAGACAGAATCTTTATCCCATATCAATGAGGTCGCAAACTGCTTCGAGCGGTACGCTTATCTAAACAAGCCCCAGCGATCTTTGCGCTTCTGCAAAACTAACGGTAGGCGCATCCTTTTCTTTTTCTTTTGCTTCCTGTAACTCCTTCAAATCATAATAGTCCTGGAGTTCTTCTTGCAAAGCAATGAATTCGCTATAAGGCAAAATAACGAATTGCTTTTTACCCTCTTGTTCAAGAATGTTTGGATGTAACGTGACCATGTACTATCCTCGCTATTTGTAAATATCTTTCCGGTGCCTTATGCGGTAGATGATGACTTCGTTGCCCTGCACCTCAAACAAAACCCGATAATTGCCCACGCGCAGCCTGTATTCAGGGGTAAAGTCTGTCAAATGTTTCACATCACCGGATAAATCGTCTTCTAGCTCTTTGATCCTTTTGAAAATCTGCGCAAGTTCTTGCTTTGGTATCTTTTTGCCATCTTTTAGGGCGCCAGGCTTAAAGTGGATTTCATATTGCATTGTTCTGCCCTCTTTTTATGTACCCTGTGCCACGCCAAACATTGTAACATATCGGATGTTGCCTTTACATATTCGTCATGAATTCCAATAACGGCCGTTTCCCCCAACACCATATCACACAATTCCACTGCCAAATCCTCGTCAATGTCCATATCAATGAGGTCGCAAACTGCTTCCAATGGGGCTGTGCTAACAATTATGTCGGAGTATACTGAGTATACTACTCAATGTGCCATCGTGTTCTGCGCTTTTCGCGCTTTTGATATGGCTAATTTGGCATTCACCAAATCATTCATTAGAGGAACCGTACCAGGAATCCTATGGTCAGCAAGCCTCTTTTTATAGAAATCAATCAATACCCATAGTTGCGCTATTATTTGCGCTAAATCTTTTGATTCCATTTCTGAAGCATATCCTACTGCTGACCATCCCTCATGCTCAAGTTCGACCAATTGTCTTTGTATGGGTTTGATTTCTTTTTGAGGATCAACGATGAGAAATCCATCTTCATTATCTTGTTCATTCGTTTCTCGCATTAAAGAAAGCTGTTTCAACATCAAATCAAACTTTGCAATCCAAGATTCAATATAATCGAGTTCGTTTTGCAAACGTACAGGCTGTTTTTCAGGAACCAGGTTCCCAGCTTTGTATTTAGCAACTTGTTCTATCCACGATTGTTTTCTTCCCCGTAGAAGTTCAGGTGGCATTGGATGACGGCTAATATGATGAGTGGTGTGAACCACACCGTGATGGTTCAAGCATAAAATTACAAGATTTTCATAGCTATCATCCTGAGTTGTTGAATGTTCTTCAATATGATGAATGATAATAGGTGGAAATTCGTCAAATTTTGCACAAACACAACATTTCCAATCACATTCATCAATCAAACGTTTGATAACATCAGGCGAAATAGGTTTACGTTTAAGGGATTGTATCTTTTGAATTTCAGTTTCATCAAAATAACGTTGTAGCTCAGATTCATTAGAACCCTTTAACTTGCTTAAGTTAAAACCTAAACTAAATGCCTTTTGGGCTAAGCCCGAATCTAAACCTGCCCCTAGCAAATTTGTTAATAATTGTTCTTTTTTTGCACTCATGGTATGCAATTGGCCTTTTATTCCTTATGCTATACTTTGCGCCGTCACAAAGTAACGCTTTTTACACTGGTAGGAATGTTACTTTATGCCCGCGTGCAGTATAATTTGGCTGGAAAATCAATAATTTTACCATTCACCCTCGATAAATCTGCGTGTACGGTTACGATCTACTCGATAAACCCCTGTTAATTCTTTCGCTTCCCAAATCGATTTATGCGTTTGTCGGATCATCCTGAAAGCATCCGTAAGTTTCTTCAATGAATTGCAGCCAGCCAGTTGTGCCCGGCGATTCATCGGGGGATGCGTGATGGGAGGATGCTTCAAATACTTGAATAATCTGATACAGCATATCCAGATATTCATCCTGAACCTAGTCAATTTTTTGCTTGCGGCGTTCTTTGGTAATGGTTTGCGTCATCACTATCTCTCCACATAATTGCAATAAAGCGATTGTAATATAAAGGTCAACAATCACTCACAAAAAAAGCTAATGGGTAGGGAACAGACAGCTTTGTTTTACAGCCGGACAGGGTAGAATAGCGCCCATGTCTGACTTATCCGTCATCATTGTCTCTTACAACACCCAACGCCTGCTGGACGATTGCCTGGCGTCGCCGCAAACGGCCGTCGCCCCCCCGGTGGCCTGGAAATCATCGTCGTAGATAATGCCTCTCACGATGGCAGCCAGGAGATGGTACGGGCCAAATACCCGGCCGTGAAATTGGTTGCTTTATCTGGCTTCAGCCATGCCCGTTCACACGCGGGTGTGTGAACTCCTCTCTGGCGTCAACAAAAATCCCACTCACCCATAAGCAGCATATTTACTTTGACATTGCCAGAACACTTGTGCTAAAATATTTTGATTACACGACGAGGAGACAACATGGGCAGCAGCCCACCACAGCCTGCACTGAACAAAGTGAAGTGATGAATGCAAACTGGACGCCTGTTTTCTCGTTTTATCCGCGTTAATCTGCGTCCTATCTATGAAGGAGAGTGCCATGCAGCAATATCAAGCGACACTGGATGTGATTTACGAGAACTGGCGGAAATACAACGCCAAACTGGGCGCCGCCATCGCGCCGTTGACGGCTGAGCAGCTAAAACTGCAACCTGCGGCGCGTATGTGGCCGCTGGAACAGGTTGTGCAGCACATCATCAGTGTAAGGGCTGGCTGGTTTAGCGGAACCCTACAGGACAACGACGAAGCGATGGACGCCTACATGATGTGGGGCCAGCGTGACTCACCCTCACGCAGCGCGGCAGAACTGGTGCGCGGTCTTGATGAGACCTGGGCATTCATCGAGACCCGCTTGCAGCGCTGGACTCCCGAAGAGTGTGCCATGACCTTCCCCGACGAGTGGGACGGCCAGACGTATGAGGTGTCGCGCAGTTGGGTGATCTATCATGTGTTGGAACACGATCTGCATCACGGCGGCGAGGTCTCGTTAATACTCGGCATGAACGGCCTGCAAGCGCCGGATATTTAGGCATTAAGGAGGCATAGAATGGATATAGATTGGAAAACGATCATCTGGCAGCAGTTTGGAGCGGCCATAGATATGCTCGACGACACTATAGCGCTATGCCCCGATCATCTCTGGACGGCCGTGCTGTGGGACGACCCGGATGGCGCTGAGTACGGGCAATTCTGGTTTGTTGCTTATCATACCCTGTTCTGGATTGATCTGTACCTGGCAGGCTATTCAGAAGGCTTTGTTCTTCCAGCCCCATTCATACGGGGCAAACTCCCGGAAACACCCTACACAAAAGAGCAAATTCAAACATATCTCGATCACTGCCGCAGAAAGTGCCAATCCACAATCGAGGGGTTGACGGAGGAGAGAGCGAACCAGATCTGTAAGTTTGAATGGATCGAAGCCAGCTTTGTGGAGATGCAACTCTACTGTATGCGCCATGTTCAGGAACACGCCGCGCACTTGAGTTTCCTACTCACTCAGCACGGCGTGACGGGTTTTGATTGGGTGACACAGGCCAGGAGCATAGCCACCTGACCCAGCATCCCCCAAACGCTGGAGATTTTATGCAGCCGATCTGCTTTTACAAGACCTCCTACTCGAAACCAACCTGCTTACATGCGCCCGATGAACAGGAAAAGCCCGTGAGGCCATTATGCTGATCATCAACATCGAAACAGCCCGTCGTTTTATCCTCGGCAAGCAGGGCTTGTGGCCTGGGCGACGCTGGCGCGGCATCCAGGGCACGGAACAGGCCATGCGCGCCATGGAGTATTTGCAGCTCGACCCGCTGCAAATCATCGCCCGCAGCCAGGACATCAAGTTGTACGGCCGTGTGCTCGATTACACACCCGGCCTGTGGGAGGAAGTGACCTACCAGCAGCGCAACTTCTTTGACTGGGGCGGTTGGCTGGCTGTCCGGCCAATGGACGAGCTGCCGCATTGGCGGGTACTCATGCGCCGCGAGCGTGATGGGGTGGCCGATACCGACACACGCATTCACAAAATGGGCCACGACCACGCCGAGGCCGTCGCCGAAATGAGGGCTATTTTACGCGAGCGCGGCACTGTAAGTAATCGAGACTTCAAGATGGCAACACGAACACGGACGCAAAGCTATCGTGGCCGCAAGGACAGCTCCCTGGCTTTGTATTATTTGTGGCGCACCGGTGAAGTGATGACGCACCACCGCGAGAAATTCGAGCGCGTGTACGCCCTCACGGAAACGATTGCCCCGGCGCATCTCATTCACGAAAGCGATGAGGACGAGGTTACGCGCTTCCTGATTAAAAAGGAAATCAGCTTTTCCGGTCTGGCACGGTTGAATCGGACGAGTGATTCGTGGCAACGTGGTATGCCATCCAGCAAAGCTAATCAGATATTCGAGGTGATGTTGGCGGACGGCGACATCATGGCGGTGCAGGTTGAAGGCTGGAAGCATGTGCAGTATGCACTCGGCAGCGATGTTCAGATATTAAGCGATTTGAACGCCGGGCGGGCGCCGCAGGCGTGGGCGCCGTTGGCGACGACCACAACGGAAGAGGTGGTCTTCCTCGCCCCACTCGACCCGGTCAGCGCGCGTGGGCGAGCCAAAGTTTTATTTGGCTTCGACTATGTGTGGGAAGTCTACAAGCCTGAGGACAAGCGTAAGTACGGCTACTACACGCTGCCGATATTGTGGGGCGACCGGCTTGTCGCTCGCTTTGACAGCAAACTGGACCGGACGACCAACACGTTTGTCATCCTGGGCTTCTGGTTGGAGGATGAGGCGCTCGGCAAAGACGAGGCCTTTGCGGCGGCCCTGGCTGGTGGGTTTGCGCGATTTGTCACTTTTCTTGGCGCGAGCAAGCTGGATGGGGAGGCGATTGGCGAGCCGCTGCTGCGCCACCGGATAGCGGACGCCTTGAAGCACAGATGAGACGAATTTCGGGGGTTTACTCTGCATTCGTGCGGTATGATACTTGTTGGATGTGATTCAACCATTAAAGGAGAAAAACATGAGAGAACTTATCGTTGCTGAATTCATCACGCTGGACGGCGTGATCCAGGCCCCCGGCGGCGCGGATGAAGACACCGACGGCGGTTTTACACACGGCGGCTGGACGCACCCTTACTGGCACGATGACATCGGCGCGCACTTTGATGCCGCCATGTCCCAGGCCGACGCCCTCCTGCTCGGCCGCAAGACCTGGCAAATTCACGGTGGCGCATTTGAAGCCATGGCCGGCGACCCCTTCGCCGACGCCCTGAACAACATGCAGAAATACGTCGTCTCCACCACGCTAGAATCTGCCGCCGCCTGGCGCAACTCCACCCTCATTCGTGACAATGTGATGGAAACGGTCCGCCAACTTAAGCAGCAGCCCGGCAAAAACATCCTCACGGACGGGAGCAGTGTGTTAGTCCAGGCGCTGGCGCAACATGACCTGATTGACGAATACAGCCTGCACGTCTATCCCCTGGTGCTGGGTGGTGGCAAGCGCCTATATCCTGCCGACAAGCGTCTCAACCTGACCCTGGTGGAGGCGTCGCCCCTGCCCACAGGCGTCGTCTTCATGCGCTATCGGCGCACCACCTAAACTTGCAGCCATGGACATCGCATAAAGGCCAACAATCACTCACAAAAAAAGCTAATGGGTAGGGAA
>JACSRF010000660.1 GCA_014879875.1 Anaerolinea sp.
CCCCGAAGACGTGGTCGGCGGCTGCGGCATCATCACCCATCTGCTGCCCGGCCTCACCCTGCGCCACAGCGACCTGGCGCGGCTGATGATCATCCTCAGCGACAACACGGCTACCAACCTGCTCATCGAACAGGTGGGGCTGGCGCAAATCGCCGCCACCGTGCAGCAGCTCGGCCTGCGCCACACGTCCTTGCAGCGCAAATTGATGGATTACGCCGCCAGGGATCGTGGTCTGGACAATTTCATTTCCCCCGCCGACGTTGGCGCGCTGCTGGAACGGATGTGGCAGCGCGACGGGCTGCCCGCCGCCGCCTGCGCCGAAATGATAGACATCCTGCACCGGCAGCAGTTACGCGGCAAGTTACCGGCGCTGTTGCCCGAAGAAGCGTGGATCGCCCACAAAACTGGGGAAATACCGGGCTGCGAACACGACGCGGGGATCATTCAGTATGGTGAGCAAACGGCCGTCGTCGTCATCATGACCCAACACCTGGCGAGCAAAGCGGAGGGCATCGCCTTTTGCCAGCAGGTGGGGAGGACGGTAATCGGTGATCGGTAATCGGTAATCGGTAAGCCGTGATACGGATTACGGCTTACGGTTCACGGTTCACGTTTCACGTTTCACGTTTCACGCTTCACCGAAACCCCAAGTTATCCAACACCACCCGCCCCGCCGGTGTGCGGTCAAATTGCAGGCGCACGGCCGTTAAGTGGGTCACGTCTAGCCGGGGGTTAACGGCCGTAAAATCAGCCAACGGAAAAGCAAACGACTGCCACACCACCTCCGACATAGGCGCGGCTTGCATGAAAGACAGCTTCAGCAGCTGCGCCGGTAATTGTGGCTGTAAATACGCAAAATGGCTCAACGGCAGGACGGCCGTTTCCCCCGCCGCATCCTCCACCACCACGTGCAAATCAAGCGGCTGGCGCAGTTCATCCTCCGCCACTTCATCCACCGGCCCGGCGTCCGCCAGCGAGAACACCAACGTCTGCGTCACGCTCAGGGTCAACGTCGGGGGCAAGGTGATGGTATAAGCCGGCGCGCGCCCATCCGCCCGTGCGCGCCACCCCAACAACACGGCGCGCGTTTCCAGGTCGCGCCCCTTTTGCGTCACGTCCTCCTCGCGCCACGTCGTCAAATAGCGCCCGGCAAGCCGCCCCCCCGGCAGCGTCGTCGTCGTCACGTCAATGTCCTCCTCAAAAGTAGCGACAAACTGCATCTGCCCATCTTCATAGCGCGTCAGGTAGATGGTATCCGGCAGCCAGTCCACACCGATGCGGTAATCACGGAAAAAGTCTACATAGGCGTCGTTTTCATGCAGCGTCGCTTCCAAAAAGGCGGCAATAAACACCTGCGCAATCCGCTGTTGTTCAGCTTCTGGCAGCAGTTGCTCCAGGTTGTAGAGGTGAATAACCGGCGCGCCCCGATCCGTATCCCCCCAAACAGTATTAAATTGACCATGATTGGCCCCATAGACGTAAACGGCCGTCTTAAACCAATCGCCCCCACTAAACTGCACCCGGTCAAACTGCTGCTGCCCGGCAAAAGAGGTCACGTCCATGTCGTGCGTGCCGTGCAGCGTCAGATAATGCACATCTTGCAGCGGCAGCCCGGTATCGGCCGGTTTGTACTGCCCATCTATCGGCGCAATGGCGACGATGGCGCGAATATCGAACCCATACTGGAAGCGCACGGCCGCATTATCCGGGTAATGGGTGAGGTGATTAAACGCGGCGGCAGCGACGACTGCTTCCCCACCACGCGAATGACCGATGAGGGCGATCTGCGTCAAGTCTACTTTGTGGAAGAATGGGTTGACGGCCGTTTCCTGCCAGCCACGCCACAACTGCAAATGCTCCAACAACAGCCAGCCGCGCGCGTCATTCTCCTCGGCCAACCCACTGCGGCCCAACCAATCGGCCGTTGGCGACCCATTCAAAAAATTCTGGTCTATTGACGCCACAATAAAGCCCCGGCTCGCCAACAGTTCCCCCAAATACCCATACCCAGGGTCCGAAAACTCCTCCATGTTGTGATTGCCATGCACCACCAGCGCCAACGGGAAGGGGCCAGGCGCATCAGGATACCAGACACGGCCGTTACGCGGCAGCGCCGTCTCGTCAAACCCCCAATAAGCGGTGCGCAGCTCTGTCCAACCTGACAGAAAAGAAGCGCCATTCACCGGCGTCGTCACCAGGCCAACCTCCGCGCCAAATTCGGGCCGGTGTTGATCCTCGCCGCTGCCATAGGTCAACGTCCGCACCGCATACGGGCCAGGCTGCGCCGGGTCAGGCAGGGTAACGGCAGCAGCGTCGGCGTCCGTCCACGCTTGCAGCGCCGCATTGGGCGGCATGGTCAGGTCACTGCCCGGCCACAGCAGCCACAGGCCACCGCCGACCAGCCCGCCGCCGCCACACAGCAGCCCACTGAGAATGAACAACCGCTGCACGGCCGTCGCCTGCCCCCAGGTATACCGCTTCCAAGACATAACGGCCGCGCCCAGCCAGGCGGCCGTTATCAGCACAAACGGGATCGCCACCAACAACACCCGCTGCCCCCCATTGGCAAACGCCGCCAGCGTCAGCAGCAGCGCCACCGCCAGGCCCCACATAAAAACCGGCGGAAAACGGGTCAGCAGGTGCAGCAGCAGCAGCGCCCCGGCCGCCAGCAGCAGCGCCCCACCGGTCAGCGCCAGCGCATACAGCGCAAAACTCCACCACGCATAGCGCGCAAACGCATCATACCCTTGCGCCAGCGCCAGCAGCAGCGCCGCCAACACCATCGCCGCGCCGATTCCGCGCCAGGCGGCGCTGCCCGTCATCACCAGGCGCGCCGCGCGGCGCACCATGCGCCACACCAGCAACCACGACCTGCCCAACACACCACCCAACCGCTTGAGCATCATCTGTCTACACCTGCACCGCATGTTCGGCGCGAATGAAACGGCGTGTGCCCGTTTCCGCCCGCAGCAGCAGCGAACTCGTCTCGGCATGGGTGCTAAAAAAGCGGGTTGGCGTCAACAACAAGCTGTTCGTAATGCCGGTCGCCGCAAAAAAAATCTCGTCACTGCGCACCAACTGATCGGCCGTTAAAATCGCGTCCGTATCCAGCCCTGCCTGACGCACGGCCGCCCGCTCTTCCGCATCTTGTGGCGACAGACGCGCCAGCATCGCGCCCCCCATCGCCTTCACCGCACAGGCGGCAATCACCCCCTGCGACGCCCCGCCAATCCCCATCAACACATCCACGCCAGAGTTAACAGTCGCCGCCAGCAGCGCCCCTTCCGCGTCCCCTTCGTCACGCAAAATGATGCGCGCGCCTGCTGCCCGTATTTCTTCGATCAAATCATAGTGACGCGGCCGATCCAGGAGGATGACCGTCATATCGCGTACCGCTTTTTTCTTGACGCGGGCAATCAGCGCCAGCGTCCAGGCGGCCGGAGCATCCATACACTCCGGCACAAGGGTTGCGGCAACTTCACGGTCTACCACAATTTTTTCCATGTAAATGGCGGGAACCGGCGACCACATCGCGCCGCGCGGAGCCATCCCAATGACCGAAATGGCGTTCGGCCGTCCTTTGATCACCAGGTCTGTACCATCAATGGGATCAACAATCACATCCAGGTCTGGGCCACGGCCACTGCCAACCGTCGCCCCCGTTTGCAAATTGGGTGGCGTCCCGACGCGCCCTTCCTCCCCGATAACAATGTGCCCATTAATGTCCAGCGTACTCAATGCGCTGGCCATGGCGCGGCTGGCGACGCGATGCGCTTCCTCATAATTGCCAGAGCCGGTCCAGCGCGCGGCCGCCAGCGCCGTCGTCTCCGTCACGCGCACCAGATCAAGGCCAAAATTACGAGATGGGTGTGCTTCCATTGTTTATGCTCCCTCAAAAATGTAGGGCGAACTTTCCAGTTCGCCCACGCAAACTGGAAAGTTTGCGCTACAGGTTTTCATTCAATCGCCTCTAACAACCCGGCCGCTTCCCAGGCCAACATGCCACCTTCCAAAACAGCCACATTCATGCAGCCAATCTGCTGCAAGGCGACGGCCGCGCGCCGACTGCGGCGGCCACCCCGGCACACCAACACAATCTGCCGGTTATTGGGCAGCTTCACGTCAGCCGCCAACAGCTTGGGAAGCGGGATCAACTCCGCTTCCGGGACATGACCCCGTCGGTACTCGCGCGGTTCGCGCACGTCCACCACCAGCGGCGATGGCTCTTCATGCCGGGTATGTAAAAGCTGCCACAATTTTTGCGACGTCATGCTCATAACATTGATTTCCGAACTGTCGCGCATGTGTGGCAGATGCACCAGATCAAGCCGTTTCGGTAAGTTCTGGCACTCCTTGAAGACACGCACCGGGCATTCATAAATGCACACAGCCGGATCGAGAATGCGCTGAAAGACGTGGCTGATGATTTCGTCCTCATTGGGCAAATGATCTAAACCAAGATAAGCGTCAAACCCGGTTGTACTCATTAAGCTGCGAATGGGGTGGTTGACGCGCACCAAAAAGAGGTCGCCGCCCCGGTCACGGTACGTGCGCACCACACTTTCGAGCATGTGAATCCCGCTAAAATCGCATTGATTAACGTGATTCATGCGAATAATTAAGAAACGCTGCTCCGGGTTCTTTTCGGCGTGCGCCAGGATCATGTCTTCGACGTGGTTGACGGCGCCAAAATACAAATCGCCGAGAATGTCAATGACGCCTAATTGGGGACACTGCGGACGTCCCGGCCAATGCACAAAATGGTTGAAAGAGGCATCGGGAACAACGGCATGAACGCGCGGGGTGCTGGTGCGCATGATGTACAAGGCAAAGGACAGCAGAATGCCGACCAAGACGGCAAATTCAATGCTCAAAAACAAGGTGCCGACCAGCGTTGCCACCATGATCACCGCGTCGCCGCGCGCGCCGCGCCAGATACGTATAATTTCGGCGCGATCAATCAGGCCATAGGCGGTGACGATGAGCACCGCCGCCAGCGCCGCGCGCGGCAGGTACGCGGCCAGGGGAGCCAACAGGAGCATGGCAGCGAGGACAAAGAGACCGGTGAAAACGGCCGCGAACGGTGAACGTGCGCCGGCTTTGAAGTTAACGGCCGTTATCGAAAACGACGCCGCACACGCATACCCGGAGAAAAAGCCGGCAACTATATTCGCCAAACCCTGCCCCACAAACTCCTGATTGCTGTCCAGGCGCTGCCCGGTTTGCGTCGCCATGGAGCGGGAGATGGCCGTCGTTTGTACCAGACCGATGGCCCCCACGGCCAGCGCGCCGGAGGAAATTTTAGCGATCAAATCCAAATCAAACAGGGGCAGTGACGTAAACGGGGGCAAGCTGCGCGGCAGTTGCCCGATGACGCCGACGCCGTTTTTGTCCAGCGCCAGCAGGTAGACAACGATGGAGGCGACGACCATGCTGAGTAAGCCGCCGGGCAGCCGTGGATTAACCCGGCGCAGCAGCGCGACGAAAACGATGGTGCCGATGCCCAGAACGGCCGTTGCCGGGTGCGTCTGGGATAGCGTGGTCATCACTCCGCGCACAGCGTCAAACAAGTTGTCACTGGGAAACGAGAGGCGCAGCAGCGGGCCTATTTGCTTGAGGCCAATGAGAATGCCGGCGCCGGTGGCAAAGCCGACAATGACGGAATGGGAGACAAAATTGACCAACAACCCCAATCGGGCCAACCCCATCGCCAGTTGAAACAGGCCGACCATCACAGCCATCAACCCGGCGGCAATGATGAACTCCTCGGAGCCAGGCGTAGCCAGACCGCTGAGTGAGCCAACGACGAGTAAGGAGAGGGCGTTCGTTGGCCCGGTCAATAACTGGTTAGACGACCCCCACAAAGCGGCAAAGATAGCGCCAATAATGGCCGTGTACAGGCCAAATTGAGGGGGCAGTTCGGCAATGAGGGCAAAGGCGATGGACTGCGGCAGCATGATGACAGCCACCGTCACCGCCGCCGTCAGATCGCCCCGCAGCGACACACGATCATAGGCGCGCAGCAGGCGCAGCGGCCGTTGTAAATAATAGGAAGCTGGTTCCAATAGTGTGCGCAGGTTCACATTCTTTGCCAAATTAATAGACATGCTTCAAACTTACCGCGTGAAACGTGAAGAATTTGGAACACAGAGATACACAGAGAAGACACGGAGATACACAGAGAGGAAGAAGCAGGAGTGGTTGATAAAGCCTGTTTTTTCTCTCTCTTCTCTCCGTGAAACTCTGTGTTTCCTCTGTGAAACTCTGTGTAACTGAACAAATACAGGTTTTTCACGTTTCATGGATCACCAATTGCGCGCGTTCGCAAAAATCGCGCATTTTTTATCACCAGTGTACGCCAGCGAAAAATAGGCGTCAAGGCAATGTCAAGATGAACGAATCACAAAGGAACCAGTCTGTTTTTACCTTATTACTACCCATTGTCGTTGATGTGGTCACGGCCGTTGGCCTGTTGACGGCCGTTCCCCCCCTGGCCAGCCGCCTGGCCGCGCCATCCGGGAGCAATGCCCTGCTGCTAGTCGCCATCTACATTCTGTTTCTGATCGGGACGCTGCTGCTGCGCAAATTAACCCCGATCACGCCCGGCGCCCCCTGGCCGGCCTGGCTGCCGCCGCAAGCGCGCGCCATCCTTGCCATCCTGTTCGGGTTAGCCATGATGACCGCCCTTGCCTACCAGCTTGGTTACTTCCAGGTCTTCATGGTCGCCGGGCCAGAGATCATCAACGAGGGCGCGTCGTCTGCCCTGTTTGTGTTTGCGCCAGGCGCATGGTTGTTTTTGGCGATGTTTTACGTCTTCGTGCTGGCGTTTCCGGTACGGCCGACCATCGCCGCCACCGGCGCGCGGTATGTGGGCGCATATGGGGTGGGGTTAACGGCCGTCAACAGCTTACTCCTCTTCGCCACCGCGCAGCTCAAAGCCAGCATCCCGGCGCATGGCCTGGTCTGGGTCATCCCCATCTACATCCTGTTATGGCTGCTGTTTAGCCCACCGCGCCTGCTCGAAGCGCATCGGCAAGGCAGTTGGCGCAATCTGATTTCGTTTGACTTGCTGCTGCTGTTTTGCGCCTGGGTAGTCTGCGCGCCATGAATGTGCCGAAATGGCAAGGGCGGGTACAATTTCAGGAAGGCGTATAGCCATACGCCCCTAACACAACAGATCAGGTTCTTTGGGAACTCAGGGGGTTGACAGGCCATGATGCGTGATGCGTGACGAGTGATGCGTGACCAGAAAGACCACACGCATCACTCGTCACATGTCACGCCGAACCCCATGAAATCCTGTAGAGCTACAGATCACCGGACAGAGAGACGTGGAGGTCAAACTCATGACAAAATTACAAGCGTTATTAGCATTGGGGCAGTCGGTCTGGTACGACAATATCAGCCGTGACATCCTTGATTCTGGCGAGATGCAGGCATTAATTGACAGCGGGATTGTGGGCGTCACGTCCAATCCATCCATTTTTAAGAAGGCCATTGCCGACAGCGCCCATTACGATGCGGCCATTCAAGCGTTACGCGCCCAGGGTAAAAGCGCCCTGGAAATTTACGAGGCGTTGGCGCTGGCCGACATTGGGCGCGCAGCCGACCTGTTCCGCCCGGTGTACGACGCCAGCGACGGCCGTGACGGGTACGTGAGCATCGAAGTAGACCCCACCCTGGCGCACGACACGGCCGTCACCATCAGCGAGGCGCGCCGCCTCTTCGCCGCCTTGGACCGGCCGAACATCATGATCAAGGTCCCGGCCACGCCCGCCGGCGTCATCGCCTTTGAAACCCTGATCAGCGAGGGCATCAACGTCAACGTCACCCTGATGTTCTCCTTGCAGCATTATGAGGACGTCGCCTATGCCTACATTCGCGGTTTGCAGCAGTTGGCGGCCAACGGAGGTGACATGAGCCGGGTGGCCTCGGTGGCCTCCTTTTTTGTCAGCCGCATTGACACGGCCGTAGACAAAGCGCTGGCGGCCACCGGAGACGATGACGCCCTCGCCCTGCAAGGGAAAATCGCCGTCGCCAACGCCAAAAATGCTTACGGCCGTTTCCTGGACATTTTCAGCAGCCCCTTATGGCTAGAATTGGCTGACCAAGGGGCGCGGATGCAACGGCCGTTGTGGGCCAGCACCAGCGCCAAAAACCCCGCCTACTCCGACACCCTCTACGTGGACACCCTCATCGGCGCGCACACCGTCAACACCATGCCCCCGGAAACCGTCGTCGCCTTCCGCGATCATGGCACGGCGGCCCTCACCATCACCGACGACCTGGAAGAAGCGGAAGATATGGTGGCCTATCTCGACGAATTAAGCATTGACTTCAACGCCATCACGCAAAAATTGCAAGACGATGGCGTCCAGGCATTCAGCGACGCCTTCCACGCCCTGCTGCAAGCCATCAGCGCCAAACTGTGAATGAATGAAAATCTGTAACGCGAACTTCCCAGTTTGCGCGGACGAACTTTCCAGTTCGCCCTACATTTATATTAGGAGACAGTCATGAACACCCTCACCCAATCTCCAGCCTGGCAGGCATTGGCCGCCCATTACGACGCCATCAAAACCGTGCATATGCGCGACCTGTTTGCCCAAGACCGCGGCCGCTTTACCCGTTTTTCACTGCAACTGGACGACATTTTCTTTGATTATGCGAAGAATCGCATCACGCAAGAGACAATGACGCTGCTGCTCAATCTGGCGCGCCAGGCAAACGTGACAGAACACATTGCCGCCATGTGCAACGGGGAAAAAATCAACAACACCGAAGAGCGCGCCGTGCTGCACGTGGCGCTGCGCAATCGCGCGAACCGCCCCATTTTCGTAGATGGCGTGGACGTGATGCCCGAAGTGAATCAGGTGCTGGGCAAAATGCGCCTCTTTAGCGAAGCGGTGCGCGGCGGGACCTGGCGTGGCTACACGGATCAGCCCATTCATGACGTGGTGAATATCGGCATTGGCGGCTCCGATTTAGGCCCCAAAATGGTGGTGCAGGCGTTGGCTCCTTACGTGAAGCGTGACATGCGCTTTCACTTCGTCTCCAACGTAGACGGCACGGACATCGCCGAGACGTTGCAGCGCGTAGACCCGGCCACAACGTTATTCCTGATCGCCTCGAAAACCTTCACCACCCAAGAGACGATGGCGAACGCGCACACGGCGCGCCACTGGTTTGTGCAGCGGACGAAAGATGAAACGGCCGTCGCCAAACATTTTGTCGCGCTATCTACCAACGAGACGGCCGTTACCGCCTTCGGCATTAACCCGGTCAACATGTTCGAGTTCTGGGATTGGGTCGGCGGCCGTTACTCCCTCTGGTCCGCCATCGGCCTCTCCATCGCCCTGGCGCTTGGCATGGACCGCTTCGAGCAGCTTTTGGCCGGCGCGCACCGCGTAGACGAACATTTCCGCACCGCGCCGCTGGAACGGAACATCCCCGTCATCATGGCCTTGTTAGGCGTCTGGTACAACAACTTCTTCGGCGCGCAAAGCCACGCCATCCTCCCTTACGATCAATACCTGGTTCACTTCCCCGCTTACTTCCAGCAAGGGGACATGGAAAGCAACGGCAAGCGCGTCACCAAAACGGGGCAGGTTGTGACCTACGACACCGGCCCGATCATCTGGGGGCAGCCGGGAACCAACGGGCAGCACGCCTTCTACCAGCTCATCCACCAGGGCACAAAACTGATCCCGTGCGATTTTCTGGCCCCGGCGCAGTCACAAAACCCCCTCGGCGACCACCATGCCCTGCTGCTCTCCAACTTCTTCGCCCAGGCCGAAGCGTTAATGACCGGGCGCACGCCGGCCGAAGCGCGCGCCGAACTGACCGCGCAAGGCATTCAGGGCGACCGGCTCGAACTGCTCACGGCCGCCAAAACCTTCACCGGCAACAAACCCTCCAACTCCTTCCTCTTCCCCAAGCTCACCCCGGAGACATTGGGCAAGCTGATCGCCCTCTACGAACACAAAATCTTCGCCCAGGGCATCATCTGGCAGATCAACCCCTTCGACCAGATGGGGGTGGAGTTGGGCAAACAGTTAGCGCAGCGCATTTTACCGGAACTGGGGGATGAAACGGCCGTTGCCACCCACGACGCCTCCACCAACGGCCTGATCAACTACTACAAACAAATTCGTTAAACATGCCCCAGCTATACTTTACTGGGGTTCAAAGTTCAGAGCGAGAGCTAGAGGAATGACTCGGTTACTTCCTCTAGCTCCAACCGCCCCCCAGCGACAAATTCAGAGGGCGGGGGTGAATGACAACTACAATACTGTTCCCTCCCCTGCTATAATTCCCACTTATGGCACAACCTGACACCCCCCAAAGCGATTATGATTCTCCCTGGAAAGAGGTCATTGAACAGTTCTTTCCCCAATTCATGCTCTTCTTCTTTCCCCAAGTATACGCGGCCATTGATTGGTCAAAAGGATACACTTTCCTGGATAAAGAGTTCCAAAAAGTGACCCGCGATGCGCAAACCGGCAAGCGGTACGTGGACAAATTGGTACAGGTATATCTGCTAAACGGCCAGGAAACCTGG
>JACSRF010000509.1 GCA_014879875.1 Anaerolinea sp.
GGTGAAGACGGCCGTCGTCATCCCCATCCCCTCTTCCATCTCCCACATCATGGGTGGCGGCGCATCATAGCCATCGTCAGCGCCAGCTTCGCGCACATCCTCGATATTGGTTTGCACTTTGTCAACCAGCACGTTAATCTCATCTTCCCCTTTTACCTGTACTTTGCCGTGCAGCAGCATGACCTGGTCTACGGCGACGTTATCACGGCACTCTTTCCAGGTGCGCGGGAAGAAGACGACGTCAATTTTATGCTCCATATCTTCCAATGTACCAAAGGCCATCGGGTCTCCCTTTTTGGTGGTCAAGGTACGGAGTTGGCTGATGATGCCGGCCAATTTGACTTGTTTGCCGTTCCAGTCAGCGGTGATGTCGCCAATGGTTGTTTTGGTAAGGGTGGCCAGGGTGCGCAGCGGCCGTTCCAATGGATGCTCCGACACATGCACGCCCAACGCTTCCTTTTCCCACTCCAAAACCTGCTTGTGGGGCACATCTTCCACCTCGTTGACCGGTCGCAGCAGGGCGACGTTGAGCTGCGCGGTGGCGACGCTGCCAAAGAGACTCATCTGCCCGGCGGCGGCCGCCTTGTGTGCGCCACCGCTGTAGTTGACGATGCGGTCGAGGGCATCCAGCATTTGTACCGGCGTCCCCCAGTCGTCGAACACGCGCGCTTTGATCATGAATTCTAACGGCCGTTTGCCCACCCGCTGCAAATCAACCCGGTCGCACAAATCTTGCAGGCTGGCAAACAGACCATTCGCGTCGCGCTCTTCAAGGACGCCGCCGAGCGCCGCCTCGCCTGCATTTTTGATCGCGCCCAGGCCAAAACGGATGAGTGGCCGTTCTCCCTCATCCTCAATTGTAAAATCCAGCGCTGAACGGTTAATCAGCGGTGGGGCAATGTCAATCCCCAGGTTTTTCGCTTCCGTGAAATAGCGGCGCACCTTCTCCGTGTTATCCCGTTCCACCGAGAGCATCGCCGTCAGGTACTCCACCGGATAATGCGCCTTCAAAAACGCTGTCTGGCACGTCACTTTGGCATAGTCGGCCGCATGTGCCCGATTAAAGCCATAGCGGGCAAAAAACTCAATATCCCCCCAAATCGCCTCACATATCTCCCGTGAGTACCCCCTGTCCATGGCCCCTGCGGTAAATTGAAGGCGGTGCTTTTCCATCAAATCTTTCTTCTTCTTAGACACCGCCTTGCGAATCATATCCGCCTCGCCTGGCTCATAACCCGCCAGATTAGAGGCAATTTGGATGATCTGTTCCTGATAAATGCAGATCCCGTATGTATCCCCCAAAATCGGCTCCAGGTCAGGGTGGTGAAACGTCACCGGTTCTTCCTGGTGCATCCGGCGAATATAACCAGGAATTTGATCCATTGGCCCCGGACGGTACAACGAAATGGCGGCGATGATGTGGTCAAAACGCCGCGGCCGCATCTCTGTCATCAGCCGACGCATACCGCTGTTGTGAACAATAAAACCGTTGGCAACAAAATTGTTCCCAGGGGGACGCATCTGCAAATCGTAAGTATCTTCTTCACCGACGTAAACGATGTCTTGGATTTGCACCCATTGCGTGTTTGTCGGGAATTGTGGACATTCCCACGCAACCAAATCCGCATATTGCAGTTGAAATTCGGCGAAAAGCGTTTTATCAACGACAACCAGATCGCATTCTGGGTATTGCTCGCGGAAAAGGGTGATTTTTTCCGCGCTCGCTTTGTTCATCCAACCTTTTACTTCAACCCATTGATCTAGCGATGGCACGTAAAAGTCTGGCGTGTAAGTTAGTTGACGGCCGTCTGTAGCAACTAAGGCAAATGTACGCGGTTCATATTCATATTCCAGTTCTAAATAACGAAAAACCCGCGATAAATCCGCTTCCCATGACGAGCGAACATAATGCCCCAAATCATCACGATAACCGGCATTGGTATAAGTTTTCGTTGTTTTAGGAGGACGGCCGTACATGGGATTCCCCGTACCAGAGTTCCGCTGCGACAACTTCTCTTTCACACGCGCCGCTTTTTCCGGGCCAAGACGTTCCTCTAAAGATAACCCCTTTTGGGATTCGTTATATGCTTTCAGATTTCTGATCCAAAGTGTGTCCGCAGCGCTTTCAGCGGTTAATCCCTTGTTCCATGGAACATTACCCCGTTTACTCTCAGAAATTTTCTGTTTCACCTCAGGGCGGCTGGGATTCGCCGTTAAGCGTGACGAACAGACATGGCAATAATTGGCCCGTTTAGAATCGCTTTTCAAGGGTTGCCCACACACCTGACACAACCGTTTCACACGACTGGCGTTACGCTTCACCAGTAATTGATCTTGTCCTGGTCGTAAATCCCCTAATCGAACCCATCCCCGATTCGTTAAAAAGTAATGATCGGCCGTCGCTTTAATCCAATATCCTCGTTCATCTATCAGCCGATAAACCGGTTTCACGCCACTATAAACAACGTTCAAAATCTCATTTTGCGTCAGGCGTCCTTCATCCAGATAACAAGAGGTCGTTTTCAGTCGCTGCGCCCAGGGTACCGGGGATTGACGACTCATAAAATCGTCATATAGCTGTTTAATGGTACGATGCCCCACCAAAGTATCGCCACTCAGGCATCCTTCTACCTGGAACACGCCAGCCACATCCCCACGCCCCAGCATGTCAAACAACGCCTCCGGCTGCTTCGCCGGGTCTGGCCCCGTCTGCCCCACATCGTAGGGGATATTGTCCATGGTGTACTTCACGCCATACCGCTCCTCAATCAGCCGCGCGGCGCGGCGCATCACCGTCAACGTACTCAACCCCAGGAAATCCACCTTCAACAGCCCAATAGACTCGACAATCTCCATCGGCCACTGCGTCACGCGATCCACGCCGCCCAGCCCCTCCTCGCCGCTGGTGGGGCGGTTGAGGGGGACGTATTCTTGCAACGGCCGATCGGACACAATCACCCCCGCCGCATGGCTCGATGCATGGCGCGCCACCCCTTCCAGGTTCTTCGCCGTATCCAACAGGTCGCGCACGCCTTTCTCCTGCCGATAGCGCTCCGTCAACTCCGCCGAATAAAACTCATGATTCGCATCCAGCACATTCTCGATTTTCACCGGCTTGCCAGGGATCGCCGGCACCATGCGCGCAATCGCGTCCACTTCCGGCAGCGGCATGTCAAACGCGCGCCCCACGTCACGGATCGCCGCGCGCGCCCCCAACGTCCCAAAGGTGATAATTTGCGCCACCTTCTCCTCGCCATAGCGTCGCTTCGTGTAGGCAACCATCAAGTGGCGCGCATCGTCCGGGTAATCCAGGTCAATGTCCGGCATGGAGACGCGCCCCGGATTCAGGAACCGCTCGAAGATGAGGCCGTTCACCAGCGGGTCAATGCTCGTAATCCCCAACGTGTAGGCTACCACCGACCCCGCGCCCGACCCGCGCACATTCCACCAGATGTCGTTTTCCTTCCACTCACTGTAGCTGCTGTATGGGAACGGGTCTTGATGCCGCTCCCACCAACGGTCTGTGCGCGCCGCCCATTCGCACAGGTCCCAAACAATGAGAAAGTAAGTATCAAACCCCATGCGGTTGATAACGCTCATCTCACGTTCCAGGCGCGCGCGTAACTGCTCATCGCTGCGGGCGCGCTCCGCCCCATACCGCCAGGTCAGCCCCTGCTCGCACAATTCGCGCATGTAGCTGTGCGCATCGTACCCATCCGGCACAGCAAATTCGGGCAAATGATACCCCTCGCTGTCCAGGTTCACGTCGCACATCTCCGCAATGCGCACGCTGTTTGCCAATGCGCCCGGAATCTGGCCGAACAGGGCCGCCATCTCCTGGTAAGATTTCAGGTAATACCCTTTGTCGGAGAAGGTGAGCTTGGGGTTTTTGACGGTGGAACCGGTCTGGATGCAGAGCAGCACCTCATGCGGGTCCGCGTCAGAAGCCAGCGTATAATGCACGTCGTTGGTCGCCAGGAAATTCTTTTCCAGGCCATAATGAGGGGCCATTTCCAGCAGCTTTTTGTTGATGGCCGTCAGGTCACGGATGCTGTGTTCCTGAAATTCGATGAAGAAGCGCTCCTTGCCGAAGATGTCCACGTATTCGCCCATCAGTTGGTGCGCCAACTTCATGTTGCCATCGCTCAGGGCGCGTGGAATTTCCGCCGCCATGCAGCCGGTGGTGGCGATGAGGCCGTCGGCATGGTGGGCCATAAAGGCGCGGTCAATGCGCGGCTTGTAATAGTAGCCGTCTAACTGCGCGGCGCTGGCGATTTGCAGTAAATTCAGGTAGCCGGTCTGGTTTTGCGCCAGCAGCAGCATGTGAAAGCGGTTTTTGTCTAGCTGTGCATCTTTGTCGGTCATGCTGCGCGCGGCAAGATAGGTCTCAATGCCGATGATCGGTTTCACGCCGGCCGCCTTCGCCGCGCGGTAGAAGGGCATGGTCCCATACATGGCCCCATGGTCGGTGAGGGCAATGGCGGGCTGGTTGAGGGCGATGGCGCGTTTGACCAGGTCATTGAGCCGGCTGAGGCCATCGAGCAGGGAGTATTCGCTGTGAACGTGCAAATGGACAAAGGGTTGGTGGTCGCTCATAAATTCTCTATCGTCTGTTTGCCTGATATCGGCTTTGAGGGGGATAATTGTTGTGTTGCCCCGCGTGGTGAGTATAGCACAAGCGGGGGACGGGCGGAGAAATTTTAAGGATGAATCGGCGTCGGCAAAACCGAATCCGGTTCGTGGTGTTGTAACAGAGCATGATCAAACCAAGTGAGTATCCATCATTGGCAAATGGTATCGCCTTTCTCTTTACCGGGCATGGGGCGCAGTACGTGAATATGGGACGGCCGTTATACACAGCCGAACCCATCTTCCAACAGGCCTTAGACGAGTGCGACGCCTTGCTGCGGCCGTATTTGCCCCAACCATTGCTCCCCCTGTTGTATCCACCCACGCCCTCGGCTGACGGCAAAGCCAACCTGCTGCTCGACAGCATGACCTACTCCCAACCTGCTATTTTCGCCGTCGAATATGGGCTGGCGCGGTTGTGGCAGTCGTGGGGCGTGCAGCCAACGGCCGTTCTGGGGCACAGCGTCGGCGAATACGTGGCTGCGTGCCTGGCCGGCGTCTTCAGCCTGGCCGATGGCTTAAAACTGGTCGCCGCGCGCGGCCGTCTCATGGATACATTGTCTGTGCCGGGGCAAATGGTGGTCGTATTCGCGGCAGAGGAACAAGTCGCCGCGGCCATCGCCCCCTACGCCGACCAGGTCGCCATCGCCGTCATCAACGGGCCAACCAACATTGTCATTTCCGGGGCCAGCGGCGCCGTGGCCGAGGTCGTCGCCGCCTGCAAAGCGCAGCGCATCAAAACGCGCCCCTTAGCTGTCGCCCAGGCGTCCCATTCGCCACTGCTGGACCCCATTTTAGATGCGTTCACGGCAACGGCTGCCGCCATCCAGTACCACCCACCGCAAATCCCTTACGTTTCCTGCCTCACGGCCGTCTGGGTCACAGGCGCAGAGGTGACGACGGCCGTTTATTGGCGGCAGCATTTACGCGGCACAGTACGCTTTGCGCAGGCTATGGAGACGCTGCATGACGCTGGCTGCCGCCGCTTTTTGGAAATAGGCCCGGCGCCGGTGCTGTTGGGCATGGGCAAACGGTGTCTGCCCGCCGCTGACCAGATGTGGCTGCCCTCCCTGGTTCCCGCGGAGGATGACCAACAGCGCATGGCCGCCAGCCGCGCGGCGCTTCACGCATAAGGAAACCCCGATGACCCAACCCATAACCCAACCTCTTGCCTTGTTTACCGAAGCGGTGGGCGACGCAACGGCCGTCCCCCCCGTCGTCTTCTTGTTTACCGGGCAGGGCGCGCAGTATGGCGGCATGGGGCGGCAGCTTTATGAGGCCGCCCCCGTCTTTCGCGCTGCTCTGGACGAATGTGAGCGGCTGCTGCGGCCGTATCTGGAACACCCTTTACTCGCCGTCATGTTTGCCGAAGATGGGCCAGACGCCCTCATCCACCAAACCATGTACACGCAGCCGGCGCTGTTTGCCCTGGAATATGCGCTGGCGCGGCTGTGGCAGTCGTGGGGGATTACGCCGGCGGCGGTGATGGGGCACAGCGTTGGCGAATACGCGGCGGCGTGCATTGCCGGGGTGTTCAGCCTGGCGCATGGCCTCAAGTTGATTGCCGCGCGTGGCCGGTTGATGCAATCCCTGCCCTCCGGCGGCGCGATGGCCGCTCTGTTTACCGACGAGGCGCGTGCGCGCGCGGCCATTGCCCCGCACGCAGACCAGGTGTCCATCGCCGCCATTAATGGGCCGGGAAATGTGGTCATTGCCGGGGCGGAAACGGCCGTCGCCCACATTCTTAACGCCCTGCACGCCAACGGCGTCAAATCCCGCCGCCTGGTCGTCTCCCACGCCTTCCATTCACCCCTGATGAACCCCATTCTGGATGAATTTGAGCAAATCGCCGCCAGCCTGACCTATGCCGAACCGCAGCTGCCCTTCATTACCAATGTCACCGGCCAGGCGGCGGCAGCCGACGAGGTAACCACTGCCGCCTATTGGCGCAGCCACGTGCGGCAGCCGGTGCGCTTCGCCCAGGCAATGGACACGTTATACAGGCAAGGGTTCACCACATTTTTAGAAATTGGGCCGCAGCCAACGTTGATCGGCATGGGGCGGCGCTGTTTGCCGAAAGGGGCCGGGCGCTGGCTGGCGTCGCTGCGACCGGGTGATGACAATTGGGCGGCGGCGCTGCAAGAAAGCGCCGCCTGGCTCCATGGGGGGCACGCGGCATGATCTGGCAAACGCCTCCCCCTGACCTGACGCTGCCGCCAGACGCCGTCCATGTGTGGCAGGTACACCTGGAACCAGGGCCGCAGCGCATAAACGATCTGTCGCCCTTGCTGGCGGCCGATGAACGGGAACGGGCGGCGCGGTTTTATTTTGACCGCGACCGGCAGCGTTATATCGTGGGGCGAGGGGCGCTGCGAACGCTGATCGGCCGTTACCTGTGCATCTCCCCCCAAGATGTGCAGTTTGTTTATGGCGCGTATGGCAAACCGGAACTGGCGGTGACAATGGGCGCGCCGCAATTTGCGTTTAACGTTTCCCATGCGCAAACGTTGGCTTTGTGCGCTTTTAGCTGGGGACGGCCGTTGGGAGTTGACATTGAATTTGCCCGCCAATTGGACGATACTGAGGGAATTGCCCGCATCAGTTTTTCACCACGCGAGTTCGCCATCTTCCAAAGGTTGCCCCAGGAACAGCAGCAGGAGGCGTTTTTTAACTGTTGGACGCGCAAAGAGGCGTTCGTCAAGGCCATTGGCGAAGGGCTTTCTCACCCGCTGCACCAGTTTGACGTGACATTTGTGCCTGGTGAGGCGGCGCGGCTGATCTATGTGGCCGGCGACGCCGACGCAGCCAGCCAATGGCGTTTGCTCCCCCTGCACCCCCATCCACAGTACCAGGCCGCGCTAATTGTACGCGGCCACGACTGGCAGTTGTCGCAGTTCATGTTTACAGAGAGATAGCGTGCAGCGTGTAGAGAAACGGGCAACCTCTCTATCTCTACACGCTGCACGCTATCTACGCAACAGTCGTTTCCCAAACACATTCCCCAATAGAACCACAATGCCGGTCACAATGCCGGTCACAATGCCAAAGAGGACAGATTCGCGTGGGCCAAAGGTCGCTTTGATGTCGCCGGCAACGTTTTGCGCAATGAGCAAGACAACGCCGCTGTTTTTGGCCTGAACGGTACGCGCCACCAAGACCCCTGTGCCCGACTGATCCATCATCACATCCCCACCTGCCAGCAGCACCTTGGCGTTGCCCTGATCCAGCGTGACATCGCCCCGCGCCACAAGCAGCTGCGCCCCGGATTGGGTGAGGGTGGCGTCGCCGTTGGTGAGCAGGGCGAGGGCGCTGGCGGCGTGCAGATCGGCCGTTTTGGTTGTCGCCAGCACAATTCCTCCCTGGTTCACTGTCAGGGTTTCGCTTTGGGCGCGCACAATTCCCCCCTGCCGTACAACGATGTCATCGGCATACACTGCCTGCGCGCCGCCCTGCCGAATGGTGACGTGGTCGCTTTTGATTTTGCTGGCGCCGCCCTGGGTAATGTCTACAGACCTGGCGGTGATGTCGCGCGCGCCACCATGATGAATGCTGACATTACCGGCGTAAATGTCGCCTTCGTCAGTTTTGTGGGCTGCTGGTAATGGTTCGTTTGCTGATTCCATGTTGCTTTCTCCCTTTGCCTTACTCGTTGTCCAAGATTTGATTGAGATAGGATACGGCCGTTGCCAACAACACATCACCCTCGCCCAATACGGCCGCTTCTGTCACCGGGATGCGCACGGTGGGCATGATGCCCTTACCCTCAATGTGGATTTCCCCGGCGGCGTTCATGGCGCGGCCCTGGGTAAAGGTGAACGTTTCCCCCTCTGGCATCGCTACCTGATCAATGCTGCCACCCAGCCCGGCCGTTGGGTAATGGCCGATAATGGCCGCTCTCTCTTGCAAAGTCAGGTAATAGCTAAAAAATTCGCAGGCGCTGGCACAATTTGGCCCGACAATAACGGCCAGATGCCCATCATAACGCAGTTCTGCGGGGGGCAAGATGAATGACCGCGCCGTGTCGGGGTTAAAGTAAAATTCGCCGCGTTCTTTGTCGTAATAACTCGCGTAGCCCAATGGGAGGGCTTCCTGGAAGAAATAGGCGGCCATCGAGGCTGCCAGGAAGCCGCTGCCCCCCGCATTCTGGCGCATGTCTATGATCAGTCCTGGCGAGTCTTGATCGCGCAAAGTACGCAGCAGCCGTTCCCATAACTGCACCGTGAGCAGTTGATTGTCGGAAAAGCTGTAAATTTGTACGTAAACATAGCCGCTGTCGAGCAGTTTGTACGCCAGCGGCAGTTCAAACCCGGTTGGCAGCTGCTCGCCCAGGGCAAAGAAAAGGCTGTCTTGTTCAAATGTGGCTGTTAGCGCCGTGGTTTGCGCGCTGCCGCCTGGGTTTTGATAGGTCACATTGACGATTGTTCCCAGCGGAAAGCGGGTGGCAAAGATGAGTTGGTTTAAGCGACGCACGTGTTCTGTACTGGCGGAACCGGTATAAGTTGTCGCGTTGACAATGGCTTCGGCGATGGGGACATCGTTGAGCGCCAGGAGCGTCGCGCCCAGTTGGATACCGGCGGCGGCAGCGGGACCATCTTCTAACAGGTAGTTGGCAATGACACGGCCGTCATCCAATTCACGTATCGCCAGCCCTAACCCACCGACAACGTTAAAAAAGAATTCATCCTGCAAAAAAGGGCCGGAAACGTGCCCATCAGGAATAGCCCAGGCAAAATCGCGCAGGGCGCGCCGGTAAGCGTCAACGTCCCCAGCCGCGGCGGCGACGGCAAAACGGGGTTCAAATTGCGCGCGCAGCGTTTCCCAATCTATTCCTTTGTACTCGGTAAAGGCATACTCGCGGCTGAGTTGGTCTACCAGGGCGTTAAAGGCTTCATCATAGCTGAGATCGCTGTAATCCACCAGCGACGCGCCGGCCGGTTCAAGCAGGTCAATGCGCGGATAACGGGAACGGTCGAAGGTGAAGGGGGTTGTGTCCAGGTTGACCAGCGTGTAACCGGCAGGCAGGGTGATCATGGGGTCGTCGGCGGTGAAGATCAGCCCATCATCGCCGAAAGCGCCGGGAAATCCTTGTTGATCATCCGGGGCGTAGATCAGCAGCCAGCCGCCGACGATCTCCCGTTCCGTTTCTGGATCAATGCTGGCAACGGTAGAGGCGTAGGCAGTAGACCAACCGCCACCGCCTAAATCGCGCTCCTCTAAAAACGGGTCGCCAAAGGTATTGGTCCAGTAAGCGACGGCAAAAACTTGCACGCCTGTTTCCTGATCATCGTCGTTGTCTACGTCGCGCCAGGCGCCTTGTGGTTCCAGGGGCAGCGCCAGGCTGTAGCTGAAGGGGGAGGTGTAAAAGTCAGAAGTAATTTGCCCCAACGTTTGCGAGGCGATGGGCATGAGGTAGCCTTCGTCGCGGTCTATGAAACCGGCCTGGTCCTCGAGGATGATGACGGGGGCGGCCACGCCGAGCGTGAAGAAGGGGTTGGTGTAGGTGACGACACCGCTAATGGCGACCGGGCCGCCTTCATCGTTGACAATGATCGCCGGAGGGAATTGGGTGGTTGGCATGGGAGTGGGGGTGAGGGTGGGAACGGCCGTCGGCGTAACCGTATCCAGCAGAACGGCCGTCGGCGTGGCTGTTGCCAGTATCGCCATCTCGGTGGGAACGGCCGTTGGCGGGAAGGGGGTGGGGGTAACGGCCGTGTCGGTACAGGCAGCCAGCGCAAACAAACACACAAGCGTCAGAAGGAAGGAGCGTTTAGGTAACATCGGTAAGTTATGCGTAAAACGTGAAGCTATAGACATTAAGAAAAAGATTTAGGGTTTTCTCATAGCTTGCCAGGGGCAGGCCAATCGTAAATCGCAAATCGTTAATCGTAAATCCTATAT
>JACSRF010000539.1 GCA_014879875.1 Anaerolinea sp.
CCATTTAGATTGGTTCAATCTCCGAAGATTGAACCAATCTTGACCAACTTATTGAAGTGCCATTCCTAACGATCTGACAACGTTATGCCAACTCTTGCGCGGTGCGCACAAAGCGAAAGCGATAGCGCAGCAGCACGTCGCTGCTAATGACCAAAAACAAGACAATGCCCTGTAACAATTGCGCCAGGCCAGATGGTTGAATCTCGCGGCCGGCGACGATCAGCGCGCCAAACAAAATGGCAACGACGATGATGGCGAATGGGTTCAGCTTTGCCAGCCAGGCGACAATGATACCGGTAAAGCCATAACCGGGAGAGATGCGCTCTTGCAGACGATGCACCACGCCGCTGATCTCCGACATGCCGGCTAAACCGGCCAGCGCGCCAGAAACCATCATCACCAGCACCATGTTGCGCAAGATATTGATACCGGCGTACCGCGCGGCATGGGGATTGTCGCCAATGAGTTTGATTTCGTATCCCCAGCGGCTGCGCGACAAAATCCACCAGACGACAACGGCCGCTACCAACCCAAAAGCGACCCCCAAATGCAGCGTCATGCCGGAAACACGCTCCAGGCCAATGCGCGTCAGGAAGTTTGCCACCGCGCCCCCTTCATCAATAAAAGCGCCATACTCGCGGGCATAATCGGTGATGCGTGGCAGCCAGGCTGATTTGGCAAAGGTGGGGGTCATCTGAAAACCGGCGTCGCTCCACTTGTTGAAGATCCAGAAGTTGTTCCACAAAATGGCGACGTAGTTGAGCATGAGCGTGGTGATAATTTCGTTGACCTGAAATTTTGCCTTGAGGTAGCCAGGAAAAAAGCCCCAAATGGCGCCGCCAACCATGCCCATGATCGCCATGGCGCCAATGACCACGACGCGAGGGCTGTCGGGGGGCACAATGGGCAAGAGGACAACCAGGCTGGCGAAAAATGCGCCCATATAAAACTGCCCTTCCGCGCCAATGTTCCACATCTTCATTTTGAAAGCCATGGCGCAGGCCAGGCCAACCATGATCAGCGGCGTGGCTTTGACGATGGTGTCGGAAAAAGCAGCCCAACTGCCAAACGTGGCCTGAAAAAAGAAACGGCCGACGCGCATGGGATCGCCGCCGATTAGCTTGAGGATGATGCCGCTGAGGATAAACGCTACCACCACAGAGCCAACGGATGTCGCCAGGGGAAGCCATTTGGGAACATCTTCGATCCGTTTTTCAAATGTGATTCGAAATGGCATTGTTCTTCTCTCCGTGATGCGTAAACCAGTTTATGGGGTAGGGGTTAGAGCGGTACCGGTCATCATCAGGCCAATATCGGCAACGTCGGCTTCGTCAGCCATAACGACGCCCATAATTTCGCCCTCATAGATAACGGCAATGCGGTCACTAAGGGCTAACAATTCTTCCAACTCTTCGGAGATGAGCAGCACGGCCGTTCCCAATTCTCGTTGTTCCAGCAGCAGCCGTTGAATGGACTCAATCGCGCCGACATCCAGACCGCGCGTTGGCTGCACGGCCACGATCAACTGCGGCTGCGACGAAATCTCGCGGGCAAGAATGACTTTTTGCAAATTGCCGCCAGACAGTTTTCGCGCCATCGTCTCCACGCTGGGGGCCAGGATGTCGTATTTACGCTTCAATCTACGCGCCATATCACGGGCGCTGCTGAAATTAATGCGCCAACCATTGCCCACCGGGTCCTGCCGGTAGCACTTCATGATGGTGTTTTCGGTGATGCTCATGTTGGGCGCTGTGCCCACTTTGGTGCGGTCTTCGGGGATGTGTGAAACGCCTTGTTCAATGGCTATCTTTGGCGGTTGGTTGGCGACGTCACGGCCGTTAATGGTGATCTGTCCACGGCACGGCCGTAATCCGGTAATCACCTCGGCCAACTCACTCTGCCCATTCCCAGACACGCCGGCAACTCCTAAAATCTCGCCGGCGCGCACTTGTAACGAAACGCCGCGCAGCGCGGGCACGCCTTTGTTATTCTCGCAAGAGACATTGTCTACCGCAAGCACAACAGCGCCAGGTTCACGCGGCGCTTTTTCCACCGCCAACACCACGTCACGCCCCACCATGAGCTGCGCCAAATCTTGTTTCGTCATGCCGGTGGCGTCAACGCCGGCGGCCGTGACGCGCCCTTTGCGCAAGACGGTGACCCGGTCGGCAACGGCCGTTACCTCTTGCAGCTTATGGCTAATGAACACAATAGACTTACCCTGCGCCACCATCACGCGCATCGTCGCCATGAGCTCTTCAATTTCTTGCGGGGCGAGGACGGCCGTTGGCTCATCCATGATCAAAATTTTCGCCCCACGATACAGCGTCTTCAAAATCTCCACCCGCTGCTGTTCCCCCACCGAAAGCTGCCAAATTTTCGCCGTCGGGTCTACGTGCAAGCCAAACTGCGCTTGCAGCGCCAAAATCTTCTGGTCATATTCAGTCAGCTTCATAAAAAAGCGGGGGTCGCTCAGGCCCAAGAGAATATTTTCGGTAACGGTTTGGGTAGGAACCAGCATGAAATGTTGATGCACCATGCCAATTCCTTTGGCGATGGCATCTTTCGGCGAATGAAAGGCAACCGTCTCGCCATACACCTTGATGCTGCCAGAGACTGGCCGGTACAAACCGGCCAGCGAATTCATCAACGTGCTTTTACCTGCGCCATTTTCACCCAACAGCGCATGAATCTCCCCCTGCTTTAAGGTAAAGGTAACGTGGTCATTCGCCAGCACGCCAGGGAAACGGATGACAATATCCTTCATTTCAACGGCGTAGGGGGTATCGCTCATGGGGTATTCCTTTGGATTGATAAAAGCGGTGATCGCACCAGGCGATCACCGCTTACCACTGCTATAGGCTATTCCAAACTTGGCAGTTCGGCCGTTATGTTCTCATTCCACCAGTACATACAAGTTTTGCAGTTGCTGCCAAACTGAGCAAAACCATCCAGGTCTTCCTGTTCCAGGCTAACCCCGTCGGGCAGCACCAGGTTGCCCTGATTATCAGTAATGGGGCCTTTGAAAACGTCGAAGCGCGTGAATTCACCGGCCAACATTTGTGCTATCAGATCGCGGATGAGCTGCAAATCTTCGGCGGGCAAATCAGCGGCGCCGGGGCGCAGTTCTTCCCCTTCCATGAAACCGAGCAAGCCCAACGCACCCGTGTCTCCGTCGAAGTATTCCCAACCACCAACCCAGGTACCGGCGCGGGAATCTTCAACGATGCGGGCATAAACGGGGCCCCAGTTCCAGTACATGGAGGTGAGGCAGGCGTCTAGCGTGCAGTTGCCAATGTAGTCATAAGTAATACCCCATTTTCCAGGAGGGGCGGCTTCGGCCGGAGCGGGGGTGTCGGCGCCGGTCATGACAACTTGCGCGCCACTGCCAAACAGCGATGCGGCCGCTTCCTTTTCCAAAATGGGATCGTGCCAGGTGAAGATCCAACGCACATCAATGGTGCATTCGGGGCAGGTCTTTTGCGCGCCCAGGGCAAAGGCATTCCCCAACCGCAGTTCTTCGGGAATGGGGAAGGTGGCGATGTAGCCTAGTTTCGGGTTGCCATCTACCATCGCGCGTGAACCGGCCAATATCCCGGCCAGATACTTGATATTTTCCATCGCGCCCATCAGGTTGCCAAAGTTGGCTTCATTAGATTTGAAGCCGCTGATGTGAATGATGTCCACGTCCGGGAATTCTTCGGCGACGATTTCAGAGGCGTCCATGAAGCCAAAGGAAGTCGTAAAGATGACATCGAAACCTTTGCGCGCCAGGGAGCGAATGACCTGCTCGGCGTCGGCGCCTTCGGACACGTTTTCAACGTAGGCCGTGTGGACGTCGGCGACGTTTTCCTGCACGTAGATACGGCCGACATCGTGCGCCTGGCTCCAACCACCGTCATCATGCGGCCCTACGTAGACAAACGCCACGTTGTATTTGCCATCTACAACGGCCGGAATCTGATATTTGCTGCCCGCATCGGCCACAGGTTGGCTTTCCGGCACAGCGGTCGGTTCAGAGGCGGCATTGTTCCCCGCAGCCGGTTCGACAGCAGGGGCCGGTTCATTGCCGCCACCACCGCAGGCAGCCAGGACCAGCACGGTCATAACTGCTAACAATATAAACAAAAAACGTTTCTCTTTCATGTGTCTTTCTCCTTTTAACAATTGCGCGGTTAATATGTTTAACCGCTGATGATGGTCCGATTACTCATGGTGGGACCATCTTGCCCGACTATTGTCAATGTTTGCGTCGGTTGTGTCACCTGCCATTAGTCGTTAGTTTTGCATGACAGTTGTCAGCGATTTGGCGTGATCATGTCTAGTTCGCTCTGATAAAAGTTAACGGCCCGCTCGTCATTGGCTGCCTGGGCCAGGGATAAGGCTTGCTGCACATCTTCATAAGCGCGATCAAAGCGACGCTGCTGCCGGTAGACCTGGCTGCGCAGATGGCGTAGATGCGCCATTTGCAGCGGGTCAGTCTGCGCCTCACCTTGGGTCAAGGAGATGGCCTGGCTCAGATAGTTATCGGCTTCGTCCAGGTGGTTGATGTCCAGGTTGTACTGCCCCAGGAGTTGATGGGCAAAGGCGGTACTGGCGGCGTTGGGCAGGCCGAAACTGAGCGCCTGGCGTAGATGGTTGACAGCGCCGAGGGGGATTTGTTGTTTCCCTGTGCTGAGGAGCAAGGCCATTTGCAGATGAACCGCGCCAGAATTGGGTTCCGTTTTGAGCAAACGCTGCAGTTGGTACTTGGCTTTGTTGACAGCGCCGCCGCGACGGAGGGCGTCAATGTATTGGATTTGGACGCGGGTATCGGGGGTGTTTTGCGCGGTTGTGGCAAGCGTGTGGAAGGCATCTTGCGCGACGGGCGAGTCGTGGGCGACCATCTCGAACCAGCCACGGCGATCCCCGGTCCAAAAAAGAAAGAGGCAAGCGGCGTGGAGCACGGCCGTTACCCCACTCCAAACCGGCGTTACGGCAAAGTCGTAAATGATTTTCCAATCCCCTTCAAAGCCAAATAGGGTGAAAATGGGGTAGTAGATGAGGGAAAAGTAGACCTGGAAGCGGAAAGCGCGCAGGGCAAAATAGCGCAAGGAGGAATGGCGGCTGTGGCGCAAAAGCAGCCAGACGCTCAACCCAAACAGCAGCGAACCGAGCGTCCCGGCCAGGCCAATGAACCAATATTGGACGGGTGTAAAGTCACCGCCAGGGATGATGTACCCCCAAAAGACGCGGTAGGCAAAGGCCAATACTTGCCCACCAGCAGCCCAAGTTGCCAGCGCGTGGGCAAACTCGTGGAAGAAAACACCAATGGGCACGGCAACGAAGAAGGAAGCCTGTTCGGCCAGGTGTTGTTTGCGACGGGTAAGGGGTTCTTGACGAATGTCCTGCCATTCACGCCAGATAACGGCCGTTAGTTGCAGGCTGCGAAAGATGTAGATAATGGAAAGTAAATTAGACAGTGTAAAAATCGCCGACATTGCCTCTCCTATTGACCGTTCGCCAACGGGTGAATCATACAGCAGGGTGAGGAGCGTGGCAAGCGAGGGGTAACGATGAAGGGTGAAAGGTGAAGGGTGAACAACCTGCGCTGAGCCTGTCAAAGTGATGAGGGAAATGGGAGAGACGCGCTACACATGTTACTGCTATTATGTTAAAATATGCGCCATCATAAGGTTTGCATGGGAAGGTTGTGGTGACAAGCAAACGTGAATTTCTGGAGCAACTGCCGCTTTTTGCGGCGCTAACAGAAGAAGAGTTGGATGGGCTGGCGGAGATTACCCGTGAATACGAGTTTGAAGACGGGGCGGTTATCGCTTACCAACGGGATGTGGGCAATAGTCTGTATGTGGTGAAAAGCGGCCGTTTATTTGCGCGCGCCGTAGATGTTCAGGGCATTGTGCGGGATTCCCGCTCTTTTTTGGCAGGTGACTATTTCGGGGAGGAATGGCTGTTTACGCCAAATGCACATCTGGCAACAGTGAAGGGAAAGGGAAACGGCCGTGTGCTGATCATCCAGAGCCGTGACTTCCTCCAATACCTGGACGCCCACCGCGACGTGCTCGACAACCTGGAGCCAGTCTATGATGACAGCGACAAGGTGGTATCTGGCCTGTCCGCCACAGCCTGGGAAGATGCCCGCAAAATTCGGCTCAAGGCAGACCGGGGCAGCGCGGCCGTTAGTTTGCTGCCAGATGAGTTGGTAGAGTACCTGGCCTACCGTAGTCGTTGGTATTTGTTGCTGCGCCTGCTGACGCCCGGTTTCCTGCTTTTCCTGACGGGCATAGGTACATTTATTTTGCTGCCGCTGCGGCCAGAGGCCGGCGTGTTGCGCGTGCTGTTCATGGCGCTGCCGAGCATCATCGGCGGTATTTTCTTCCTCTGGCTTGTTTTCAACTACCTTGATTGGCGCAACGATTACTTCGTCATCACCAACAAACGCCTGATCCACCGTGAATTTGACCTGCGCCGGTTTAGCATTAACGTGGTTAAAATCCCTATCGAACAAATCCAAAGCGTCGAAATTAGCAAGCCCAATCTCTTATCCAATCTGTTCAATTTTGGCACAGCCCGCGTCACCACCGCAGCCCAGGCCGGCACCGTTTATTTTGACAATATTGATGATCCCAGGGCCGTCAAAGCCACACTCAACGCACTCAGCCAACGAGTGAAGACCCTCGACGCCGGCCGTGAGCAAGCCATTATGCGCGACTCGCTCGAAAGCCATTTCCAGGCAGACCATCCCCTACATGCCATCGGCGATGATGCGCCACCGCCAATAACAGCCCCACGCAGACAATCTGGTTTTCGCCAACATTACCGATGGCGTGTGGAAGAGGGGGACACGGTGACGTACCGTAAACATCTGTTTGTGCTGTTACGCCAAACATTCGGACCGGTCATGAGTTTCATCGGTCTGGGGCTGCTTTACTGGCTCCTCACCCGCCTGTTTGGTTTTACCCTCGGCCAGCTTTGGATCATCTTCTCGCTGTTGCTGCTTGGCAACCTGGGCTGGCTGATCTGGCAGGTGGAGGATTGGAGCAACGACATTTTCCAGGTCACCAGCCGCGTGATCGTTGACATTGACCGTCGTCCTTTCGGCTTTGGCGAAAGCCGCAAGCAAGCTCCCCTGAGCAATATTCAGAATGTGAGCGCCAATCGTCCTGGTTTGTTGCAGACCATCTTTGATTTTGGTACTGTTTTTATAGAAACGGCTGGCGCTGACGCGAACATCACTTTTGAGGATGTGCCCCACCCCAGCCGCATCCAAAGTGACATTTTTAAGCGGATAGATGAAGTGCGCGAGGCGCAGCGTGTTAAAGAAGGCGCGCAGCGACGCAAAGAGTATGCAGTACTGCTGGATGTGTACAAGCAGGCCACTGAGCAAGGGCGTATCCCACAACGCACGCCACCACCCGGCGAATCTGGTTACGAAAATTAGGTATTTCACCAGAGGTATTTCTGAAGTATGGCTATTTTAGATATTGTTAAGTTGCCGGACCCGATTCTGCGGCAAAAGACACGCCCGGTCACAAAGTTCGACGACGATTTGCAAAAGTTAATTGATGATATGATCGAAACGATGCGCGTCGCGCCCGGTGTGGGGTTAGCTGCGCCGCAGGTGGGTAAACCGATCAGCCTGACCGTCGTGGAAACTTTGCCAGATGTGGATGAGGATGGCAACGACATTGAAGGGACTCGTGATCTGTATGTGTTGGTGAACCCGGAAATTATCTGGACGTCGCGTGATGTGGCGGATGGCATTGAGGGATGCCTTTCGATTCCCGGTTACCTGGGGGAAGTGGAGCGGTATGAGACGATCCGGGTGCGCGCGCAGGATCGATACGGCCGTAAAGTCCGCTACCGTGTGCATGATTGGGACGCGCGCATTTTTCAGCATGAAATTGACCACCTGAATGGGGCGCTGTACATTGATAAGCTGACGGCCCCGGAGAATTTCTGGACGGAAGAGGAGTTCCGCGCCAAATTCCAGCGGGATGATGAAGAGGGGGAGAAGGTGCAAACGGCCGTTGGCGATTGACGCCGTTGGCGATTGACGCCGTTGGCGATTAGCCACCCCTTACGCCAATGGATGACGCCCATTCAAACCAGGAAACCGGCGCACTATTTCTGGAGCGCCTCCCGAACATACCAGCCATAAGCCACAGCAAACATGGCCCGTTGCAGCAACCCAATGATGTCTGGCTGCGCGCCCATGAGCATGGGGAGGAAGGTAGCGGCGGCTACGGCCGTCACATCCCACACCCGCCCTACCCTATCGTCCGCTTCCCGCTGGAGTAAACGCGCCATCGCGCCAAAGGCAAAGGCAAAGCCCATCATCGTCGCCGTCAACGAGTGCAGGAAATCTTCAACCGGGTCAACGGGGACGCCCTCTAGCCAGGGATGATGGGCAAAAGCGGCCGTCGCCACCATGCACACACCAAAAACGAGATGAAACCAGACGGCCGTTCGCGCCCATACCGCCGTTTTGGCCGCAGCCAGCCAGATGACGGCCAGGCCGAAAAGGACAAAGCCCAATCTTGCCAGCCACGCCCCCGCAAGCCCTTGCGCCGCCGATTCGCTGGTGGTGTGCGTCAGCCAGGAATACCCGGCGGGCATCAGCCGGGGCGCAGCCAGAAGCGCCACAGCCGAGATCAACAGCGTCATGCTGATCCCCCCTTTCGTTATTCGTGGATTATTGCCCGCTTCAATGGGGGAGAGAAGCGTGTTGCGCAGAGATATTTTCATCAGTTCCTTCTTTGCCTCTTTGTCTCTTTGTGCCTTCCCTTTCTGGAAGCATTGTTGGCTGGCCTGGCCAATAGCGGGCCATTGGTGCTGGCAATTGACGGTAGTGAACAGGCAGACCAAGATGCTGAGCCTGGCAAGCAAGCGCCAAAAAGTCCAAGACATGCCGTTGCTGTTGCCGCAATGTGGTTACTGTGCCGCTTGTGGTTCTTTTCCCAACTGGTTTCATCCGTATTGATTCGCACCTGCTGCTGGATTTGCTTTTGTTGCTGCTCAATTTGCCTTTGCAACGTCGGCACAATCTACTGTATCTCTTCGACAACTGCCAGCAAAGTGTAGACCAATGTCTGGACACTGTTTGGGGTTGCTTCCCAATCTTGAGGCGGAATACCGAGTGACGGCTGTCGTTCTGTCATTTGCTTATAATGATGCTCTTTTATCCGTTTGTCTATCCGCTTTTTGAGGGATTGACCTTTATCAATTACCTATCTGAACGCTTATAGGAATTCTTATCTTCTCTCCCGATCTTGACGTCAAACTTGTTTTTCCAAATTGCCTCAAAGTATCCTCCCGCTTCTGATAGCTTTTTGTATGCTTGCCATGCATCATGCTCTTCCCATAAGTTAAAATCGGGCAGCATTGAAACGTAATTATCAAATGTGGTTTGTTTTGCTACATGAGCTTTTCCACTTATCTCCTTACCGTGCCGCGCCTGAAGTAGATAGATCCACTGAACGTTTCCTTCAATATAACTCAGATAATTTGCTACGATGTTTGGTTCCATTTCACCAAAACTAGCAGCATTCCAAAAGACATCGAATTTTAATTCCTTTATTAAGGGAATTTGCCAATTTCCAAAGCAGTGGACGCGACCTTTTTGAAGGTTTGAGAGATTTTTCCACATCAAGGTTTCTTCCGTTCCCACAATATTCTCTTTTCCTAACGCCTGTGAAAGGTAACTTTCACAAAGATATATTTGCGCTGGAAGATCGAAACACAGTACAGTGATATGAGGATGTAATTTCTTTAAAACTTCAATCTGATATCCAGAGCCTGACCCTAGTTCGACTACAATTTCCTTGTCTTTGAAAGCGACATGTTTATTTGCGAAACAATAGCGTGCATAATAGTTAAGAAAGGGCATAGTGTATTTTTTCCCATTAACTTCAAAAAGGTCTTTGGGATTACCGAAGGTGGAAACTTCAATGGAGCTTATTGGTTCCGCATTGCTTAATTTACCAAGTAAATTACAGTGTTGATAAGATAAATCTCGAATATCCGAAACATTGATTCCATAGGGAAGAATACGCCTGTTTTTCAATACATACTTATGAAATAATTTTAAAATTACTTTTCTTGGAAAAGGTAAATTAGGATGGTAAAAGTAAATAACATCATTAAAACCAAAAGTTGCAAGATAAGGATATTTTCCTGATCGCAGTTGATTCAAATCTATGGACTTAATTGTTTCCATTATTTGCTCTTCATACGCAGCCCAATAACTTGTGGCATGAAATTCCTGTGATGCGTTTCTGTATGCTTGAAGCAGATTTGTCAGCCTATCCTTTTCCATCTGGTAGCTCCTTTTTTCTTAACTAAAAAGTTGCACGTTTGGCTATGTTGATTAGTCAAAGTGAATGCTAGCGCAATTCTTTTTGGGTTCAAATAAAATACTTTCAGGTTCAAAAAGAAAACTTTATGGACCTGGCTGAGGAAGCGTGTTACTGGTATGGGAAGCGCTTCCGGATTGAAACCTTCTTTTCTGA
>JACSRF010000249.1 GCA_014879875.1 Anaerolinea sp.
TTTGCCTCTTTGTCTTTTCTTTCTTTGTGCCTTTGCGTTAAATTCTTTTCTGGCTTGTCCAGGTTAGGGATAAAATATCACTTACGTACCATAGACGTTCAGCGGAGAATATTTAGAATAAGCAGAGTTACTGATCATTGACTTGCAACCCTGGGGTCCGCGAGGTTTTCACGATCCGTCTTGTTGTTGAGCAGCGCATGGATACAGCTCACACATCGCAAGTATTGGTTTTGTTAGCCAGTACCGCTATTGCTACTCTGCTGACATTGCACGCCTGGCAGCGCCGACCGGCCGTCGGCAGTGTTTCTTTCGCCTTGCTGATGATGGCGGTCAGCTTATGGTCGCTTGCGTATTTATTGGAGATCACGCTTCCCACCTTTGCGGGCAAGCTGTTTTGGGTCAAACTGCGCTTTTTGGGCATGGTCATTGTGCCCGTCGTCTGGCTGCTATTTGTTTGGGAATACACCGGCAACGAAAAATGGCTTACCCGGCGCAAAATAACGGCCGTCGCGCTAACGCCGGCCATTACCCTACTATTGACGTTCACGAATGACACCCACAATCTGGTCTGGTCTACCCCAGACGCCAGCATGGCGCGGCCCTTTATGGCGTTGGCGCTGGAATATGGCTTGTGGTTTTGGGTGCATACGGCCGTTGCCTACACCTATTTGTTAGTCGGTTCGGCCCTGTTAATGGTTCATTGGCGGCAGCAGCAAACCCCCTTATACCGCCGGCAGGTTGCGGCCCTGCTTATCGGTCTCTTGCTCCCCTGGGTGGGCAACGTGCTGCACGTCATCGGCGTTAGCTTACTCGACCTGACGCCCTTCGCCTTTGCCATAACAGGAATACTAATGGTGCGCTATGCGCTGCGTTTTCGCCTTTTTGACATTAATCCGGTGGCGTATCGCGTTGTCGTCAACAGCATGGAAGAAGGCGTGGTGGTCCTGGATCGCAAAGGGCGCATAGTCGAGGCAAACCCGGCCGCGCGCGCCATCATGCGCATCCCAACAAACCCGATTGGGCGCACGCTGCTAACCGTCTGGCCCGATTTAGAGCAAATGCTGAATGGCGCACCCGAAAAAAGCATTGAATTACCGGCGCCACATAATGATACCTGTTACTACGAAGTGACAATTTCCCCCTTGTATGATTGGCGGCAGGCGCTGCAAGGACGCTTGTTAATTATCCGGGATATAACCGAACGCCGGGCGCGCGAGCAACTGCGCAATGACATGACGCGCTCAATGGTCCATGATTTGCGCGTCCCCATTAGCAACACCCTGTTTGCCTTGCAAATGCTGAAAGGGGATCTGGATGAAGTTGTTTCAGCGGATAACAGCCTGTTGTTGGAAATGACGTTTGCCAATACAGAAAAAACATTGCAACTGGTGAACCAGATTTTGGACGTACACCGGCTGGAAAGCGGTAAACTGCCGGTCGCCTTTGCCCACGTTCGCCTGGCCGAGTTGGTCCAGCGTGTTTTTGCCGTGCAGCAGTCGCGGGCGGCCGAAAAACAGTTGCAGCTAACGGCCGTCTTGCCTGACGACCTGCCCCCTGCCTGGGCTGACGCCGGTCTGTTAGAACGTGTTTTGCAAAACCTGGTTGATAATGCTATTAAGTTTTCCCCGGTGGGAAGGCGTATTACGGTACTGGCTGCCTATGAAACCACAACGGCCGTTCCCAAACTGCTGGTAACGGTGCAAGATGAAGGTCCCGGCATTCCCCTGGCGCTGCGGCAAACCATTTTTGAAAAGTACGTAACCGGGGAGCAAGGGGAAACCGGCAGCGGGCTGGGTTTGTCCTTTTGCCAGATGGCCTTGGCGGCGCACGGCGAACAGATTTGGGTCGAACCCACTGCTGACGGAGGGGCTGCTTTTGTGTTTTCGTTAACAGCCGTGCCTACGTGAAACGCAAACCATCTCTTCACGCTTCACGTGTCACAGCATTCTCTCATCATTTCCACGTTTAATTCGATGAATCCCCTGTTTCATGCTATGCTACGGACGTGTTATTATTTCCCACAACCCAAATGATGAGCGCGAGAAAATAACGGCCTCTGCGCCGCATAAAAAGGTATGGAGCATGTCACCCATATTATTCGATTTTGGACGTGAAATTTGCGGGTTTTTGCCTGTAGCCGAGCGCCGTGAATGGTTAGTCACCAATGGCATTGGCGGTTTTGCCTCTGGGACCATTGCCGGCACGCTAACGCGCCGCTACCACGGCTTGCTGTTCGCCGCCTTGCAGCCACCCTTAGGGCGCACACTGCTGCTCACCAAGCTAGATGAGACAGTAGAATATGATGGCATTTACCCGGAAAGCGGCCGTTTCTACCCCCTGTACAACAACCGCTGGGCCAATGGCAGCGTGGAACCAAACGGCCATCATCACCTCAACCGCTTCCACCTGGAAGGGACGACGCCCGTCTGGACTTACGCCATTGCCAATGCCCTGCTCGAAAAACGGGTCTGGATGCAGCCGGGCGCCAACACAACCTACATTCAATATAAACTGGTACGCGCCACCGGCCCGCTGGCCCTGGAAGCCAAAGCGTTTATCAACTATCGGGACTATCACCGCACCACCATTATGAATGATTGGGAGCTAGACGTTACCGAGGTCGAGCATGGGCTACGCCTGCAATTGTCAGAAACGGCCGTACCCCTCTATTTATTAAGCGACCGCGCCGAAATGACGCCGCAGTTTGATTGGCACGAAGATTTCTTGCTGCGTGTGGAAGAGTATCGCGGTCAGCGAGACGTACAAGAAGACCACATCTATGCAGCACACCTGCGCGTTGTGCTGCGCCCTGGCGAATCCATGACTGTCATCGCCAGCGCCAGCGCCGACGCCAATCTAAACAGCGCCACCGCCTATGCCGCGCGGCAGGCTTATGAAGCGGCGCTGGTAGCGCAGGCGCAGGCGCTTTACCCACAGCCATTACCTCCGCCTATACGCCAGTTAGTATTGGCCGCCGACCAGTTTGTGGTGCAGCGGCCGACCGCTGCCGACGCCAACGGCCGTTCCATCATCGCCGGCTACCATTGGTTCAGCGACTGGGGGCGCGATACCATGATCGCCCTGCCCGGTTTGACCCTGACCACCGGCCGTACTGCCGCCGCCGCCTCCGTTTTGCGTACCTACGCCCAATTTGTAGACATGGGCATGATCCCCAACCGCTTCCCCGATGCCGGCGAACGGCCGGAATACAACACCGTAGACGCCACCCTCTGGTACGTTGAAGCCATTCGCGCCTACCACGCCGCCACCGGCGACGATGACCTCCTGCGCGAACTATACCCGGTACTCACCCAAATCATTGAGTGGCATCAGCGCGGTACACGCTACAACATCTACATGGATGAGAAAGATGGCCTGCTGCACGCCGGCGAAGAAGGGGTACAGCTCACCTGGATGGATGTCAAAATCAATGATTGGGTCGTCACCCCGCGCATAGGTAAGCCGGTAGAAATTAATGCCCTCTGGTACAACGCCCTCTGTAATATGGCCGCCTTTGCGCAGATCGTCGGCGATGACGCCACGCCCTACCAACAATTAGCGGCGAAGGTGAAAGCGGGCTACGGCCGTTTCTGGAACGAGGCTATGGGCTACTGCTACGACGTCCTCGATGGCCCCGATGGGCACGACGGCAGCCTGCGCCCCAACCAACTCTTTGCCATCTCCCTGCCCTACAGCCCACTGCCGCCCGCCCAACAACGTTCTATTGTGGATGCTGTCGCCCGCCACCTGCTCACCCCACACGGCCTGCGCAGCCTTTCCCCAGACGACGCCACCTACATTGGGCATTACGGTGGCGATCAGCGCAAACGGGACGAAGCGTATCATCAAGGAACCGTTTGGGGGTGGCTCATTGGACCCTTCGTCAGCGCCCATTTGCGCGTCTACCAGGACCCAGAAACGGCATTTTCCTACGCCACACCCCTTTTCTACAACCTGGCCGATCATGGCCTCGGCAGCATCGGCGAAATCTTTGACGGCGACCCCCCATTTACGCCGCGCGGCTGCATTGCGCAGGCGTGGAGTGTGGCCGAACTGCTGCGTATCTGGCAGGAAACGCAGGCGCAGGCAGCTTCGCCGACCGCCGTCTCATGACAGCCAGCTTTCCTGCCGACGCCTCTTTTTTGCTTACCCCCCGTTACGCGCCAACACAGCAGTTGAGCGCGCAGCTATGGGCCAGTTTACCGCCGCAAGAGGCAGCTACGCGCAGGCGCATTGACCAGGCATTGGATTGGATGCTGCGCCTCCATTATGGGCAGGCGGATCGGGAAGATGGGCCGTATCCCAATCATCCCCTGCGCGTCGCCCTGCATGTCTTGGAACAGTTTGGCCGGCAAGACCCGGACGTGATCATGGCGGCGCTGCTGCATGACGCCGTGGAGGATCAGGCGGAGAAGATTTTGGCGCTGACGGCCGTTTCCCTCCCCGCCACAAATTCACAAAAACAGGCGTTGGCTGTGCTGTCCAACCAGTTTGGCGTGCGCGTGGCGCAGTTGGTGGGGTATCTCACAAACCCTGATTTCGCCACCCTATCCGCAGCAGCCAGAGACAACGGCCGTTTCCCCACCCCCTACACCCTCTACCTCGACCACATCATCCACCTCTACGCGCAGGACGGCGACGCCTTCCTCATCAAACTGGCCGACTTCTGGCAAAACGCCGGTCATTTAAGCCGCGTCGCCGATCCGCAGCGGCAGGTGCATTTACGCCGCAAATATGGCCCCGTCATCGGTTGGATCATCACCACCCTGCCCCAACTCGACGACCCGGCGCACCCATTGTTTGCGCATAAAGAGCGGGTGGTGCGGGAGTTTACGGCCGTTTACCAGCGCGACTACAACCAATGATCAAAGATGCTATAATAAGCGCAATGCGAATGAGGACAAAGGCGCTATGGTGCAATTAACCGTACAACTTCCAGATAGAGTGGCAAAAAAAATCAATCCACAATCCCCCTGGCTGGCAGCTGTTTTCGAGCTAAACCTGACAGGGTTCCACACGTTGGCCGCAGGGACAGCGGCGGAAGTAACCCGATTTCTAATGAAAAATCCATCCGCGCAAGAAGTTATGAATTTCCACGTCCCAGAACCAGCCCAAACACGCTTACGTCGGTTGCTCACGCTTAATGAAGCGGGACTCCTGGCCGAGTCGGAGCAGTTAGAATTGGACGAACTCGAACAAATTGAGCACATGATCATCATGTTAAAGGCGCAAGCCACCGATTGAAATCGGCCTATGAATTCATTCATAGGCTAAGATTCATGTCCCACCAACAAATGATGGATGCCGGCAACGGCCGTTTCCGTATCCCCACCACGCACCACCAAACTCAAACTACAATCCGTCGCCCCTTGCGCCAGCGCTACCACATTCACCTGTCGCCGCCCTAATGCCGTCAACACCTGCCCCGTCAACAGCGGCTGCCGCTGCAACCCTTTGCCCACCACCGTCACAATCGCCATGTCCCCTTGCGCGGTGATGCCGTCCAGGTCACGTCGTCGTAATTCTGGCGCAAACTCATGCCGCAAACGCTCGATCACCGGCTGCGCCGCCTGCATTTGCGTGGCAAAGCAGATCGATTGCTCTGACGACGCCTGGCTGATCAACAGCAGATGCGCCTGCGCCAGCGCCACCGCGCCAAAAGCGCGCATCGCCATCCCCGGCACGCCCAGCATCCCTTTCCCGGCAACGGTGATCAGGCTCAGCTCTTTCACGGCCGTCACCGCCTTCAGCCCGGCTCCATTGCTCGTTGGCGCGTCGGGCACGATCAGCGTGCCGGGATGCGCCGGGTTAAAGGTGTTCTTCACGCGCAAAGGGATGCCGCTTTCCAGACACGGCCGTATCGTCTGCGGATGCAGCACCTTCGCCCCATAGTAAGCCAACTCTGCCACCTCGCGGTACGTCAACTGCGGGATGGTTTGCGTGCCCGCCACCAGACGCGGATCGGCCGTCTGCACCCCATCCACGTCCGTCCAGATCCACACCTCATCCGCCCGCAGCGCCCGCCCCAAAATCGCCGCGCTAAAATCAGACCCGCCGCGCCCTAACGTCGTCGTCACGCCCGCTTTGGTCGCGCCAATGAAGCCGGTGACGACGGGGATGACGCCAGCCGCCAGCAGCGGCCGTAATCGTTCCCCCACTCGCGTCTCTGTCTCCGGCCATAAAGGGGACGCCGCGCCAAAACGGTCGTCTGTCACAATCAACTCGGTCGCGTCTACCGCCTGCGCCCGTGTACCTGTTTGCCGCAAATACGCCGCCAGCAGCCGCGCGCTCATCTGCTCGCCCATCCCGGCAATGGCATCCAGCGCGCGCGGCGTTAACTCGCCCAACACCTCCCCGGCCCGGCGCAGCCCTGCATATCGCGCCAAAATCGCTTCCATCTCCGCCAACACGGCCTGCCGCTCCCCATCTGGGTCGAGCAAGGCGTCAACGGCCGTCGCATGAATGGCGCGCAGCTCATCCGCATCCACCCCGGCCAGCAGCAAATCCGTCACCTTCACCGGCTGCGACCCCATCGCCGAGACGACCACGACGACAGTTTGCCCGGCAGCCTGCGCTCGTTGGATGAGTACGGCCGTTGCCGCCACCGCCGCCGCATCCCCTACCGACGTTCCGCCAAATTTCATTACCAGTGTCATAGAGAATCCATTTGTGAATCGTGACGCCCCACGCTCAGCACAAACACGGCCGTCGTCGCCAACAAATTCTTCAACCAGGCGCGCTGTGGGGCGATACGGCCGTTTGCCAGGTATACTTCATGCTGGATCGTGATCCCCGACTGTCGGCACAAATCCAAAAAGTCGGCCACCGTCAACGCCTGCCAACGCGGCGGCGCATACCATGCCTGTGGCAAATCCGGCGCCGGCGGCACGCGCCCCGTCCACAACAACTGCCAGCGGCAGCGCCAATATCCCCAATTAGGGAAACTGACAATCGCCCGCCGCCCTACGCGCAGCATCTCTGCAAAAATCATCTGCGGCGCATTCAAAAAGGATAGTGTCTGGCTCAAAATAACGTAATCAAAACTGGCGTCAGGGTAATCGGCCAGTCCTTCCGCCAGATTCCCCTGGCGCACGCTCAGGCCGCGCCCCACACAGGCCAACATGCCCGCTTCGCTCAACTCAATGCCCCGCCCCTGCACACTCTTTTGCGCCGCCAGATAAGCCAACAGTTCCCCATCACCGCAGCCCAAATCCAACACCTTCACCCCGACCGGGATCAGGTCGGCGATGGCGTGCAGGTCGGGGCGCAGGTTGTGATCCGTGAACTGTGAGCCGTTGTCCGTTGTCCGTAAGCCGTGATCCGTGAACCGTAAGCCGTTGTCCGTTGTCCGTAAGCCGTTGTCCGTAAGCTGTTTGCTCATTGAGCTTCCTTCTCGTAGTTGGCAGCAAACGGTTTACGGTTTACGGCATACGGTTTACGTTCTTCACGCCACAACCGCCCCAAAAAATTCGTCAGCAGCCCGGTCATCGTCTCCACTTCCAGCAAAAAGGCGTCGTGTCCCCAGCGGCTGAGGATGTCGAGATAGGTGACGTCAGCGCCAACGGCCGTTAACGCCTTCACCACCTCCTTGCTATGGTAAGATGGGTAGAGCCAATCGCTGGTGAAGCTGACGACGAGAAACTTAACGGCCGTTGCCCCCGCAAACGCCCCCATTAACGACCCATTCGTACTCAAATCAAAATAATCCATCGCCTTCGTCACATACAGGTAGCTGTTGGCGTCAAAACGGCGCGTAAACTTATGGCCGTTGTACTTCAAGTAATTCTCCACTTCAAATTCGGTACGGAAATCATACCCATACCGCTCCTGCCCATGCAGCCGCCGCCCAAACTTTTCCTGCATCGAATCATCGCTCAGGTAGGTGATGTGCCCCACCATTCGCGCCACCGCCAGTCCCGCGTCCGGCTTATTTGGCCGATCATAATACTCCCCATCGTTCCAGGCCGGGTCGGCATAAATCGCCTGCCGCCCCACCTCGCTAAAGGCAATCAACATCGGGCTGTGCCGCGCCGTCGTCGCCAACGGGATCGCCGCGCGAAGGCGCTGCGGGTAATCGGCCGCCCAGTCCAACACCTGCATCCCGCCCATCGAACCCCCCGCCACGCAAAAAAGCTGGTTGATTCGCAAATGATCAACCAGCTTCACCTGCGCCCGCACCATATCCTGCACTGTCACCACCGGGAAGCCAAGGCCATACGGCTTGCCCGTCGCCGGGTTGATCGTCGTTGGGCCACTGCTGCCATAACAACTGCCCAGCACATTGCTGCAAATGACAAAAAAACGGTCTGTGTCAAACGCCTTGCCCGGCCCAATGCAGTCGTCCCACCAGCCTGGCGCTTCGTCACCCGTATGGTAGCCGGCCGCGTGTGCGCCGCCACTGAGCGCATGGCAAATCAAAATAGCGTTCGACCGCTCTGCATTGAGCTGCCCATACGTCTCATACGCCAGCGTCACCGGTTGCAGCGTCGCCCCGCTGTCCAGGACAAATGGCGCATCTTCGGCAAAAGTAAATGTTTGTGTCGCAACAAGACCAATGGAATTTGTGGGAATCATGGTTTTTTGTGAAACGTGAAACGTGAAGCGTGAGCCGTAATCCGTGAACCGTAATCCGTGAACCGTTGTCCCTGAGCCGTAAGCCGTAAGCGGATAACGGATAACGGATAACGGATTACGGATAACCGATTACAACAACGCCTGGTCCAAATCCCAGAGCAAATCTTCCACATCCTCCAGGCCAACGCTCAGGCGGATGAAGTCCGGGGTGACGCCGGCCGTCTCCCATTCACTCTCGGTTAACTGGCTGTGTGTGGTGCTGGCGGGGTGAATCGCCAGGCTTTTCGCGTCGCCCACGTTCGCCAGGTGGCTGAACAGTTTCAGTTTGTTGATGAACGCCTCACCTGCCGCACGGCCGCCCTTGATGCCAAAGCCAAGAATCGCGCCTACCCCTTTCGGTAAATACTTCTGCGCCCGCTCGTAGTCCCGATGGCTGCGCAGCCCAGGGTACGCCACCCAACTGACCTGTGGATGGCTTTCCAGGAATTCGGCGACGGCTTGTGCGTTACGCACGTGCCGCTCCATGCGCAAACTGAGCGTCTCGATCCCTTGCAGCGTCGCCCAGGCGTTGAAGGGGGCCTGGCAGGCGCCGATGTCGCGCAAAATCTGCACCCGCGCTTTGAGGATGAAGGCCGGCGCGCCCAGGTCGGCGTAGACCAGGCCATGATAGCTGGGGTCGGGCGTGGTGAAGTTGGCGAAACGGCCGCCCCGCCAATCAAAATTCCCGCCATCCACAATCACCCCGCCAATCGTTGTGCCATGCCCACCCAGGAACTTCGTCGTGCTGTGTGTGATGATATTTGCGCCCCAGGCAAACGGCCGGCACAGATACGGCGTGGCGAAGGTATTGTCAATGAACAGCGGGATGTTGTGCGCCTGGGCGATATCCGCCACCTCGGCAAACGGAAAGACGGTGATGTCCGGGTTGCCCAGCGTCTCGCCATAGATGATCTTCGTATTCGGCCGAATCGCCGCCGCAAACGCCTCTGGCTCAGACGGGTCCACAAAGGTCACGTCAATGCCCAACCGCGGAAAGGTGTAATTAAATTGGTTATACGTGCCGCCATACAAACGGCCGCTGCTGACAATATGATCCCCCGCCCCACACAACGTCAAAATCCCCATCGTCTGCGCCCCGTGCCCACTGCTGGCGGCCAACGCCCCCACGCCTCCTTCCAGATTGGCGATGCGCTGCTCCAACACATCCGTCGTCGGGTTCATAATGCGCGTGTAAATGTTACCAAACTCTTTCAAGGCAAACAAATTCGCCGCATGTTCCGTGCTTTGGAACTGATAACTCGTCGTCTGATAAATGGGCACAGCGCGGCTGCCCGTCGTCGGGTCTGCCTGCTGACCGGCGTGCAACTGCCGCGTGGTAAAACCTAGCTCACGTTCGCTCATGATTCTATATTCTCCTTTGTTGTTTGACGTCACCAAACGGGGGGCGTTATCGCGTGGGCTTGTCCGGACAAGGCTGCTGCGCCACAAGGAAATCAAAAAGCCCCTCTCGAAATTGAGAGGGGCTTTGCTTGCCTTGTTTGCTTTCTGACAATTGTCAGACCACACAAACGACGCTCTCATCTCCCAGATTACTCTGTCGGAATTGGCACCGGTATCAGTTGTCGGTAATTGGTTATCGGTAATTGGCTCATCTGCTTGACTGATTACCGATTACTGCTCACCGTTTACCACCTTCTGGTCGGTTGCCGAGGTTTCATAGGGCCGTTCCCTCCACCTCTCTGGATAAAAGTGACGTAATTTAATTGTAAACTGTGGCACAGTATAGTGAGTGGCCGTAACAATGTCAAGCACAAATTTCACAGCGCATAAGGGGACATTTTGGATAATATGTGCAAAACTATAGGATTTACGATTAACGATTTGCGATTTACGATTGGCTTGCCCCCTGACAAGCTATGAGAAAAC
>JACSRF010000007.1 GCA_014879875.1 Anaerolinea sp.
CTACAACCTGGGCAGCCGCGAACCCAACATCCAGGTCTGGAACGTCGACCTGCGCGGCGACCGCTCACTGACCCTGCGCCACTTCCAATACCAGCGCCGCCCGCTCGCCACCAATTTCGACGCGGTGCTGCACCACATGGCGACGCTGTGGGGCTTTACGGTCAGGCTGGAAGAGCAGGGCTTGGATGGCGAAGTGACGCTGCTGGCGGAAAAGACGCTGGAGAAGCGCGGGCATTGACTGAAAGCCCGTTCAGAGCATATCGCTTGACGATATTATCGCCGCGCGATATGCTTTTCCCGTGATTACGTCCTTCCACGACACGGCTACCGAAACAATCTGGAACGGCCAGTTTTCCCGCCACCTGCCCAACCAGATTCAGGCCGTTGCCCGGCGCAAGCTGCGCATGATCAATGCCGCACAACGCATCGAAGACCTGCGCAGCCCACCGGGAAATCGCCTGGAAGCACTCAGCGGCAACCGGGCCGGGCAATGGAGCATCCGCATCAACGAGCAATGGCGCGTGTGCTTCGTCTGGAACAACGGCAACGCCGAGCGCGTTGAAATTTGCGACTACCACTAAGGAGATGACGTGATGGATCGACTACCCAACATTCACCCCGGCGAGGTGCTGCGCGAAGAATTTCTGGCCCCGCTTGGCATCAGCCAATATCGGCTGGCCAAGGCCATTCATGTGCCCGCCATGCGTATCAGCGAAATCTGCGCCGGCAAGCGCGGCATCACGGCAGATACGGCGTTGCGCCTGGCGCGCGCCCTAGGCACATCCCCCGGTTTCTGGATGGCCCTGCAGGCCGATTACGATACCGAAGAAGTCATGCTCAAAAGCGGCGACGACATCGCGCACATTGAGCCGCTGGCGGCCTAAGTGCTGGCAAAAATCACTATGCAAAATGGAAAAGCGTGGTCTGTCCCGTATTTACATTATTCGTTAGACCTCGGCGCGGCCGATCAAGGGATATCGAATTCACTATCTGGATCGTCCGGAATGTTTGCTCGCTCGAAGAGCTCAGGGCCAATCTTAGACTTTGCGGCACCTGCGCACGAAAGCTCCGCAATCTGACGACCAGATTTCTCCACAACAACGTCCTCTTTTTCCCAGCCACGGCCAATGCCGGTGAAGATGAAGTAGCTATCAGTAACGTCGGATTCACGACGATCAGCAACGTAGTCGGTTATTTGAACCGTGGCTTCCAGTCGATAGCCGCATGTGCCCTTAGGTTTTTTATTTGGGATCTGCAGTTTTTCCATTGCAAAGCGATAGTTTTCAAAACAAAACCACGGGGCTCGAGTGTCGCCTGCTCCACGGGGGATGATCTTGGCTGATGCCTTATCGGCAGACATGCAAAGCATATCCGCATCCTCCATATCATTCCTACTGAACTCGATGGTTCCAGACAATGTCACTTGGCCAGAGTAGTAAACCTGCCCCCCCCTTGGTTTTGATCTTAACCAATTTCTCAGATGGCGGAGTTTGGGCAAAAATATTCATTGATGCAGCAAGAAGAGAGAGGGCCAGCAACATCAAACGTGGGCGAGGTGACATTTCAGATCCTTGGGCTGTTAAATGCCATAACGATAACGCAACCACTTAACGTGTCGCGGGACAGCGCAGCACCGCCAGAGGGAAACCTCAGGGACAGACCACTATTAACTCGACGCCACGGTTGTTTTAATGTCCATTGTAGCTACAATGG
>JACSRF010000542.1 GCA_014879875.1 Anaerolinea sp.
TCCCCGTTCGACTTCGCTCAGGGCCGAAGACTTCGTTCAGCATGACGCTTTTCATTTGTAAAGGGTATTTTGACAGTATTGAACCATGCCAGATTTTGCCCACGCCCGGTTGAAGCTCGACTCCGGACACCAAAACATTATCTGAAAGTATATAGAGCATATAGTTACCTCCAGGCACAAAAAAAGAGGGTCTCGTGAGACCCTCTTTTCTATGTAACCAGACGAATCGTTACTGCACAACTTCAAACGCATTGATCACATAGCTGCCAAATCCAAACGCCGAACCATCCCAGTACATGCTGAAGGTACAGGCAGTCGTTGTTCCCAATGAACTGGGGACACAGATGAAGATGTCCGAGCCGGTACCGCTGACGCCGGTGACAGCGAAAGAGCCAGATGTCGTCAGGTAAACGTCATTGTTGCTGGCAATGCTCGCGCCATAGATATTTTCGCTGCTGTCACTCAGCGCCACGTCAGAGCCATCAAAATATTGCGCCCAGGTGCCGCTGGTCGTCGCGCCAAAAGCAGTTGCCGTAAAGACAAGCAGATCTTGACCAACCCCAGATGAACCGGTCACGCTGTAAGAACCGAGCGTGCTGATCACCAACTTCCCATCTGGCGACACAGAAATGGCGTCAATATCTTCGTTATTGGTTGTCAACCCTACGTCAGAGCCATCAAAGAAGAAGGTGAAGGAACCGGCCGTATTCGTGCCCAGAGACGTTGGATAAAAGCGCACAATATCGGAATCATCCACCGAACCGGCCGCGCCGGCCGTCGTCGTCGTGTCAAAACTCATCAAAATCGAACCATCAGACAAAATGGTAAAGGCATTAATGTCGGTGGTGACGCCCACGTCGGAACCATCGAAGTACATAGACCACGTACCCGTCGCCGTATCGTAAGCGATAATGTCCTCATCATTGAAGGCCACGCCGCCCACTGTGCCATTGACGGTTGCGCTCAGGTAAATGACATCGCCGCCGCCAGGAACCGGCGTGTTAGTTGGCGTTGGCGGTACCGGTGTATTGGTCGGTGTCGGCGGCACAGGCGTATTGGTTGGCGTGGGTGGCACAGGCGTATTGGTCGGCGTCGGACCACTGCCTTCCACACAGATTTCCAACCCCCAACCATTCAGGCTGCCGCCATCCAGGTTGGCGTTGTCATCAATGCGCAGCGTCCACGTACCACCGCTGTTTTGGCCGTTGAATGTGGACAACGGGTTGCTGGGTTGGTAAGTACCTCCGCCAACCGGTGGGCAAGGCCAGGTCCCGGCGGCCGCATCATCCAGGTTCAAGTTAAAGTTGTCCGTGCTGCCACACGAGGGAGCCATAATCTGGACTTCTGTGCCCAGCGGGCTGATCAGATTAAAGTCCAGATCGCTCATGTAGGTATGCGTGCCATTCAGGCTGCGGACGTTCACATCGGCAATCGTGCCGCTAACGCCAACATTGAGGATCGAGCTGACGCTGGGCGTGCCGCTACTGGAAATGGTCTTGGGTACGTCCGTGCTGGTGTACACGGCGCAGCTAATTGGGCCGGGCGTATTGGTCGGCAGCGGTGTGTTCGTCGCCGTGGCCGTCGGGCCAGGGGTTGGCGTCGGGCCAATGCTACAGCCAGACCAGTTAAAGGAGCTGACCCAGGTAGACCAGCGCGCGGTAGCCTGGTTGCGCGAATATTCGCCCACGTACCAGAACGTTGTGCCATCAGGATCAATCCCCATGCCGGTGTAGTCGCCCCAACGGCGCGGCACGCTGTCGTAAGCGGTGTAGAAATCTTCACCGGCGTGTACCAATGTTTCATTTTTCAACTGCCCGGCCGGATCGCCTGCTTCACGGCCGGCAATGTAGACGCTGGGGTAAATGCTGCTGCTGGTTTTGGTATAACCAACCAGTAAATCGCCACAAGCATTGGGGGCAATGGCCGGGAAACTGCGATATTCGCCATTGCTGGCAAATGAACCCTGGTCGGCCAGCACGGGAACGCCACTGCTGATATTGATGACATACCAGCGAATACAGTTGACCGTGCCGCTGCCAGGGTTACAGCCTACGTGGTGCGTGGCGTACAGCTTGCCGCCCCAATATTTCACGTCCAGCAGGCGGTTGTCGTTGCCCTGGATGTTGCTGCCACCCAACTGCGGCTGCGCCACGGGCAGGCTGTAGCTGTTGACCGTGACCGTGCCCGCTTGTGTCAGGGAGGGCGTGCCAAAAGGATCGCTGAATTTCCAGACGGTTAAGGTGTTTTGGCTGTTGCCATATTTGGCGTCCACAAAGTAGTGGGGTTCGTTGGCGTTGGTCGGCCAGCCGCCGCTGGTGTACCCATGTATTTTTGCCGGCTGCAAGGTGAAGTTGGCCGAGCCAATGTTGATCTTCACGTTGTTGGCGGATTGGCCGTTGTACATGGCAAATTTGTCGTAGGCAAACACGTGGTTGCGCACAAACGAGGACCCAAACATGTTGGCCGACAGATAGAGCGCATTTTGCCCAACGCCCAGGTGTGGGTAATCGAAGAAGTAATCTGTGCCGGTTCCGGGGTTGCCATCAAAAGAGTACAGCCAATATTCCCCGGCCGCATTGTCTGTTTTGGAGACGGCGATACAGGCCCAACCGTTGTCCCCGCCGTTGACGTTCGGGTCGTAGGCGGTGATGCCCAGGATGTAACGATTTTCTTTTTCGTCGTAATCCAGGTAGGGGTCAAACATAACGACGCCGCTGCCTGTGCCGCAGCTGCTCCCCCAAAAATCTTTGAAAAGGGTTGGGCCAACCAGGCTGTTCCCGCTTTTGTCGAAGACCTGGAAACTGGTGTTGACGCCAACGAGGATGTGGTTGGTACCGACGGTGATGTCGGGGTCAGGGGGCACGCCTTGTTGCGATTGGGTGTAGTCAATGGATTTGAAGCTGGCGCCGCTGTTGAGGGCTAATATGGATGGGCCGTCATCGTAGATCTGCACGCTTTTGTCCACATCTTGCGCCAGGGATTCCGCAACCAGGGCATCGAAAACGGCCGCCGACACCGGCCCCTCATTCTCATCCATATCCAGGTCGCCAGACAGGTATCGCTGTTGCAGTAAGTCAACGTCTGCCGGCCGACTGGGCAGTGTGCGCATATCAACCTCGGCTGGCGAGACGGGTTCACCGCGCAGCACAGTGATGTCACTGGATAGATCCCCGCTGCGGGCATCTGTGGCGCTGATGCGCCCTGGAGCCAGGGCTTGTTGTACGGCTTGTTGGCGCACGGCCGTTTCCGGCGTTAGTCCACTGGCTTTGACCATCAACCAAAGGCCAAAGGTAAAAAGAGCCGCAATGACGATAGCTTTGCTAAACTTTCTCATATTCTTTCCTCCGTGCATATCCTTGCAGATTTATAGGGTCTCTACTTCCGGTTATGAATGCGTGTAAACTATTCAGGTGTTTCTCGACTGTCATACCCGCGAAGGTGGGTATCCAGAAGCATGGATTCCTGCCTACCCAGAGCTTGCCCCCACGCAGATGGGGGAATGACCTGTATAGTTACAAGTGCATTTTATCAATAGACATTATCCATATTAAAGATTTGTCATGTTGACAAGTTTAGTTTTTCCAGTAAGCGCATAACGCCAATGATAAATTGCGCCTGTAATACTAATACAATCTCGCTCCGAAGAGATGGAAATTTACGCCGAGTTTATTCCGAAAACTCGGAAAGGTGGATTTCTCATTGCCCCAAGCCAGCCTATCATATAGTATTAGGTTTCAACTCCGAAGAAGCGGAAAAAACAAGATGACTGCTCCGAAAATTCGGAATGGAGGACTGGTAGAATGGGCCAGCCCATAGCAAAAGCCTTTGCAAGCTCATTAACAGAGGCTATTTATCGTATTCGACTAAAAGAATCGAAAAGTGTCCGCACGGTGCAGGACGAACTGGGATATGCGCTTGGCAAAAAAGGGGGCGCGTCCATTGAGTATTGGCGCAAGGGACACCTTCCGGTCAAGCTGAGTGATATTGAGCAATTGGCGCGGGAGATTGTGTTGCGCAGTGACTTAGATGCGCTGTGGTTGCAAGATTTTCTACAAGATGCGGGACACCCGGAACCAGAGCGCGTTTGCCAGAATCTGCTGCTGCTCTCTTATGATGTACCGTCCAAACCGGCAGCTGACTCTGTTGTGGCGGCTTTGCCTGTGGATACGACGCTTTTTATAGGTCGGAAACAGGAATTAGAGAACATCGCCCAAAATTTGGCGGACCCCTCTTGCCGCATTTTAACGTTGATGGGGCCAGGTGGTATTGGCAAGACGCGGCTGGCCGTGCAAGCAGCCAGTGAATGCGCCGATTTGTTCCCCGATGGCGTTTTTTTGGCGCCTTTGGCTGCGGTGGACAGCCCTCATTTATTGCTGTTGGCCGTGGCGAATGCGGTGGGATTTTCTTTTTATAGTGAGGAAACGGCCGTTTCCCAACTCCTCTCCTACTTGCGGCACAAACAACTCCTGTTGATCCTTGATAATTTTGAACATTTGCTCGATGGGGTTGGCTTGCTGGTGCAGATTTTGCAGCAAGCCCCTGCCGTGCAGCTTCTCGTCACCTCGCGCGAGCGGCTGAACCTGCGCGGTGAATGGGCCATTACCTTGAACGGCTTAACCTTCCCGGTTGTCGAAAACCCGGCAGCCCCTCCAGATGCAAAATGGCTGCAAGCATTCCCCCAATACAGCGCCATTCAATTATTCATGCAAAGCGCGCAGCGGGCGCGCTCCGATTTCATGGCTCGTGAACAAGATAAGCCTTACATTGCCCGTATTTGCCAGCTTGTTCAGGGCATCCCGTTGGGGATTGAATTGGCCGCTTCCTGGGTGCGCGTGCTGTCTTGCCGTGATATTGCCACAGAAATCGAGCAAAGCTACGAATTTTTAGCGACGCGCTGGCACGACGTACCGGAACGTCACCGCAGTTTACAGGCCGTGTTTGACTATTCCTGGGATTTATTGGCGCAGCCGGAGCGTGAACTTGTGCAGCAGTTGGCGGTGTTTCAAGGGGGTTTCCGGCGTGCAGCGGCAACGGCCGTTACCCAGACATCACTCTTGCAGCTTTTGCTATTGGTGGATAAATCATTTTTACAACAAACGATGGTAGAAGGGGCCAATACACGTTACCACATGCACGAACTACTGCGTTTGTACGCTCTGGAAAAACTACGCGCTCAGGGCGACCCCACGGCCGTGCAGCAGCGGCACTGCGCTTATTACGCCAATTTCTTGGAAGGGTTAGGCCAGGCGCTTTATGGGCCAGATCAAGCCAGCGGGTTGGAAACGATTGGCGAGGAGATCGAAAATATTCGCGCTGCCTGGCAATGGGCGATTGATCAGGGAGAGATGGCGGCAATCGAACAACTGCTGCTGCCCCTGTTCGATTTTTATGACATTCGCGGCTGGCTGCGGGAAGGGCATGCCGCGCTGCAAACGGCCGTCGCCCACCTGCGCCACCAACCCCAAACCCCAGAGCTTCTCCTCACCTTGGGCAGAGCGTTGGCGCGTCAGGGACAATTCTTGTTTCGTTTAGGCCAATACCATCAGGCCATCCCCTTGCTGCAAGAAGGGTTAACCATCTTTCGTGAGCGCGATCGCCCACAAGATGTGGCGCTGCTGCTGAATATGTTGGGGCGCATTGCTTACCGTCGTGGCGATTACCCGGAAGCGGCCGTATACTGCCTGGAAAGCCTCGACTTGTGCCAACGCATTGATCATCCATGGGGCATGGTCAATGCCTTTGAAACCTTGGGACACTGCGCCACCGACCAGGGCGATTATGACCTGGCCCGCCGTTATCATCAGCAAGGATTAGATCGGGCGCGGCAGGTTGGCGATCAGCGCGCCATTGCCTCTTTGCTCAATGGCCTGGGGTATACCAATTGGCGTTTGGGTGAATATCAGACGGCCGCCGCTTACTGTCAGGAGAGCTTGCAAATTTTTCGCCAAATTGGCGACCGGTGGGGCAGTATCATGGCCCTGAAAAACCTGGGCAATATTGCCGGGGATCAGGGAGACAATGCCCAGGCGCTGGCCTTGTACGCTGAAGGGTTGGCCCTCAGCCGGGCGATTGGGTTTCGTTGGGGAGAAGCCGCTTTGCTCAATAACCAGGGGAACATCGCCTTGATCGAGGGTGATTATCACCTGGCAAAGCAATTGTGTACGCAAAGTGTGGCAACCTGGCGTGAAATCGGCTACCAATATGGCATTGCCGGGTCGCTAGAGACGTTGGGCAATGTGGCGATTATGTTGGCGGAATATGATGAGGCGCGGGCTTATTTTCGAGAAGCGGTGACAACGGCCGTTGCCATTGACGCTACCCCTATGATTCTGGAGGTTTTTGTCGGCGTCTCCCGCCTGTATGCCCAGGTTGATGAGTTGGCGCAGGCATTAAGCCTCCTGGTATACGTCAAAAATCATCCAGCGCTGGATCAGGAAGGCAAAAACAAGGCCACGAGCGCCTGGGAGGAGCTTTGGGCAGAGGCCCCTCCCGCTGTCCGCGCCCACGTGCAGGCGCAAAACACCCGGCGCCACATGCAAGATGTGTTAACGGCTATTCTCACAAAATTAACGTAACATCCGCGTTGATCATGCCAATCATCGGGAGAGATGTGTTGTCACAAACTATCAACCGCCTGTTTAATATTCGTCCCCACGAGTGGCCCCGTTTTTCCTGGCTGTATGTCATGTCATTGTTCCTGGTCATCGGCCGTCTGTGGGGGCGTTTCACGCTCAATGCCGTCTTTCTCGACGAAGTAGGCGCCGACAAACTCCCCGTTTTTTTCACGGTCAATGCCCTCCTCTCCATCCCCGCCGTCGCTATCTATACCGCCTTTGCCGACCGTGCGCGTAACGACCGGCTGCTAATTGGCATTCACCTGGCAGCGGCCGTCGCCCTGGGCATCGGCTTGCTGCTGCTCCATTTTGGGCTGACGCAAATCGCTTACACGCTCATGTACGTGGTCGTCTTTGTGCCGCTGGGCCAGATTTTAGGGGCGCATTGGTATACCTATGTGAATGGGTTTTATGACACACGGGCGGCGCGGCGGCTGCTGCCGATGCTGGTCACATCATTCGGCATTGCCGCCATCATCTCCGGCCTGACGGTGGAATGGTTGCATACGCTGCTGTCGCCGGCGCAAATCATGTTCATCTGGTTTGGTATGATGCTGGTTACGGTGTTCATGATTTGGGCGCAGCCGCGGCTGCTGCCGGAGAAGCCAGCGCCGGGTGCGGCTGCCTGGCCCCCCCCCTCTCCCTCCACCAAAAGCGCGTACCTGGACAACATCCGCGAAGGCTACCGCTACGTCCTGACCTCCGGCTTGCTGCGCTGGCTTGTCGTGGGCGCGCTGCTCATCTCCCTGCTCGTCACCTTGCTCGAATACCTCACCGGCCAGGTATTGGCCGCGCAGCTAGGAACCACGCAAAAAATCGCCGGGTTCTTGGGGCAATTGGCCGCCTTCGCCAACTTGCTCATTGTTTTGCCGATGCAGCTTTTCATTCTCAACCGCCTCATTGAGCGTATCGGGTTGGGCGCGGCCAATTTCATCTTCCCTGTGGGCAATTTACTCGTCAGCCTCAGCTTCATCCTCATGCCCAACCTGTGGATGGCGCGGCTGGCGCAAATCAACATGACCGATTTCCGTTACTCGATTGGGTATCCCATCGAAAACTTGCTGTTCAATGCCGTCCCTTTGCGCGTGAAGGGGCGCGCCCGCGCCTTCATCAGCGGTGTGGTCACGCCGGTGGGCACGCTGTTGGGGGGCGTGGCGCTGTTTGGGTTGGCGCGCCTGCTGACCACAGCGGCGCTCGACGTGGTGGCGCGGGTGAGCGTGGGCGTGCTGGCCGCTGCCTTCATCCTGGTGGCATGGATGATCCGGCAGCAGTACCGGCGGGCGCTGGTGCGTATGTTAGAGCAGGAAGATTACTCCTTTTTGCTGCACCAGGAAGCGTCTGACCTGACCGTGACCGACCCGGCGGCGCTGGCCCCGTTGGCCAACAAATTGGCCGCCAGCAGCAACCCGGAAGATACCGCCTTTCTGGCGCGCCTGATCAGCGATATGGGCGGGAACACGGCCGTTCCCATCCTCGAACAGGCCGCGCGTGACGGCGACGCGGCCACCCGCGCCATCATCCTCGAAATCCTTGTCGCTGCGGACATGCGCAGCCCACTCATCCGCCAGTTGTACGCCGACATGCTGCAAGACGATGATCCGCGTACACGCCAGGTCGCCCTGGCCGGATTGGTGCAGTGGGAAGGGGCAGACAGCCCAGCGCTGCAACCGTTGGCCGGGCGTCTGCTTGCTGACCCAGACGTGGAAATCCGCGCGCGTGTGCTGCCGCTTTTACTGCGCGCCGCAGGGACGCCACATCGTGACCGGGCGCTCGCCGTGTTAACGCAGTTCCTGGACAGCGCCGACGCGCCGCAGCAAATTCGGGGCATTCGCATCCTGGCCGAGGTTGGCGATGCCTATGCCATGAATGAACTGCTGCGGCGTCTGGATGCGGACGAAGACACGGTGCGCCTGGAAACGGCCGTCGCCCTGGAGACGATCATTGCTCCGGCGGCGGCCGTTTCACAAAAAACGGCCGTTTCACCGCAAACGGCCGTCGCTTCTACCCGCGTTAAAATCCCCGCGCACCTGGCCGCGCAGCTTGTCCACAGCATGGTGGCACGCCTCAACGACCCGGTGGAGCGTGTACGCCAGGCGGCCCTGGTGATCATCGCCACCCTGGGCGTGCCCGCGAACTATGCCATCTTGCCCACCGCTTTCCACGATCCCAGCCTGGCCGTGCGCGCGACGGCCGTTGACGCCCTGGTCAGTTTAGGCAAAACGGCCGTGCCCCTTGTCCATCCGCATCTCGACGCGCCCCAACCTCAGCTGCGCAAATTGGCGGCCATCACCCTCAGCCGCATCAACACCCGCGAATATGGCGCGTTGATCAAGACACACGTCACGGCCAACCTGCTCGCCATCTTTCGTCAACATGGCTGCCTGGCGGCGTTGCAGCCGCTGCACAGATTTGCCGCCATTTCCATCTTGTGCAGCGCGCTGCAAGAGGAAAATGAGCGGCTGCTGGACGAGATTTTTTATCTGCTAACGGCCGTTCACCCCCCCGCCGACGTCCACGTCACCCACGACGCCCTCGCCAGCGCCGACGAACGCATCCGCGCCAACGCCATCGAAGCGCTCGAAGCCCTCACTTCGCCACAGACCGTCACCCTGATTGCCCCCCTCTTCACCCCCGATATTTCCCAGGCTGAGCTATTGCGGTTGGGCGCGGAGATGTGGGACATGCCCCCCCTGACCACGCGCCAGGCGATGGAAAGCGTGCTCACAGATCACGCCTTTGACCCCTGGCTGCGTGTTATTGCAACCTATGCTTTGGGCGAAATCGGCGCTGCTTTCATCCCCAAACCCAGGCCGCAGCCGCAGCCGACGAACCCCAAACGGCGCACTCCGGCCGATTTGCTGGCAGCGATTAGCGATGACCCGCCACCGCCACCGGCGGCGGACGAACCGCCGCCAGATGAACGCCAGCAGCGACGGGAGCGCCGTCGTCAGCGCGCTGCGTCGCTGTTGGATGCGTTGAGCGGCGACGATCCGTTAACACCCGCGCCCACGCCTGCGCCACCACCGCCCTCGGCTATCAACCACCTCTTTGACCTGCCAGACGTGATGCGCCTGCTGCCAATTGCCTTACAAGATGCTGACGATACCGTTCGCCTGGCGGCCGCGCGCGCGCAAACGACCATTGCCGGTGACGCACCAGCGCCAACCGCACAGAAGGAGGGTTCCTTGCTCTCGATTTTAGAACGCATCATTTTCTTGAAAGAAGTTTTGTTTTTCCGAGGCATGACCGTAGACCAGTTGAAGGTCCTGGCAAGCGTCTGTGAAGAGCATCTGTTTGCGGCAGATACGGCCGTTTACCGCGAAGGTGATCCTGGTGGCGTGCTGTATGTGGTGGTGAACGGCCGTGTAGCCATCGAGCGCGCCGGGCAGCGCAAAGGCTCCGTCACCCGCCTGGGCGTCATCGAAGCCAACGCCTACTTTGGCGAAATGGACCTCTTCACCAACAGCCCGCGCAGCGCAACGGCCGTCGTCATCCAGGACACCCTCACCCTCAGCCTGCGCCGCGAACCCCTACTCGCCCTGATGCGCCAGCAGCCCGACCTCTCCCTGGAATTGATCAACGTCCTCAGCGAGCGCCTCAACAGCGCCACCGACCAGATCGCCCGCCTCACACGCAGCACGCCACGCGAACTGCACAAACTGTTTGATGAGTTGGAGGCGTGAGAAGATGAGAGGTTACACGGAGTTACACGGAGTTTCACAGAGAAGACACGGAGGCACACGGAGAGGGGGAAAAGGAGAGGCGTAAACACCAGACCTTTCTATAGATGTTAAGAAAAAGATTTGGGGTTTTCTCATAGCTTGTCAGGGGGCAAGCCAATCGTAAATC
>JACSRF010000006.1 GCA_014879875.1 Anaerolinea sp.
GAAAAACACGGTTTTTTGGGGCTTTATCCGTGTTCCTCCTATCTGTGTTTACACCTTCTTTTGCCAGCGAAGTCTGGCAAAAGATTTAGCGCCTTATAAGTCAGGTGCTTACCCGTCGAGTAAGAATTTTTTGCGTTAAATTCTTTTCTGGCTTATCCAGGTTAGGACTTTGGTCTCCCCACCCTTACCACCGCCAGCGCCGCGAACAGGAGCATGAAAGCATCGGTAGGCAAACGGTAGCGCACTTTGGCCCAGGTCAGGATGTGCAGGAAATTATAGATGAGGATGATGCCCAGCAGCAGCCATCCCTCGGCCAGCCGCCCCTCCGCCGCGCCCCACGCCGCGCCCCGCTGCCAGAAACGCTGCTGCCAGATGGCGGGTACGCCCTGCCGCAGAAAGAGACCCATGCCCCACAAAATAAAGGGCAAGGCGATGCCAAAGCTGAGCAGCCGCGCCGCGTTAGCCAGGAGAGACGAATCGGCCGTGGGCCAGAATTGGAACTGCACCGGAATGCGGCTGAGGGAGAGCAGAGCGTACCGCTCCAGGTCATCGAGAATGAACTGCACCCCCAACCCGCGCAGCGCCGCGTCTAGCTCCGCTTCGTTCAGGTGGCGCAGTTCCGGCGGGATGAGTTCGTAGTAGGAGACGCCATGGTCGGCCGACAGCACCGTCTCGAAGCGCGCACCATAAATCGGGTGGCTGGCCCAGTAAAGGGCGAAGCCGGAGTTGGTGTTCGGCCACAGCGACAGCGTGCCGAAGGCGCGGTAATTGCGCACCGTCCAGGGCAGCAGCAGCAGCAGCGTCAGACCGCCGGCGATGGCCAGCGCGGCCACGGCCGCGCGCCCCGCCCGCCTCCGCCAGCCGAGCCAGAGCAGCCAGGCGGCGACGATGAGGATGATGAACATGCCCACCTGCCGCAGCAGCAGGGTGGCCGCCATGGCCAGCCCCAATTCCAGGCCAGAGGCGGCGCAGCGGATTGGCGCGCCCTCCCCCAAGCGGCGTCCCAACCGCTGCGCCGCGTCCACCAGCCAGAGCAGGGCGATGGTGTAAAACGCCTCGGTCATCAGGGCGGCGGAGAAGATGACGAAGTAGAAGTAGACGGCTATCAGGGCGGCGGCCACCAGCCCGACCGTCTCGCCCAGCGCCCGCCGGCCGCTGCGGTAGGTGAGCCAGGGCAGCAGCAGCCCGGCGACCACGGCCTGGATCAGCCGCGCCGCCAGCGGGTGATGCCCGACGACGGCATAGACGGCCGCCAGAAAGCCGGTATAGAGGTAAGACCAATGGGCGGTGGGCGCGCCGGCGGCCGTGGCCGGCCACCACGCCTCGGCAAAGCTGAAGCCGTGCCCGCCCAGCAGCCGCAGCGCCAGGGTGTCATAGGAGACTTGATCGGCCGTGCCGCCGAGCCAGTTGCTGGTGTCATCGCCCAGGTAAAGGGCCATGCCCAGGCGCAGGACCACAGAGAGGAGCAGGATGGGGAGCAGCCGACGGGATAGACGCAAACGTCGGTTTGTGTGCGTGGTTGTCTGATTCATAATGGCCATGATATCGCCGTCATCTTACACTACAAAATGTATGCTCCAAAACATGTCAGCAATTCTCAATTTAACAAGAGAGAGATGTCATGCTGAGGTCCTCCGAAGCATCCCGTTCACCTGACTAAACCGTAGGGATTCTTCCCCGTTCGACTTCGCTCAGGGCCGAAGAC
>JACSRF010000494.1 GCA_014879875.1 Anaerolinea sp.
ATTTAGATTGGTTCAATCTCCGAAGATTGAACCAATCTTGACCAACTTATTGAAGTGCCATTCCTTAACGATTGAGTCGTTTTTGTGTGGGCGGGCAAGGGGGTATAGGCAGTCGGGGTAGGGATGGGTTCCGGCGTGAAGATTGGTGATGGTGGCGTAAGCAGCAGAACGTCCTGCGGGCCGTAGATGTGGCGGGAGACGACGGCAATGAAACGGCCGTCTGGCGAAGGCAAAACATCCCCAACAATGAAGACCCCTCTGGACACCGTCGTCAATTCACGAGGATAGACATCCGCTAGAACTCCATCAACAATGCTGGATAGCGGGGCCGTTTCCGCATACAGGCCGGTGGGCGCCTGGGTGACGATTTCAGTGTGCTGGGTAGCAGCCGTGTAGCGCCACGTCTGGCTGTTCCCAGCACAGTCGGCTGTATAGTAAAGTATACCGTCCTCCTGCCAACCAAGCAGCGCGTAGGTGCAGGGGGTTTGTTCGATGATGACCTGAGCGGCTTTGATACGACCGGACAGCCAACCAGGTTCGGTGACGTTGTGCAGTGCATAGTCAGGGGCAGCCATCAGTGCGGGCCGGTAGCGCAGAAATCCGAACAGGGCCATCGTCAATAACAGGCCGACTATGAATAGAATTTGCCAAAGGCGTCCAGCCTTTTTCTCTGTTTTCATAGGCTGTGACCACAGCATGACGGCGGCCAATATCAAGAATAGGCCAGACACGACCCAGGTGATGACGGCCAGGGAGCCGGCTGTTGGGGTGATGGCCATCACGAAGGCGGCCAGTAAAAGAAAAAGGGGTGTCCATTTCGATTTCGTGATCATTTTTTCATTCCTTTGCACAGTTATCCGAAAATACAGTAGTTCCAAATGGGTGTGCCAGGCGAGCATCACCGATTAAAATCGGCGCCTTCGATGAAACAACGCGCTGAAGCATGTTCATTTGTGTTGCGCTAATGCGCCTCAACACGTTTTCTTATCAGCCTATAAATTCATTTATAGGCAAAAGTGGCATTATTGGAATTGCTGTCAAAACCATTAATCCCAAAAGCCTCTGGTGAGGTTGAGCGCCAGGGCGAACACGCCAATCAATGATACCACGCTCAGGCCAACGGCCGTTCCCCATCCGCGCCAGGTAGACGGCCGTTTCCAGGCCCACCACCCCACCAAGACTGTCAGCGCCGCCAGCACAGGTGCGGCCAACGCACCGGTCAAAAACGGCTCTTCCGGCAAATTCTCGATGAAATATCGCTGGCGCAGGGCGTCCATTTGCACCGCGTCCAGCCCCAAGGGGTCACTAATATGGGCAAACCAATGCACGTCAACGTGACGCGAGGTGATGGCGCAGGGCCAGGGCTGCCCGGCGTAAACAGCCTGGCAGCCACCGCCAACCTGATTGGGTTGTTCCGGCCCATTGCGGAAAGCCTGAATGGTCAGCAGTTGACCGGCTATCGTCACCGTGCAGGTGGAGGTATAAGGCGCATCCGCCTCCGGGGCGCAATCGAGACGGCGGCCAGAGAGAAAGGTCAGGCCGGTCTCGTTGTCCGACCTGCCCAGAGTGATGCCCAGGATGTCCTGGTCGTCGGGGCCGGGAGATGCCCGGTAAAGCAGCCAGCCCAGAGCGACCAGGGCGATTAAGGTCGCCACAGACAGAACAAGAATAATGGTTCGTATCATGATCGTTTACTCCTCAGAGTAGAGATAGAGGAATCTCTACACTCTATCGCCACTGATACAGCGCAACCGTTGCGCGGTCGGCGCTGACGGCGATGTAGCCGTTGGCGCAGCGCAGTTCCGGGTAGGCGAATGGGCCACCCGTTGGGGTGATGTTCCATAAGCCGCTGCCGTCTGTGTAGGCCGCCAACAGGTGAAGTTGGCCGGTGTAGCCGGGGATGTAGGCGGCCAGCAGCGCCGTTGCGTCATCCAGCCAACACGGGCTGCCCAGGTCAATGGATTCCGGGCCGCTGTGGTTGAGGAAGCCGGGGCCGGTGCGCACCAGCAGGCGCGTTGCGCCGCTGGCGGCATCCCACAGCCATAGCTCTTGCTGGTTGGGCAGGGTCACGCTGTCGCGCGTGGCGAAGAGGAGCTGCTGCCCGTCACCGCGCCAGGCCAACCCTGGGTTCCAGCCGGCGTTGTTCACATCCCAGCCGATGATCTGCTGTTGGCCGTTGGCGATCTCTTTGACCCATAAACGGCCGTTGAAATCCACGTAAGCAACACGCTGACCATCCGGGGCGACGCGAAACTGCTGCCCACCCCGGAATTCATGCGGCGGCAGAGCGACCAGGAATTGGCTTTTACCGCTGCTCAGGTTGTACAGATAAGCGGCCCCGTCGTAGCTGTAGGTGATTTGTTCATTCCCAACCCAATGATGGGTCATCCAATCTACTCCGGTTATGGTTATCTCGCGTCCATCTGGCTCGCGGACGATTAACTGTAAGGAACGGCCGTGCTGCGAGCGAATGTAGGCGAGGCGACGGCCGTCTGGGGCAAAAAGGGCGCGGGTGGAGATATACGTTTCCGTGAGCCGCTCTGTTTGTCCGTTGGTATGGTGGAGGAGGGCATTGCCGACGGCCGTTTGTTCCTGACGCAAATCTACATCCAGCAGCAGCGCGCCATCGGCGGCAATGTCAGACGCAGAGAGAAAACTGGCGGTTGGATTCACGCCAGCCAGCCCGGATGCGTCCACCACGTCGGCCAGCGTGAGCGTCAGCGGCGGCGCATCCTGGCGCAGAGCGGTGACAGGGGCGGGCGTTTGCAGCAGGTGTGCCAGGCTGCTCTCCGGCGCGTACCAGGCATAGGCGCTGCGATTGACTTCACCGAGCAAAGGGACGAGCAGATAGCTGCCCCCTTTGGCCGGGATGGTGATGGCGATCTGTTGTTGACGGCCGTCGGCGAAGGTGAGGGTGGCGTCGAGAACGGCCGTGAGCCATCTGTACTGATGCCAATCGTCAATATGCACGGTGTCTATGGTGAAATCGGTTAGCGGGGAATCTGGGCGCAGCGGCGCGAGGCCGGTCTGCCCGATGAGCACCGTCAACTGTCGCTCAATGAGCAGTTCTGGGCGACGGGGAACCAGAAGGGGATCGGGTGGCGATTCGCCTGGCGCATAATGGTAGCCGTTAATCAGGGTGGGGAAGAGCCGCCAACTGACATCACCGCCGGCATATGCTGTGCCTGTCAGCAGCAAGAGCAGGGCGCTTAAAAGTAGGGCGACTTGCCCGGCGCGCTGCTTGCGTCGGAGCAGCCCCAGCACACCCAGGAGCAAAATGAGTGGTAACAGCCAGGCGGCGAAGAAGAGGACCGATTGGGCGAAGCTGTGTAGAGGGGACATAACAACCTCCTTGAGTTAGTCGTGATGTTCCCATTGTAAGGTAACGGCCGTTGCCTGCCGGTTATTTAGACAACGGTTGCGCAACGTTTACTGTATGGGGAAACGGCCGTGTTTGCTATAGGCGCTGTTAGCGCCTCTAGCGACAAAAAATTGGCGATGTTTAAGGAAGAAGGAAGAAGGAGGAAGGAAGAAAGAAAGAAGAATATTCGTTGTTCCTATTCTGCCTTCTTCCTTCTGGCTTCTGCCTTTCTTTTGGCAGCGTTGTCTGGCAAAAGACGTTTTTGTAGGCTTGTTGGCATTGCGCGCCACAGCGCCAGTAATTGACGCTGTGCCGTGTGCCTCTGCAAAAACATTTGCTGCATAGCTTCCGACTGAATCTTCGCCGCTTGCGCTTGCAGCCGCTCATAGGCGTAATTGAGAATGGTTGGCCCGCACGCATTCCCGGCCGCCTGGCAAACCCAATACGCATTTAGATAAACATCGTAAGGATTCAACACACCTTCTAACTGATTTTCACGCAGTTGCGGCCAGATTTTGTTGATTTCTCTTTGTGCGTCAGGTATCGCGCCTCGTTCGGCCATGAGGCGGGCGCGCGCCGCGCGCGCTTCAATGGCGCGCCGTTCCTGCCCCACAGTCTCGTAAATGGTAATTGCTTCCTGATAAAGGACAACGGCCGTTTCCCTTCCCCCCTCTGCCCAACGAATATGCCCTAAATAGGTGAGCGCCTCCGCCAGCGTGAGGGGAAAATCCCAACGGCGACTGATGTGTATCGCTTCTAACGCAAACGCTTCCGCTTCGGACGGGCGTTCCTGGCAATGTTTCAACAAGGCGAGATTCGCGGCCGTATTGGCCTCTCCACCCCGGTTGCCAATCTCGCGGCACAGTTCTAACCCTTGTTGATAAATATATTCCGCCTGCGCCAGGTCACCATACATAAACGCGATCACGCCGACATTATTCAGCAAACTGCTCTCGCCCATTTTGTGGCCCACCTGCTGGCAGATAGCCAACGACTGCTCATATTCTGCCTGCGCCTCAGTCAGATACCCCTGGAAGAAGGCTAACCAACCGAGGTTGTTGCGGGTTGTGATTTGCCCGGCCAGGTCGCCATGCTGCTGCTGCTGTCGCAGCGCATCCTGGTAATGGCTGTAGGCAGCGTCATACGCTCCCTGGTCATCCAGGACCATGCCGAGACCGTTGAGGCAGTCAGCGATAAGTTGGGGCAGGTTCGCTGTTTGCGCCAGGTGGAGGGCTTGCTGCAAATTGCGCTGTGCGTCTTCATACTGGTGCAACCCCCAAAGCACCTGACCCAGACGACGGTGGGCGTAGGCCTGCTGCTCCAACTGGCCGCTGTGCTGCGCCAGGCCGACTGCCTGGTGCGCCAGGGTAACGGCCGTCTCCTTTTCTCCCACAGCAATGGCATAGTTGACCCGACGCAGGGAAACGGCCGTCATTGCGGTGATGTCCAATTGTTCAGATAGAGAGGCGAGCAAGCTCAATTCGGCCGTTTGCTCACTCCGCGCGCCCAACCAATCATAAATATGCTCGCGCGCCAGATGTAAAGCGTATTGGGTGGCGACAGTATCCGCCGGAGTCAAACTGAGCGCGCGGTTCAGGTAATGAAGGGCGCTGTTATTGGCATATTGGGCGACCGACTGTTCGGCCGCTCGTTGGTACCAGGAGACGGCCGTTTCCGGTTGACCCGCCATTTCATAATGGTAAGCCAGGTCAGCGGCGTAATCTGGCAGCGCGGCATGATGGACTGTTTCAAGCGCGGTGGCCGCAGCCAGGTGCAGGCGCCGACGGCGCGCCAGAAGCTGCATTTCATAAGCGGCTTCGCGTAAGAGGACGTGGTTAAAACGATAACGGCCGTTAGGCAGCATCGTCCAGATAGCCCACGTTTCTAGCTGCGTCAACCATGGCGTGGCCGATGCGGCCGTCGGTTCCATTTGCGACAACACGGCCAGGTCAAACTCTTGCCCTAACACAGCGGCCGTTTGCGTCAGCTGCCGCGCCTCTGGCGGCAGCCCATCTAAACGCGCTGTAAAAATCGCTTGGGCATCGGCGGGCAGCGCCGCGGCGGGCTGTCCCCGCAGCCGCCAGCGCCCTTGCTTGTCATGAACCAGGTGTTCCAGGTCGCGCAAATAGAGCAAAATTTGCCCGGCAAAAAGGGGATTCCCTGCCGAACGCTCCATCAACAGCCGCGCCAGGGGCATGTCCACCGGCCCATCGAGCAGATAATCAGCCAGCAAATAGAGGTCGGCCAGTGTCAGGGAGTCGAGATTGATGGTCGGAGTGGGGAAATCACGCTCGCGCTGTGTGAAGAGCGGCGCAGTTTGGGGGCGCGCGGTGGCAATGAGGGCGATGGGATAGGCGTACAGGTTATGGCTCAGGTAAACCAAAAAAGCGCGCGACTCCTCATCCAGCCAATGCACATCCTCCAGGCAAATGAGCAAAGGGCGGCGCAGGCTCTCTGCCTTGCAAAAGTTTTTCAGGGCGGCAAAGCTGTTTTGCCAGCGCCATTGGGGTGTCAGGTCAGGGGCCAGCGCGCCCCCCCAATGGGGCGCTACCAACGCAGCCAGGAAGGGTGTGGCCTGCTCCAGGGCGGCATGCAAAACAGGATCGGCCGTTGCCGCCAGCAGCTCCTGGCAAGCCGTCTCAAAACGACGCCAATTTTCTGTCTCTGGCAGCCGTTTGTCCTGGTTGAAGTGACGGCGCAGCGCCCGGCGAAAGGGGGACAATGGTTCGTAGTTGGTTTCATCGTTCTCGCCTAACAGATATTGGTGGTGCAGGGTGACCGGCCAGCTTTGCAAGAAGGCTTGCAGGAGCCGGCTTTTGCCCATGCCGACTTCACCATAAATGGTAAGGTTGCCGGCAAAACGGCCGTTGCTCAATGGTTGAATGAACCGGATCATCCCCTTCAATTCCGCCTGCCGCCCCACCAACTGCCGCGCATGAGTGGTCGCCCCCGCCTGTTGTTGTCCAAGGAGTTGGTAAGCAGGTTGTGGTTGTTGGAACCCCTTGAAGGTGAAGACGCCCAAAGCGCGCCGCGCGAATGAGGCTGGCGCGGCCTGATGCAGCCGTTCATCCAACCATATCTCGCCCCAAGATGCCTGGGTCATCAGGCGAGAGGCCAGATTGACCCCCCGCCCATATACGCTGTACTCCTGTCTCCAGGAGCCGCCAACAAAACCGGCGTACATCGGCTGATACGTCAACCCGGCGCGGAAGGTAAACCCGGTCGCCGCCAACGCCAGGGCAAAGGCGAGCGCTCGCTCCACGTCATTTTCACGGCTGCGGGGCATCCCCCAAAAGAGCAGCAAATTGTACCCTTTGTCGCTGGCCTGCACGGTATTTAAGTAACCGCCATAACGACGCTGCCATTGAAAGATGTGCTGAATAAGCGCCGCCAGGTCTGCTTCGTGCTGCACCAGGATGAACAATGTGACAACCTGGCGGAATTCGCCACGGCCGTGTACATGCTGTAAAGCGGCCGGAATAAAGGCGCTCTCGTCAAGCAGATGGGCTGTCACGTCGAACGGTTGGGGCGCAGGCAGGGGATGGTCAAGCTGTTGTAGCTGAAAGAAGTGGTCTTTAGGGGTGACAACCAGGCGTGCCGCCAGCCGCGCATAAAGGGTTGGCGACAGTAGTAATTCGCCCGGCATCGCTTGCCTGATGGCCGCCAGGCAATCCTCAACACCCTGGCCGCCGAAAAAATAAGCGGCGGCAATTTGATCTTCATCGGGACTTCCCAGGTTACGCAGAATTTGCCACTGCACGTCTCCGCAGCCAACCCCCAGGCGCAGGGCAAAGGTAAATTCGCCCAGTGGTGTTTGCTGCTGCGCGGCGCTGCTGAGTGCTGTCTGACACCCCCAGGCGGCAGCGACAGCTAACCATTCGGAGGCGACGGCCGTTGTCTGCGGGAAAATGGCGGTAAAAGCGTCACCCGCGAAATTGGCAATGAACCCCCCATGATTGTAAACCTGCTGTATCAGAAGGTCGAACAGGCGCTGCATGACGTCGGCCAGGATTTCGGTGTTTTGCCAGCCGCGTTGGACAATGGCTTCGGTGATGGCCGTGAAGCCGGAGATGTCTAGCACCAGGGTAGCCGCAGGGAAACGGCCGTTATACACACCGGCGTCATACTGTCTGACAATGAAATGGGGTATAAGCTGCCGCATAAGGGAACCCTACCCTGTGTAAGAGTGCGCCGTTAGCAAAAGTTGGCCGAAAATGAAAACATGAAGCGCCCGCCTTCACGTTTCACGAAATAATGATGTCGCTGCGGCGTAAGACAATGGGCTGCCCGGTACCGGACAGCCTCTCGGCAATAGCTTGCAGCGGTTCGCCGGTGACGGGATGGGGCAGGTTGGGGGCCAGTTCGGCGATGGGCACGGCCACGTGGGGGAATTTGAGCAGATCGGGATCGGGAATGGGGCGGAAACGGCCGTCGCCCCCATCATACTCCCCCACCCCCTCGTTAAACAGCACGATGTCCAGGTCAATGGTGCGCGGCGCGTTCTTGTCTGCCTGGCGCACGCGCCCCAGGCGGCGCTCGATTTCACCCAGGATATGGGTCTTCACTTCGGCTGGGGAGAGCGGCGTGTGGATGAGAACGGCCGTGTTCCAAAACACCGGCTGCTCTAATAAACCCACCGGAGCCGTCTCATAAACTCCTGCTACTTGCACCACCGTCGTCAGCTCGCGCAGCAGCCGTATTGCCTGCGGCAAATGACGCTCCTTCTCAATGTTGGAGCCGAGGACCAGGTAGACGTGGTTCATAGGCGTTTGCGTTGATCAGACCTGATAAGACGAAAGGTTTACAGACCAAAATCCGCTCGTGTGCGCTCAATCTCGATACCCACCGACTGCGCAAAGCGCAGCGCGCCTGGCTTTTCCACACGCACCTGCACTTTCTGCACGTCCGGGTATTCGGTGAGGATCATGCGCGCCAGGTCCGTAACCAGCTTTTCCACCAGGAAATCGCTCCCCTCTTCCACGCGGTCAATCACCTGTTTGCTGATGGTCTTATAGTTGACGGCGTATTCGATGTCATCTGTTGCCGCGGCGCGGCTGATGTCGGCGTAAAGGACGATGTTGACGAGAATATCTTGTCGCTTGACGCGCTCATCGGGGTTGATGCCGATAATGCCGCGCATGAGCAGGTCTTTAATGATGATTTTGTCCATAGTGTGTATGTAAGTTGGTTTGTCTGTTGGTTGATTTGGTAATGCTTCTGGGGCAGTATACGCCAATCTCACGTTGGCTACAACTGCTATAAACAAGCGCTACGGAAGCTCATAAAAGTCAAAACGTACCAGATTTTCGTTACAGGATGCACGTGTCTGCACAGGATAAATTGGGGAAACGGCCGTTCCCGCACCCGTTTCCAATTGAATGAGGTAATCACGTACCACAGGGGCGCCAAACAAAAACTGCTCCCATCCGGCCGGGCTATAATCTGGCGCGCTGCCTACCATCACGCGGTTGTCAATGCCGCTGCCCCAGACGTGTACCCAATAGACGCCGGGGGACGCTGGTTGCCCTTGCGTATCAAGCACTTCCCCTGCCATGCCCAACCAGTTGCAACCGGCATTGTTGGCAAAGTTTTGCAGATAAAAGGGGCTAAAGGCAGTTTTGGCGAAAGGATACGGCCGTTGCACCATGGGCAAATAGAGATAATTGGTCTCTGTTTCATTCTGGGCAGCCACACGCATCACTATGACCAATGACAAAATCACAAACCCAAGAAAAAATCGTTTCATAGCACACCTCTTGATCGCCATTATAACAGGTTCCTGTACTGCTTTTCTCGCCTTTTTCTCTTTGTTATCCATACACCCTCTCTTCAAGGGGTTAGAATAGAGCCGCCTATGTGTGGTTAATCATTGACAATCAGCCATTGACCATTGACAATTAGCCAAACTTCCTTTCAGGAGACACACTTATGCACATCCTCATCACCGGTTCCAGCGGGCAGATTGGCACGAATTTGGGCCTCTTTTTGCAAGAGAAAGGCCACCAGGTTTTTGGCATAGACATCCGCCCTAACCCGTGGAGCAACGAAATCGAAACCCTGCTGCAAGACCTGAGCAAACAGTATACCAGCTTCAAAGGGGGCATCGGTCACGTCCCTTATCCACCCGATATTGACCTGGTGGTGCATTTCGCCAACCATGCGAAGGTGCATGAATTGGTGAAGCAGCCGGAGCGGGCGCTGGAAAACATCACCATGAACTTTAATGTGCTGGAATATTGCCGCCAGAACGGCGTGCCCCTTATTTTCAGCAGTTCGCGCGAGGTGTACGGCGACATTCATCGCTATATCACCGAGGAGTCTTACGCTGACTTCGCCTTCACGGAAAGCCCATACTCCGCCAGCAAAATCTCCGGCGAAGCGCTGATTTATTCGTATGCGCAATGTTACGGGCTGCGCTATCTGGTGTTTCGGTTTAGCAATGTCTACGGCCGTTACGACAACGACATCCACCGAATGCTGCGCGTCATCCCCCACTTCATCCGCCAGATCAGCCAGGGCAAGCCCATTACCATCTATGGCAAAGAGAAGGTACTGGACTTTACCTACGTGGATGATTGCGTGGCCGGCGTGTACGCCGGCATTGAAAAGCTCGTCAGTGGTGAAATTGCCAACCACACCATCAACCTGGCCTATGGGCAAGGCAACAGTCTGGTGCAGATGGCGGAGTTTGTGGGCGAAGCGTTGGGCAAGACGCCGGACATGACCATCAAGCCGTCACGCCTGGGTGAAGTGACCCATTATGTAGCCAACGTGGGCAAGGCGCGGGCGCTGCTGGACTATACGCCGCAAGTTCCCCTGCGCGCAGGCATCTTCCAGGCGGTGCAATGGGCGATGGATTGGTGGCAGGCGCACCCGGAGCATTATTACGCCAACACCAGTGAAGTAGTTGAGTAGGCGCAGTTGAATGACATGTGGAGGCGCTTGACCCAGGTATAACCTGTCGTTACACTTTGCGCTATGAAAACAGCTATTTCCCTAACCTGGACAAGCTAGAAAAGAATGGCTCTACAGGATTTCATGGGGTTCGGCGTGACATGTGACGAGTGATGCGTGTGGTCTCTCTGGT
>JACSRF010000543.1 GCA_014879875.1 Anaerolinea sp.
TCACTCGTCACTCGTCACTCATCACTCATCACTCGTCACTCGTCACTCGTCACTCGTCACTCGTCACTCCACTACCCCATGCCTTACGACGCCTGGGAAGCGATGCTCAACACGGCCATTGACCGCATCCGCGCGGGCGCGTTTGAGAAAGTGGTGCTGGCACGGGTGGCGGAGGCGCGTTTTGACCAACAGGTAGATGTGGACGCGGCGTTGGCTTACCTGAACCAGACATACGCCGGTTGTTATCGCTTTTTGTTTGAGGCACGGCCGTTTCATGCCTTCTTTGGCGCTACGCCCGAACTACTGGTGCAAACTACCGGGCAGCGCGTGGAAACGATGGGCCTGGCCGGTTCCATCCGTCGTGGCGCAACCCCGGAAGAGGACGCCGCCCTGGCCGCCGAACTGCTGCACAGCGCCAAAAATCGGCACGAGCAGCAGCTTGTCGTCGAATCCATCCAACGCCGCCTGCATCACGCCGTCCATTCCCTGCACATCCCCGACCCCACCATTTACCAACTGAGCAATATTCAACACATACACACGCCCATCATCGGTATCTTGCGTGAGGCCGCTGGCGTACTGCCCCTGGTCGAGCGGCTGCATCCCACCCCGGCTCTCGGCGGCACGCCGCGCCGCCCCGCGCTGGAATTCCTGCGTGAAGCGGAACCTGTGCCGCGTGGCTGGTACGGCGCGCCTGTCGGCTGGATTGACCATACGCTGGATGGCAAGTTTGCGGTGGCGATTCGTTCGGCCGTTACCCAGGAAAACCGCGTCTGGATGTACGCCGGCGCGGGCATTGTCGCCGACTCGGAGCCGCAAAAGGAGTGGGAGGAAACAGGGCTGAAATTCCGGCCGATGCTGGAAGCGTTGGGAATGGCGTAGCCGTATGTTATTTAATTTTCATTCCTTGGGGCAGCAGCTCCGTCAAGGCGTTAACCAGGGCTTCCATATCTTCTTGCGTGTTGTACCCCTGTACCGACAGGCGAATGAGTTTGCGCCCTTGCCATTGGATGAGGGGGATTTCTACCCGGTATTCGTCGTAGAGGCGTTGTTTGAGAACGGCCGTATCCACCCCCGTCGGTAATTCCATGGCCGCCAACTGGACGTAACCATCATCCGGGTACAAAGGCGACAGCCCCGTTAATGCGCCAATGCGCTGCGCCGTCTCCCGCGCCAATGTATGGCAGCGCGCCTGCACCCTTTCCCAATCATGTTCCGCCATAAACTCAATGGCCGCCGGAACCGCCAACGCCGCCGCCGGGTCCTTCGTGCCCCACCACTGCAAATAATCGAGGTACTGCGAACCAAAACTGAAGCCCCAATTATCGCCATATCCCCAACTGACCACCAGCGGCTCCAGCAGCGCCTGCCGCTCCGGGCGCGTGTACAAAAACGCCGCCCCTTTGGGAGCCATCATCCATTTATGGCAGTTACCGGTGTAAAAATCGGCGCCGAGTTCTGGCAAATTGAGCGGTAGCTGCCCCGGCGCGTGCGCTCCATCCACCAGTGTCAGAATACCAGCCTCGCGCGCGCGGGCGCAAACGGCCGTTACCGGCAGCGTCAGCGCCGTGGGCGACGTGATGTGGCTGAGAAAAATGACCTTTGTGCGCGGCGTCACCCCCTGCCAAAATTGAGCGACCATCTCCTCCGGCGTCGCCGCCGGCAAAGGAATCGGCTGCTGCTTGTACACCGCTCCCGTTTTGCGGCAGACCAGCGCCCACGCATTCTCGCAGGCGCCATATTCATGGTCGCTGGCAAGAATTTCGTCACCCGGCTGCAAAGCCAGCGAACGGGCAACGACATTGACGCCAAAGGTGGCATTGGGCACAAACACCAGATCGGCTGCCGGGGCGCGCAAGTATCCCCCCAACGCCTCCCGCGCCTGCTGCAACAGACCGGGCAAATCGGTGACAATAAACTGCACCGGCTGCCGCTCCAACCGCATCTGCCACGCCTGGTACGCCGCCATCACCGGGCGCGGCGCAGCGCCAAACGAGCCATGATTGAGAAAATGGACGTCTGGGTCTAACAAAAATAAATCGCGCAAGGAATCCATAACAACGCCCCATGAAAAGTTAAGGAACCGTGCCCTTGCAAAAGGACACGGTTCCTGGCAATCAATTATTGATGAATACGACCATCGGTTCAGCCCGCCGGTTCTATCCCCAGCGCGCGCAGCTGCGCCGCCAACCGTTCTGCTCGTTCTCGCTCTTGCTCAGCTCGTTCTCGCTCCTGGTCAGCTCGTTCCCGTTCCTGCTCGGCCCGTTCCCGCTCCTGCGCGGCTTGCCAATAGGCTTGTTGCGCCGCTTCTGCGCCCGTAGCAATCAAGTTGCCCTCCCGGTCACACCAGCGCAACCAATCTTCCAACTGGCCCTCATATTCGCCATTCCATACAGTTAACCCCAGGCCAACGGCCGGCAGCCACAACTTGCGTACCTCTACATACTCCCCACCGCGCCGTTCAAACAGATAAACGACCTTGTTCCCCAGGTGGCGCGCCGGATCAAAAACTACATAGTAAGCAATGCCGATTTGAGCATACCGCTTTTTCTTTTTGCCCAGTTCTCCGCCTTTGCGGTTTGAGACAACCTCAACCACGACTTCCGGCGGTTTGCCATATTCCCAAATGAAGTACGAGCGGTGTTTCTTCTCCCACAACTCTTCTGGCAAATGCACATCCAGGCTGAGGAGCATGTCGGGCACAAGCGCGGGTTCATCTGTGGCAAAAAACAGGCCAACGTTTGCCAGGGCGACAAACGGCCGATCCTTTGTTGGGTGACCGCGCCAGGACGTGTACAGGCTTTCCGTGAGCAGGCGTTGTTGTTTTTCGGAGAAAATGTTATCCACCGGCGTATCATCCTCCGTTTCAATATGGGAAATGTCCGGTTCTGGAATGTCAATAACTTCTGGCTCTAAGGTGATTTGTGCCATACGCTCGAACCTCCAACCACAATTGTAGAAGCTGCCGTAGGCCGATCTTGCAAAATCAGCCTGGCAGACTACGAATTACAGGTAAATTGTACCATGTTCTATAAGGCGATGAGTAGGGGTGAATCATGCTTCACGAAACATTACTCCTCCAACCACACTTGATCCCATTGCGCCACGCCAAGCGAGGTGAGGACGTAATTTTGCACGCGGGGCTTGACGAGCACGGCCGTTACCCCATGCGCCAAAAAGATGACCGGTACATCGGCGACTAACTGCTGCTCCACCTGCGCGTACAGGGCCAGGCGGGCGGCTGTGTCCCGCTCCACGCGCGCCTGCTCTAGCAGGTCGTCCACCTGCGCGTTGGCGTAGCCGCTGAGATTTTGCCCGGAGCCACTGTAGTATAAAATGTCGAGGAAGTTTTGCGGGTCAGGGTAATCGGCGCACCAGCCGCTGGCAAAGAAGTGGCCGATGTCGCCGGCGTAAAGCTGCTCGTTGTAGGTGTAGGGATCAATGAGAACAGGCTCGATGGTAATGCCCAGCGTTTCTTGCCAGAGCGTGATGACGGCCGTTACCAACGCGCCCACCGTGTCATACCCGGCCGTGTAATACGTCAGCGTGCCCAGGTCAGACGGGTCAGCGTAGCCCGCATCCGCCAACAGCGCGCGCGCGCGCGCCGGATCAAAGGGCAGTGATTCCGTCACGCCGCCATAACCCGGCATCCCCGGCGGCAGCGCCCCCGCCGCCAGCAAACCACTGTCGCGCCAAAAAATGTTCACCAGCTTTTCCCGATCCAGCGCATACGCCAACGCCTGGCGCACGCGCGCGTCATCCAGCGGCGGCAGACGGTTGTTTAGGCCAATCACCGACGTACACAGGCTGGCCGCCTGGCGTAAATCGGCCGCCAGCGGGTCATTCGGGTCTTGCACCCGCGCCAGCGTGTCGCCGCCCACGCCCACCAGGTCAATTTGCCCCTGCTCATACAAGGATAGGGGTAAATTAGGGCCGAGCAGGTAAACAAGATGGCTGATTTTGGCCGGTGCGCGGTAAAAGTAGTCGTTGCGCGCCAGGATGAGGATGTCATCGTCGCGCCACGTTTGCAGCGTAAAGGGGCCGGTTCCATTCACCTGATGTTCCCAATCACGCTGCGCCACGTTGTCGCGATCAACGACGAAGGCGACCGGGTAGGCCAGTTTTTCTAAAAAGTAAACGACGGGCGCGGTGAGACGTACTTCCAGGGTGTGTTCGTCCACCGCGCGTAGGCCGCTGATGGCGACGGCCGTTCCCGCCAACTTCTCCGCCACCCCTTCAATGTCCCCCAGGTACGTTTGCGCCGTATCAGAACCGGTGGCCGGGTCGGCCGCGCGTTCCCAGGAAAAAATGACATCTTGCGCGGTGACGGGACGGCCGTCGTGGAACACTCCATTTTTGCGCAGATAAAAGGTATACACCAGCCCATCGTCGCTAATTTGCCAGCCGGCGGCCAGGTCGGGCTGCACCTGAAGCTGCTGATCCAGCGTCACCAGCCCGCTAAAAATCGCGCCCAGGGCGTCATCCGGGCCGCCATAAGTACGGGCCGGGTCCAGCGTGCGCGGCTGCCCCCCGCTGAGAACGATGGCATTGGCGCGGTCAACGTCGTGAGCGGCGAGCGGGTCAGAAGCCCCGTCCGACAGCAGGTAGTTGGGGAGTTGGCAGCTTAGTAGGAGAAGAACGGCCGATAAAATGAGTTTTGCAGATTTCATGCTGCTATTGTAACGCCATTCCCCGTGTAGGGGCGAGGCGGCGGCGCATCATGTTTGTCGGAACATATGGCCTTATCTCGCCGCTGCCTCGCCCTGATTGACCGCCGCCGGTCACCGCCGCCCCCTGGCAGTCCCCTTGAGTGGCGTTGCGGGCGCATATTGACAGCGTTGATTATTGACCTTGTCCAGTCCAAACTGCTACAATGCGGCATTCAATGAATGCCGCATTCGTAAAATGCCATTATGCGGTGGCTCCGCAGACTACGCGCCGCATGAATCCTTACTTCGTTAGGCGCGGCAGTCGTCAGTAAAAAATCGCTTGACAAAGGAGCTGATATGGCACAGATGGAAGAACCGACATCACCGTAGAAAGGGATGAAAAATGACGACCTATCAAGCCACCTATACAGACCGGATTCGCCAGGAAGTGGCGCAGACGCCGGACGAATACTTGCCGCTATTGTTGGAGATGATCCACCTATTTCGTCAAAGCATTGCCCTAAAGCCAGCTGAAGAGAGTTTTCGTCAGGGCTGGCAAGAAGCATTGCGGTCAGAAACCTTGCCGATTGCAGAATTGTGGACAGGGATCGAAGACTGACTGACGACATACAATTCACCCCAGAGTTCAAACGCAATCTACGCATGCTTGCCAAGAAGTATCGGCATATCCGTGATGACGTAGACCCCGTAACCATTCACTCCCCCTAAAAGATTGGCTGGCACAATAACCAAATTCGGTATAAATTGGAGACATGCGCTTAACGGATCACGACCTGAAACAACTCAGTCAGGCATACTGGGCATCGCTTGCGCCAGAGCGACTGTTGCATCTCAGCAAGAAGATGCTCGACGACCTACGCGATGCGCGTGACCGGCTCAACCAAACCCAACAAAGTAATCATTCACTCCCGCCCCCTGATTGTCTGACAGAATTAACCTTTTGCCCCGAAAATGAGATTTGTCAGTCAATCAGCCCGCCCCCCTGAGCGTTCGACTGATCTCACGCCGAAGTCCTGTCGAAGGGGACGCCGGTTTCGACAAGCTCAACCGGCGGGGGGTGAACGGTTACAAAGTTTCCAATTCTGGAAGCTTCTCAGGCAAATGCACTGTTGTAAAGTGGGCAGGAGATCGGCAATGATGAGCAAAATCATTTTCTTGAATCAGCCGAGTATAGGCCATTTGAATACGCTTCTCAGTATTGCCTCTCAGATGAAAGAAGAGGGACATTCCGTCCGGTTTTTGATGCCAGGTATTCGCGGGGCAAGAACAGGCATTCAGGTTTTTGATACAGGTAATGCTATTCCTAATAGAATTACGCAGAAGGGTCTTGTCTGTGATCTTATACCTCCTCACCTTGCCTTGATATGGAATGCCTTTTTCTTGCCCTATAAATCAGGGTATGAAGAAACCATCCACGCCTTTAACATGTTCTATAAAGGGATAAAGCATAACACGCGATATGTTCTCAAATACATTAAAGGATACTGCCCCGATGTCCTCGTTACAGATTTTGCCTTTCCAGCCGCGAGTTTAGCAGCTGAAATTGCCCAGATTCCTTATGTCGTGATTTATCATAGTGGCTTGCCGTTTCGCGGTGATGGAATCCCGCCTTTTGGCAGCGGTCTGCCGATTGGGAGTGATTACTCTAACCCAGCTAATGAATATGTTGGCCGAGAGAGCCAGTTCATCGAACGTCTTGACAGGCTTGTTAATAATGCAAGACGAGCATTTGGTTTGCAGCCAGCTGAATTGGATATGTTGCGGCGTCCTTATTCATCGTGGTTAAATCTAGTTGCCAGCGCCACAAATATGGAGGCGCCACGCAATAACCTCACAGATAACACCTTTTTCATTGGGCCTTGCTTTGGTAAGCGTGAAGAAAAAGAAGAATTCTCATTTGACCGATTGCGGTCTGATAAATTTAAAATCTATGTTTCACTCGGCACGGTTTTCAATAATAAGCCGGAAATTTTCCGAAAGATAATGCGTGCGCTTGATGTTCCAGACTACCAGGTCATAGTCAGCGCGGGCGGCGCCTATCAGAAATTACAAAAGAGCACGATACCCAAGAATGCAACGATATACAGAAGCGTTCCCCAAATTAGTTTGTTGAATAAAATTGACCTTTTCATCAGTCATGGTGGCAACAACAGCATAAATGAAGCTCTGGCTTCAGGAAAACCGATCATCGTCATGCCTGTAGGGGGAGAGCAAGCCGATAATGCAAGCCGTATTGTCTATTTGGGAGTTGGTAAACGCATTGACATTACAAAGTTCAACGAAAAACAACTTCTGGGTATTGTAGAAGAAATACGGCAAACTCCGACGTTCCAAGAGCGAGCCTTAACCATTATGGATGGCCTCAGGTTAACCCAGGGAGTTGTAACAGCATCGCGATGTATTGCCTGGGTGGCGCAACAGAAAAAACCGCTTAACACCAAAAAAGGATTTCCGCTTACTATTACGCTAGACCGTCTAGATCAATTGCTAACTTGAAAAGCCGCCCAACAATGGGTTGCAGGTGACGTTGCTCTGCAACGCGCCTGAACTCGACCGTTGGGCTGCGCGGCGCAGGTCGCCGTTTTGAATGCGGCGCGGTAATTTGGGGTAGTTGGTTGGCGGGTGGTTTGGTGTAGGTTGCGGCCGTTTCAATCAGCAAAAGTTGTGGACGTGAAACGCCGCAGGTTGGTTGAGTTTGTAGGGAATCATGAGGTGTTGGGTAAGAACGGCCGTTTGCATTGGCAACGGCCGTAGTCCCGCGCCACAGCTTGATTCGGATCATCTCAGCCCGTGATATGAACCAGAAAGAGGCAAGAAAATATGGTGAACGAGTTAAAAGATATACCAACCTTCAAAAATGAGGACGAAGAACGCGCGTTTTGGGCTTCTCACGACTCGACCGAATACATGGACTGGAGTGAAGCCGAAGAGACTATTCTGCCCTTGTTAAAACCATCAACCAAGACGATTTCTTTACGCTTGCCAGAACTGATGTTGAACGAGCTACGGTTAATAGCAAATAAGCGCGATGTACCTTATCAATCATTGATAAAAGTGTTTTTGAAAGAGCGTATAGACCAAGAACTGAAACAATACACATAGGCTAAGGTGCCTGCGTGGTTTATGTTGCGCCACGCCCCATCGCCGCTGCTATTGCCCTGCTTTGCGCCATTAACTGTGGCAGCGCTTCCAACGGCAGCGATTGGTCACCGTCGGAAAGGGCGGCGGCCGGGTTGGGGTGTAGTTCCACCAGCAGCCCATCGGCCCCGGCGGCGAGGCTGGCGCGCGCGGCGGCCAGCACCAGGTCGGCGCGGCCGGTGGCGTGGCTGGGGTCGGCAATGATCGGAAAATGGGTCGTTTGCTTGATGAGAGCGATGGCGTTGGTGTCCAGGGTGTTGCGCGTAGCCGTCTCGAAGGTGCGGATGCCGCGCTCGCAGAGAATGATGCGCTCGTTGCCGCGGCTGGCAATATGTGCGGCGGCCGCCAGCCATTCGGCAATGGTGGACATGAACCCGCGCTTGAGCAGCACCGGTTTGTCCGTCTCCCCCACCGCCCACAACAGCGGGTAATGCTGCATGTTGCGGCTGCCAATCTGGATGATGTCCGCATACTGCGCCACCAGGGGCACATGCTCCACCCCCAGCGCCTCGCTAATAACCAGCAGGCCAAATTCGTCGGCTACGTCGCGCAAGATTTGCAGCCCTTCTAGCCCTAGTCCCTGGAAGGAATAGGGGGAAGTGCGTGGTTTGAACGCGCCGCCGCGCAAAATTTTGCCGCCATGATGGTAAACCGCTGCGGCGACGGCGCGCGTTTGCGCATAGCTCTCCACACTACACGGCCCGGCCAGCAGCAGCACGTCATTCCCGCCAATGGCGAGGTCAGGGGTCAGAAAGATCGGTTTGGTTATTGTGTCCAGGTTGACCATAGCATCATTTTGCGCGTGAAGCGTGGCGATCAACTGTGCCGGGCGCCGCCTGCCACGCTCTCCAGAAAGTTGTGAACATGCTGTTGGAAGGACGACGGCCGTTCCAAATGCACCGTATGTCCTGCCCCGACAATAATTTCTAATTGTGAATTTAGCAACAAACGGTGCATCGTTGTATTGATACTGACAAACTTCTCATCTAACGCGCCCGCCAGCAGCAGTATGGGCAGGTTTAGCCCCGGCAAATAGGGCCAGAGGGAGGGCTGCACGCCTGTGCCCATGCCGCGCAAGCTGTTTGCCAGGCCGATGGGGTTGTTTTGCAGCCGTTGGGCGCGCAGGGCGGCGCGCTGTTCCGGCGTAAGCTGCTGTTGGCTGGCCCACAAGGGCAGCGCTTCCCAATAATCTACAAATGCCGCAATACCAACGCGCAAAATAAGGTTAGCCAAAAGATTGTCGTGACCGCGACGCATGGCGCGGTCTGCTTCTGTTTCTAGGCCGGGGGAGGCGCTTTCGAGGATGAGGGTGTGGAAGAGGTGGGGGTAATGGACGGCCAGGTAGAGGGCAAGACGGCCGCCCATGGAGTAACCCAGGAGATTGACGATTGACGATTGGCGAACTTGTCCTGAGCTTGTCGCAGGATTGACGATTGACGATTGCTGGAGAACGGCCGTTACGTCCCTGGCTACCTTTTCCATGCTGTAGCGCGCGGGCTTGGTGGGGGAATCTGTACGGCCGTGCCCCAAAATGTCCAGGGTGATGACACGATAATGCTGCGCCAACGCGGGGACGTGAGCGGCCCAGTTTTGGCTGCTGCCGCTGAAACCATGTAAAAGGAGGAGGGACGGCCGTTGCTCATCCCCAGCAACTTCAACGTGATAGGTTACGCCGTGAATGGTTACAGCCCAATTATTCCGCATCAAAAATGTCCACTAAGGCCACCGCAAAACCGGGCAGCACATCCTCACCGGGCAGCGTATCCTGCTTGCGCAGCAGCCGCACCTGCTCCAACGAACGGTAAACGTGAACCTGCTCCAGGCGTGGGTCTACCACCCAGATCATCTGCACGCCGATGGCGAAATATTCGGCCAGCTTCTCTTGCACGTCGCTCCACGCATTGCCCGGCGACATGATTTCCACCACCAGTTCTGGAGCCACATCCAGGTAGCCTTCTGTTTGCGCCAGCGCCAGCCGCTCATGAGAGATAAAGGCCACGTCTGCCGCGCGGATGCTGTCCGGCTGGCGTTTGGTGATGATGCCTACTTCGCCGGTCAGAATGCGGCCTATTTTATGTTGGCGCATGAACAGGTTTAGAAAAAAAGCGAGCATACTTTCGATAAATGCGTGTGGGTGTCCAGTTGGCATTTGTGTCACAATCTCCCCGTTGATAAGTTCAGAGGGGCCGATATCGCCCATGTGATAAAGTTCGGCAGCGGTGAGTGGCGTTGGGGCAACGGCCGTTGGGGCAACGGCCGTTTGCCGTTGCTGTTTTTGTTTCGTTTTGCCAGATGCCTTCGTTGGCGCATTCGCAATCATGGTTTTTTCCTCCGTTTGGGAAGGTGGTCGGTGCAAAGGTGGCACGGTCAGGCTTGTCCTGAGCAATGCCGAAGTAGACCGACCACAGCAAGTATACCCGTCATTTTAGCATAGCCGCGATTAACCGTATCACGTTTCACGATCTCTTCAACAACGTCATCATTCAGGCTCTACAGGATTTCATGGGGTTCGGAGTGACATGTGACGAGTGATGCGTGTGGTCTCTCTGGTCACGCATCACTCGTCACGCATCACAGCCTGTC
>JACSRF010000420.1 GCA_014879875.1 Anaerolinea sp.
GTAAACGGCCGTTGCGTCCAACGCTTGGCACGCCGCGCACCCATCCGCATCCACCACAATGCGCACCCCGGCAATCGAACCCTTCGCCTTCATTCCCAGCCGGTACTGCGCCAGCGTCTTCTCCGCGTAATTGTCCGGCTTCTCCATCTCTTTGTGGAATTTATTCAGCCACTCAAACGCCATACATCACCTTTTCTTTCCGAATCTCTCCGTGCGCCTCTGTATCTCCTCCGTGTGGCGCCGTGTCACTCTCTTCTCCGCACCTGAATCGCATCCGGCGTGATCACCTTCACGCCCACCCGCGCCACCGTGGGAATGTCGTGCAGCATATTGGTATACGACGCATTCGCCAGCGGGCAGTGGCATTCCCTCGCGGCAATGCTGCGGCGCACGTCCTTGATCTTCTCGCCAAACCAGATTTCCTTAAAATCGTAGTTATGGTCGCGCAAATTGCCCAGGTCATCGGCGCGCACGCAGCAGGGCCAGACCGTGCCATCGGCGTAAATTTGCGCGCTCGCCCACCCTGCATAGCAGCCGATCACCTGGTCTTGCTCCTCCAAAATGCGCTTCACCAGGTCATAATACTCCAGGCGGAACGCCTCGGTAATGCGCGACACGCCCTTGTACTGCTTGCTGTTGACGTAGGCGATGAGCTGGTCAATGGCGGCGCGGTACGATTCTTTGTCCGGCGTGATGGGCAGCCCTACGGTGTCCAGTTCCACGCGCGGCTCGGCGATTTCGGTGATAAATTGGTCCGCGCCCGATTGGTCCGCATAGGCGATCAGTTCATCCAGATGCCCCACGCTGAACACGGACACCACCGAATGAATGCCCACCGCCAGGTTGGGGAACTCTTCACGCAGCGCCAGGTATTGTTGCAGGCGTTCCTCGAACTTCTCAAAATTGCCAGGCACGCCGCGAATGAAGTCATGTTTTTCGCCCACGCCATCTAAGGACAAATTGATGATCAACTGCGAGTCGGTGCAGGTTTTGAGGATTTCACGCACGCGCTCCGGCCCGCTTTTGAGGATGGCGTTGGTGGGGATGTTGATGATGCCGGGTTTGCAATGTTTGTAGGCCAGTTTGGTCAGCTCCACAATGTCCGGGAACATGAGCGGCTCGCCGCCGCTGATGGTGAACCAGTAGGGCGCGTCGCCCAATGAGGCCAACACCTTGTCCCATTCGGCCAGGGTCAGCTCATTTTCCCGCTTCATCCAGATATTGCAGGTGAGGCAGCGGGAGTTGCATTTGGGGGATGGGGAGAGGGTGATGTTGATAGGCAGCATTTTGGGCCAGCCAAAACGCCGGTATAGTCTGAATAAGGGGATGCGCGCCAAAACGCCAGGCATTGATTTCATAAGATGACGAAGCGATGGGACCCTTTAGGTCGCCAGCGCTCATGACTCCTTTGTCGGGGCAAGTTCTTTGGTGGTGGTGGCGATTTCCCAAACGGTGTGGTCTTTGCGGTTTTTGAAGTCACGCCAGCCGAGGTAACGGCCGTACACCTCCAACAGCACCACCCCCCACGTCCACACAAACTGCTTCGGCCGCCAATCCATGTGGCGCAGCAGCATCTTCAATACATGGCCGCCGCTCATGGTGCTCACCGAATAACCCAACAACTGCTTAATGTCCAGATGGCCGGAATAAATGCGCCGCCGCTGCCGCAAAAAGTCATCCACCGTTTCCGGCCCCTTGTTCAAGACCAGCGCATCGGCGATGTAGCGCACTTTGTACCCCTGGCCGCGAATCACCGGCTCAATACTCGCCTCGTCTACCGATGTTTTGTAGGGAATGCGCTCGAAAATTTTGATGAAGGCGATCATCTCGCCCGCCTTAAAGCCGCCGCTGGCGTTAATTTCATGGTGCAAACCCCACAGCAGATGGGCGGCAAAACCCATGAAGGTGTTCGGGTCATTCACCGGCACCGGCCGGCTGCTGGTCATGCCCATTTCCGGGTCGGCAAAGGGGGCCAGCAGCTTTTCGATTGTGTCGGGCTGGGGCTGTAAGTCGGCGCTGCAAATCACCAGCACCCGTTCGGTCATCTGGCGCAAAAACAGGTTAATGGCCGACGCTTTCCCTTCGCGCTGCTCCTGTACCAGCAGCTTGACGCGCGGGTCTTGCGCCGCGTACTTGTGGACAATTTCGTCGGTGTGGTCGGTTGAGCCGCTGCTGACGACGATGATTTCCCGAATCTCAACTGTTTGCAGCCGCTGTTCACGCATGTTGAGCAGCAGGCTGCCGATATTGGCTTCTTCATTATGGGCAAAGATACCCACGGTGCATAGTACTTTGTTCATGGGGAGGGAAGTATAGCGCAGGTTGCCGGTAAGCGGTAATCGGTAAGCGGTAAGCGGTAATCGGTGATCGGTGATCGGTAATCGGTGAAATGACCGAGGCCGTTGGGATGCTTCCCCATTCGGTTTCGCTCAGGGCCGAAGACTCCGCTCAGACCTGTCCTGAGTCTGTCGAAGGAATGACGCAATCCAAGCTAATTTGTAAAGAAGATGCCTCGCTTGATACACGATGCCGCAAATCGCAAATCGCAAATCGTCAATCGCAAATCGTCAATCGCAAATCGTCACGCTTCCGCCAGATAATGGTAATAATGAATGGCGGTGGCAATGCCGCGTGTAAAATGGGACAGATGGTAATGTTCGTTGGGGGAATGCCGGTTGTCGTCCAGACCAAAGGGCATGAGGACGAAGGGAATGCCCAATTCGCGCTGTAGGGTGACGACGATGGGCAGCGAACCACCGGCGCGGCTGCGCACCGCTTCGGCGCCCCAGGCCACTTTGTAGGCGCGCATGGCGGCGGCTATCTCCGCCGAATCAAAGGGGGTGACGGCCGCATTCGCCCCGGCATGAATGGTCACTTGCACGCGCACCGTCTCCGGCGCGATGCTGGTGACGTATTCGGTAAACAATTCCGCAATCTCATCCGCATCTTGATTGGCGACCAGGCGCATAGAAATTTTAGCGCCTGCTTCTGCCGGAATGATCGTTTTATCGCCCGTTCCCTGGAAGCCGCCCCAGATGCCGTTGATTTCACAGGTGGGGCGGGCGGTCATGCGCTCTAGCAGGGTGTAATCCGGTTCGCCCCATGGTTTGGGCGCGCCGGTTTCCGCCAGCCACTGCGCTTCATCATAGGGAACCTGGCGCAGCAGGGCGCGCTCGGCGGCCGTCATGGAGACGACGCGATCATAAAAGCCGGGGATTTTGACCCAGCCAAATTCGTCGTGCAGCTTGCTGATGATCTCGGCCAGGGCTTGCAGCGGGTTGTGGACGGAACCGCCATAGCTGCCAGAGTGCAAGTCACGGCCGGGGCCAGAGACGCGAATTTCACCGGAGATGACGCCGCGTAAGGCATATTCAATGACGGGTTGGTCAGAGCTGATCATCGCCCCATCGGAGATGAGGATGGAGTCGGCCTGGAGCATCTCTTTATAAGCGGCGACAAAAGCGGGCAAATTGGGCGAGCCAGTCTCTTCTTCGCCATCGAGCAGCACTTTGACGTTGACGGGTAAACGGCCGTGAACCGCCAGCAGTGACTCTAACGCTTTCAACTGTGAAAACATCTGCGCTTTGTTGTCGCTGGCGCCGCGCGCATATACCTTGTCGTCGCGGATGGTGGGCGTGAAGGGGGGCGTCTCCCATTTTTCCAGGGGATCGGCCGGCTGCACGTCATAATGACCATAGAGCAGCGCCGTATAGGCGCCCTCCCCGGCATGGAGCCAATCGCCATAAACGACTGGATTTCCGGCCGTGCCGATGACTTGCACATGTTCCAGCCCGATACGCCGCATGTCGGCGGCCAGCCAGTCGGCGGCGCGTTGAATATCGGAACGGTGTTCCGGCAAGGCGCTGACGCTGGGAATGCGCAGCAGTTCTAACAATTGTTCCAGATATTGGTCATACTGTGTACGTGCATGGGAAACGGCCGTTTCCATCATCATCCTCCATTTTTGAGTCGTCAGGCATCACATACCGACCACCGATTACCGATTACCGACCACCGATTACCGCCCCTGACTATTACTCAATTGCCATAGATTTCTCAAACTGACGCTGCCCGATAACGGCTAAAATAATGCTCAGGCCATACAACACAACCAACGGCGCCATGGTTAACAGCATCGTCAGCGGGTCAATGGAGGGGGTAATGGCCGCCGCCAACACCGCAATCCCCACAATCGCCAACCGCCACTGCTCACGCAATGTTTTGGCCGTCACCAGCCCGACACGGGACACCAAATAGATCACCACCGGCATTTCAAAGCTGACCCCAACCCAGAAAAGCATGGTCAATAAAAAGCCGATATATTCCTGACTTTGCCAATCTGTTTTGAAGATGTCGGGCAAGAAATTACCGAGAAAGGAAACGGCCGCCGGCGCGAGCACAAACCAGGTAAACAACAATCCCAGGGCAAACAGCGCCAGGGCGCTGGGAATGAACACATAGACGTAGCGACGTTCATGCTTTGTCAGTCCCGGCGCGATAAACAGCCAAAACTGCCACAAAATCATGGGCATGGAGATGACGCCGCCCATCATCAGCGATACTTTGAAGAACGTTTCCAGCCCTTCCGTCGGCCGCAGCGTTTGCAGTTGGGCGTCGGCGATGCTGTTGGCGTAGGGGATCATCAAAAAATTGAGCGCCGGCTCGGCAAAGGCAAAGCTGAACAGCGTAGCGACCAATAAGAACCCGGCGGCCCACGTCAGCCGCTTGCGCAGTTCGTTGAGGTGCTCCAGCAGCCTCATTTCCAGGAACGTTTCCTCGGCTGTGTCGGCGGCCGTTTTAGAAACAACTGCTTTTTTACTCATGCGGGGTCATCCGGGACGTCAACAAGTTTCGGTAAGGGGATTGGGGCGGTGGGCGGGTTGCCATCTTTGCCATCTACAGCGGGGGGGGTGACGGCCGTTGCGCGCCCACTCCCCATCTGCTTCTCCCACAACTGCGGCGGGGCAATAGAGCGGTTCATTTCTTCCTGTACGGCCTTGATTTCTTGGATGGGTTTAACGGCCGTCGTCATCAATTCCCGCCGCAGTTCATCCACCTGGCGGCGCAGCTCTTGCACATCCTGCATCGCGCCGCGCAGATCGTTGCCTTCATCCAGGTTATCCAATTCTGAATTCAACTGACGCACAAATGTACGCGAAATCGCCTGCAATTTGACCGTGATCAAACCCAGCCAACGCGCCACATCCCGAATCCGCTGCGGCCCCATCACAATGCCGGCCAGCAGCAAAATCAGGACGAGTTCAGGGAAGCCAATGCCAAAAACGCTGTCCATCGTCGCAATCTCGAACCTGCGAAGTCACAAGACCTCAACGGTTTCCTATGATTCTTTGAATTCGTCCTGATTTTTTTCTTCAGCCTGCCCTTCGCGCACGCCCTCACGGAAAGCGCGAATCCCTTTGCCCATTTCGCTGCCCAGTTTACTAATGCGACCAACGCCAAAAACCAGCAGCACCACCACTAAGATGATGAGTAATTCCGGTGTGCCAAAACTTCCAAACATGATTTCACCTCGTCGTACATATCAAACAGTTGTTCACGTACCGATTATATCACATCAGTGATCGGTAATCGGCGGTTCCACCGATTACCGATCACTGATTACCGAATCACCGTTTACCGGCGATAAACTCTTCCACCATCTGCCGCGCCACGTCATCGGTAAACTGCTGGGGCGGCGACTTCATAAAGTAAGCGGACGGCGCAATCAGCGGCCCGCCAATACCCCGGTCCATCGCCAATTTGGCGCAGCGCACGGCGTCAATCATCACCCCGGCCGAGTTTGGCGAATCCCATACTTCCAGCTTCAATTCCAAATTCAGGGGTACATTGCCAAATGCGCGCCCTTCCATGCGAATCTGGCACCATTTACGGTCTGTCAACCACGGTACATAATCGCTTGGCCCAACGTGGACATTCTCCGCGCCCAAATCATAAGGCAGTTGGCTGGTCACGGCGTTCGTCTTGGAGATCTTCTTCGATTCCAGCCGTTCGCGCTCCAACATGTTGTAAAAATCCATGTTGCCGCCAAAATTGAGCTGGTAGGTGCGATCCAGATGCACGCCGCGATCCTTGAAGAGGGTTGTCAGGACGCGATGGGTGATGGTCGCCCCCACCTGGCTCTTGATGTCGTCGCCGACAATGGGCAGCCCGCGCTCCTGAAAACGCGGTCCCCAATATTCAGAACTGGCAATAAACACCGGGATGCCATTGACAAAGCCGCAGCCTGCTTCCAACGCCTGCTCCACGTACCATTTTGTCGCCATTTCCGAGCCAACGGGCATGAAATTGATCACGACGTCGGTTCGCGTATCTTTTAAGATTTTGACGATATTGTCGGTGGGGCCGGGCGCTTTTTTGACAACCTCTTTCAAGTATTTGCCCAGGCCATCGTGGGTCATGCCCCGGCTCACCGGCACATTGAGGTGGGGCACGTCGGCAAATTTAATTGTGTTATTCGGGTGCGCCCAGATGGCCTCGCTCAAATCTTTGCCAACTTTCCCTTCGGCAATATCAATGGCGGCCGCAAACTCAATGTCGCGCACGTGATACCCGCCCACCGTCGCGTGCATCAAACCGGGGATTTCCGCGTCGTCGGGAGCATCTTTGTAATACTGCACGCCTTGCACCAACGACGAGGCGCAGTTGCCAACACCAATAATCGCCACACGCACTTTTTTGCGTTCTTTTGACATCTTTATCTCCTAAATTAGGCTCATCAGGGTTTCGTAGGGTTTGCATGTATGCGTAATGCGTATTGACTTCTAGATACGCACTACACGGCATGGCTCGCTTATCCCACGAATTCCCAAGGGGCCGAACTGTAATGTGATGCCTTGATTATACTGCTGCTCCCCATGCCTGCCTAACCTGGATAAACCAGAAAAGAATTTAACGCAATTGGCGCTTGCTTAACAACCGGCACAGCAATTCTCAATCGGGGCTGTTTGTCGCCAGCGCCGCTATGGTTGCGGTTTGCGCCGGCCAGGCCACAGGACAGGCTGTTTGTTTCATGCTGTCTGATTGATGGTCGTTTTGCGGTCGGTGACGGTGGCGCGAAACCGGGCGAAATCAGGCGAAATCGGGCCTTGATTATTGACCTTTTCCAGTCCAACCTAACCTGCTACAATGACTCTGGTCGTGGGGGTGAGCGGCAGCGGGTATCGGGTATCCCCAGGCTTTAAATTCCAAAGAGAAGGGTTGCGGCCGAGTGCGGCTGAGTTTAGCTCAGGATTATGCGGCGGCTCCGCAGACTCCGCGCCGCATGAATCCTTGCTTCGTTGGGCAGCCACTTAAGGACAAATCGAAAGGTGGTTAATCGTATGGATCTCGGAATTGCCTATATAAAACACACTCGTGGATTACTCATGAGTTCCCAATTGCCCATTGTTGCCACGCAAGCATTGATGGATGGATATAAGTCAACTTCCCTTGTTTTATTGGCTTCTGAATACGATCCTATGATGGCTGATATTGCACCACTGTTTGAAGCAACTATGCGTGAACTTAACATTCAGATGCCCAGTGGCTCGAACAGTTCCGGTATGAAGTTTTCTGAACCGCTGTCAACTGAAAGCCCCAAATTCATTGAACCAGTCCTCAAAGCTCTAGAGCAAAACAACGAACTGATTGTGCAACAAAGATTTGCTTATACAGCCGGATCTGGTGCTGGGTGGCATCTCATCAGAGGAGTTTCGGAGTGGCAAGAGCTTCTAGCAAGTGGTAAGAACAAAACGGCTTATACAGTAATCTTGGAAAAAGAACTACCATTGCGAGGAACAGCCAATGACGAGCTTCAAAGCGAGTCCATTAAATTATTCGACCGATTGGGTGATTTAATGATAGGAGTTTTCAGTGAAGGTGACAGCTACTTTCCCCTTTATTCATTCGAGTGGGATACAAGAGCGTCAGTACCCAAAGATGCTGAAAAGGATTTGGCTAAAACTAAAGAGAAAATAAATCAGCTTTTTGAGAAACATCGAGGTAGGCAAATTGCTGTAGGTAGAGATTTATGGATATGGGATGAAGATATTGCTCAAGTCACCGGTTATATCCCTGATGAAGATGGGGTAGCCCGACCTGGTGCATACTAATATGCATACATACTGTCCAATAATGCTTTCACTTGACCGGCGAGCCTGGGCTCATACACGATTTTCGGTAAGAGCAAGTGATGGAAAACCAATTTCATATTATGAACGAGCTAGCAAATCAGTGGCCAAAGGGAACAACTTCACTTCTTGCCGATCGTATTAACTCTTTGACCAGCGGTAAAGATCACATTGATTGGGCCGTTAATGCGCTTATAGAAGGGTTTGAAGCTCCGAGCTTAACGATACTTGCCGGTTTAGATCTTGGCGGGATGGTTTCATCTTTTGAAGCTGAAGACTATTTTGACAAAAGTGTCCAAGAACTTGAATTAATCCTCCCAGACGATGAGACAATCCTCCGCCTATATTTTTCCGAAGTCGTGCATCAGATTGCAGCCGGGAAAATTGATCCAAAGCAAGGAATTGATAAGATCCATCGTAGAGTAATCGATCCTTTATCTCATCCTACAGATTTAATGGCTTGGTGTTATCTTTGGGAAGGAAATAGCCCAGAAGGACACTTGGTGGAATATTCTGATGAAGAATATTCAGAAACGATCATCGCATATGCTCAGACTTGGATTGGGTATATAAATGGAGAGAAACTCGCCTGACAACTGTTGCCGCGGAACGCGAGAGATGGGATCATTAGCTGGATACGGTCGCAGTAGGCAAACTCCTCTCGCCTCGTCTAGTCCTTGGTCCCTTCTCCCGCCCGCTGAAGCTGGCGTTAGGATGCACTTACCAGAACAATCTGACCTTTTCATCCAGAGGTTTCAAGACTATGCGTTGGAAAGAAAGAATAAGACCAAGCAATACAAGTGAAGCCACATTTTACAAAGCCATCTTGATGATTGTGCTTCTAGTTGCCTTTGGTTTTACTTTGGAAATTGTCTTACCATTCTTAAGATGGGTTTATTCGGCGGCACTGATTTTGTCAATTGCATACCCTATTTGGCAAGGTGTTCGATTGAATTACGAAGTCTCATTTGGAAAATCGTTGTGGTTCAGTACGCTTTTGACGTTTATGCTGGTACTGGCATTGGTTGCTTTATATTTTTGCTTTGGATTAATAATCGCAACTATTCGTCCTCTTCTCCCAAATCAGCTAACCAAAATTGTAGAAGTAATTTTATTCATAGTCTTAATTACTGGCCTATCCTTCAAATCCAAGAACCTTGTTTCATTTCTACGGCATAGTTTGCTAGAACGCACCTTCGGTCTCGTCCCGAAAATTTCTACGAAGGATTACGAAAACGTTTCGCCTCGAATGTGATAGCGTATAGAAAGGAAACGGCCGTCTTTTCATTAACAACTTGGGTAACGACCAGCGCCCTACCCCGCCAAATCACAGGAAGTCGCTTTGAGCAAAGGCGTTGAGAATTGCTGCTCAGAAAGAGAAGAGGCCCTAACAACCCGTCCTGAGCAACTTCCCATGAGTTGGCCCGGAGCCAGGGCCTCGGCACAGCGGATTTACACGGTCAGACGCAGCGCAAAAGGCAGCACGGCCGTATAACGAGATCCCCAAGCACGGCAAAGTCCAGGCCTGTCCTGAGCAACGCTGAAGGGCTGGCGTGATGCCCCGGACGGCTTGTTATTTGGTGATTGGCAAAGGTTGTGGAACGGCCGTGCCAGCGCGTGGCTTTAGGTGGCTTCGCTACAGGAGAAAACGACATGCAAAGTCAAGGCAAATATTGGCTTACTTTAGGCGGGGTTTTTAGCATTGGAATAGCAATACTGCATATTGCCATCATTTTTGGCGGCGCGCCTGCTTACCGATATTTCGGGGCTGGTGAAGAAATGGCTCAAAAAATCGTATGGATGATTAACTCGCCGAAATCAGTTCCATCCTACGATGTGCTTTTCTCTCTTGAGTCGCTACTGGTGGGAATTATCTATTTTGTGGGAACAATCTCAAGTTGGAAGGTATTGAAAGCAAATTCTCGCATAAAGTAACCTGGTATCCGTAAGCGGTAATCCGTTATCGGTAACCCGTAGGGTGCTACCTCTGGTAAATGCCATCGGATAACGGGATACAGTCTTCGGCCTACGGATACTAGAAACCAATAATATCGGAGTGACAATCTTGAACATTCTACTTCTCATTGCCGGCATCCTAACCGCTATAACCGCTTTGATTCATGGTATTGCTGGTGAGTTAACAACAATTCGCCCATTGACAAAGACGGATTTACAGCAAGTTCCCAAACTGGAATTGAGAGCGGTTTGGTATATGGTCACAATTCACCTTTTTGC
>JACSRF010000544.1 GCA_014879875.1 Anaerolinea sp.
TCCGTCGTCGGCAGCGTCAGATGTGTATAAGAGACAGCGCCATTTATGCTGCGGGCGGCATAGCTGATACGGCCGTTGACGGCCGCGATACCTGCCTCTGCCAGCAAAGGGGGGATATCTATGACAACAACGCCAATACCCCATAGGTCGCCATCTACGAGAATGGGATTTTGCCCCACCAAACCCAACCCGCCTTGCACCAGTTCAAAGGGACCGGAGAGGGAGAGGGTGTTGCGGCGCATGGTGCGCTGGAAAGATTCACGCCGGTCGGGATGATTTGCCAGGTCTAGTCCCAAGGCCTGCTCGTTGCCGGCCAGGGGATAGATGTAGGCGATGACGCCGCCAGGGGCGATCTGAATGCTGCGCACGTTGGGCGTGAGGTCGTAAAGCTGCCGGGCGTAAGGGGTGAAAGTGGCGTCGAGGCGATCCTGGTTGCTGGCGGCGAAAGCAGCCATGCTGTAGGACAGCCCCAGGCGCAGGTTGAGAGCAGATTCGAGGATGGCTTGACGGCCGTTGAGCGTCTCGCGCACCTGGTTTCGTTCATGGAGGCGATGTTGTTGGTTGCGGTTTTGGTTCAGGGCAAGGATGACGCCGTAGAAAAAGGTGAAGACGAGCAAAGCCGCCAGGGCAGGCAGGAGCATTTGTTTGTATTTCATGCGGTTAGACCAGTTTGTGCGCAGATGCCACATGATTATATCAGAGTGCTTGTAAATTTATTGTCAATTTCAGATGGAAAAAAGGTATGGCAACGGCCGTTTAATTACCTGGGCCAAACATGATCCAGTACGTACTGACTTGGATGCACCCGCGAATATCCGGCGTCACTTTGCTGTGTATGAACCTGTCTTTAAGCGCTATGGCAAAGGGGAGATTGTTTGGTGGTATGTTGGCGGAAATGGGTTGGCGAGTAATTCCAACTCCTTTGCGTTTGCCTTTACTGCCAGGGTCGGAGCAGAAAATCCCGCTTTGGGTGTTGTCTACAACGGTATATAAAAGAGTGCGGAAAACGAACGTTTTTCAACCCAGTTGCTGTGTCGCGTCAAAGGTCGGCTTGAGGGCGGGATAGAGTTGGCGGTAGAGCGGGTAGAGTTGGTCGTAAACGGCCGTATCCCTCCCCGGTCTGGCGCTGCCGGTCACCCGAATGAGCTGCTGGCAGGCCGTTTCTACCGACTCGAACGCGCCTGTGCCCACCGCCGACAGGATGGCCGCGCCGTAAGCCGCGCCCTCGGTCGTGTTGATCGTCACAATCTCCGCCTGAAGTACGTCGGCCAGGATTTGCCGCCAGAGGGCGCTCTTAACGCCGCCACCGGAGGCCCGTACCTGGGTAATGGCGGGCAGACCAGCATTTTTCATCAACTCAAAGCTATCGCGCAGGCCAAAGGCGACCCCTTCCAGGACGGCGCGGGTCAGATGCGCCCGCGTGTGGCGCACCGTCAGGCCGACGAATGCGCCGCGCGCCAGCGGATCGGGATAGGGCGTGCGTTCGCCGGTCAGGTAGGGTAAAAAGAGCAGTCCTTCGCTGCCAGGTGGGACGTCCGCTGCCGGGGCCAGCAAGGCGTCGTAACTGACGCCGGGGGCCAGCGTATCGCGGAACCAGCGCAGGCTGCCGGCCGCCGAGAGCATGACGCCCATCAGGTGCCATTTGCCGGGAACAGCGTGGCAGAAGGCGTGTAAACGGCCGTCTGGCTCCACAATTGGTTCATCGCTGCTGGCAAAAACCACGCCCGACGTGCCCAGGCTCAGGGCGACAATGCCATCCACAACGGCCCCGGTTCCTACGGCGTTGGCGGCCTGGTCGCCGCCGCCAGCGACGACGGGGATGCCGGCGGGCAGGCCGGTGACGGCGGCGGCAGCGGGGGAAAGATGGCCGGTAACGGCCGTGCCCTCAAACGTCTCTGGCAGCCAGGCCCGGTTGATGCCCAGCGCCGCCACTACCTCATCGGACCAATCGCGCTGCCGCACGTCGAACAACTGCGTGCCAGCCGCGCCAGCCTTGTCGGTGGCGTACTCGCCGGTCAATTGCAGCCGCACGTAATCTTTGGGCAGGAGGATGTGGGTGATACGGCCGTAAACCTCCGGCTCATGGTTTTTCACCCACAAAATTTTAGGCGCAGTGAAGCCCGGCAGGGCATCATTGCCGGTGATGGCGATGAGGCGCGCCTTACCAATCATGGCGCGCATCTCGTTGCATTCGGCCCCGGTGCGCTGGTCGTTCCACAAGATGGCCGGGCGCAGCACGGCGCCCGCCTCGTCCAGCAAGACCAGGCCGTGCATTTGCCCGGTAAGGCCGATGGCCTGGATGGCGGTGGGGGGAACGGCCGTTTCTGCCACCACCTGGCGGATGCTGTCTACAACGGCCGTCCACCACAATGCCGGACTTTGCTCACTCCATAACGGCCGTGGCGTTTCGTACTCATAGCTGGAGGAGGCGACGCCGATCACTGTGCCATCCGCCGCCAACAGCAGCGCCTTCGTCGCCGTCGTCGAGCTGTCAATACCCAGAAAATAAGTCATCCCAGCCTCCTCTAAAACTGTAGCGCCAGCATCTTGCTGGCGTCGCCACCTGGAAGGTGGCGCTACGCTTTTCATTTATGGTGTTGAGCCAGCGCTCATGTCGTCTCCTGCAAAAATTCAAGCCGTTATAATGCAAGATTGATCTCGCCAAAGCGCCTGTTTTTCATTCCTTAGCGCACGCCCAACAGCAGTTCCACGACAAGTTGGTCGAGGCGTTCGTAGGGCTGCCCCCGTTGACCCAGCGCGGCGCGGTCGAAAGCGTAGGCTTTAAGGGCAGTGGCTCTGGCGGGAGAATAATGGCCCTTGAATTCATCCATACTGCCATCATCGGCCAGAATTTCGGCCAGCAGGCTTTGGATTTCGCTGTCGGCGTTGAATTGGGCCGCTTTTTCTTTGAGGATAAGGTAAGTACGCATACAGCCACGGGCGAACGCTTTCACATCCTCGTAATCGCTGGTGCGGTAGGCATGGGCGTCAAAGTGGCGGCTGCCATCGTAGCCCACATCTTCCAGGAATTTGACGAGGAAGAAGGCGCTCTTGAGATTTACCGCGCCAAAACGAAAATCTTGATCATAACGGCCGATAGATTGATCGTTCAGATCAATGTGGAACAGTTTGCCTCTATCCCACGCCTGGGCAACGTGATGTAAGAAGTTCAGCCCGGCCATTGTCTCGTGGGCCACTTCGGGATTGACGCCCACCATTTCGGGATGGTCCAGCGTTTCAATGAAGCCCAACATAGCGCCAGTTGTCGCCAGATATATATCGCCACGCGGCTCGTTGGGCTTGGCTTCCAGAGCAAACTTCAATTGGTAGCCCTGGTCAATGGCATAGTCGCACAAAAAATTCAATGCCTCACGAAACCGTTTGCCGGCATCTAGTGGATTTTTGCTGGCATCGGTTTCTACGCCTTCTCTGCCGCCCCAAAATACATAGGTGCTGGCGCCCAGTTCCACGCCCAAATCCATGGCATTCATCGTTTTCTGCAAGGCATAAGCGCGTACTTTGGGATCGTTAGCCGTAAAGGCCCCGTCTCTAAAAGCCGGATCGTAAAACAGATTGGTTGTGGCCATAGGCACAACAAGCCCGGTATCGGCCAGGGCCTTTTTAAAGTCGTTGAGTATTTGCGCCTTCTTGGCCGCGGTGGCATCAATAGGAATCAGATCGTTGTCGTGGAAGTTAACGCCATAAGCGCCAACCTCGCCCAAGAAGTAAACGATTTCGGCTGGAGTCATAGACGGCCGTACCGCCGCCCCAAACGGATCACGGCCCACATTCCCTACTGTCCACAAACCAAAGGTAAATTTATCCGCTGGTCTTGGTAAGAATCTGTCTGACATGGGATCTCCTTTCGTCAAGTGACAAAACAAAGTTGTAGGGCGATTTTCCAAATCGCCCAGAGAACGATTTGGAAAATCGTTCTACAAATTACGTGAAGATTTCTCTGGGGACGCCTATATTCGTAGGTTACCCCCTACCCGCGCTTCTTAAATGTCACGTCCGCGTAAACTGCCAGCACCAACACCAAGCCCTTCAACAAATATTGCCAGGATGGCGCCACATTTAATAGCTGCAAGCCATTCGATAAACTAGACATAATCACAGCGCCAATCAGCGCCCCCCAAACTGTGCCAACCCCTCCCAAAGTAGAAGTGCCACCCAAAATTGCCGCCGCAATGGCATCAAGTTCATACCCCTGGCCGGCAGCAATCGTGCCATAACCTACATAGGAAGCCAACACGACCCCGGCAATACCGCTCAGTAATCCCATTAAAACAAACACAAAAAAAACGTTATTCCGAATGCTGATACCCGACAAACGAGCCGCTTCTCGGTTCCCACTAATGGCATAAGCATATCGTCCAAACCGGGTATTATTCGCCATATAGGAAATGATCACCGACGTAACAGCCAGCAACAAAACGGGAATCTGAACGCCATTGTATTGATTCACAATGTATACGTAGCCAACAACCAGAATCGCAAAAAAAGTCGTCAACGCCAGATCGAGGTACATACTGGAAAGGGCAAAGCCATGCGCTCGCTTCTTCTGCCGACTACGAAACATGTTGAAATAGAGATACGCCACCACCAACAACGCCATAATCCAACCGGCGGCAACCGGTAAATAGCCCTGGGCAATGACTGAAAAATATGGCTGATTTGCCGGAATCGTTTTTCCTTGCGTCACCAGCAAGATTGCCCCATTTAGCACGAACATACCACCCAGAGTGACAATAAACGATGGTACGTTGAGAAATGAAATAATGTAACCCTGCATGACACCAAACAATGCGCCTACGGCAATCCCAACAAACACGGATAGCGTCGCTGCTGCCAACGCCTGATCTGGCAATACTTTGGTCCAGACCGAAGCCTGAAAATAGGCCACGACTACGGAAACAAAGCCAGCTAACTTACCCACCGACAAATCAATATTGCCGGTAACGATAACCAACACCATCCCAATAGCCAGGAAGGCTGTCACGGTCATTTGCCGAAATAAGTTAGAAAAATTCTGTGGTCTTAAATAGTTCCCATCTGTTAAAAAGGCAAAAAATACCCAGATGAAGATGAGAGCCAGAATAATGGCATAGGTCTGAATGTTTTGCCGAAACATTTTTCCCAATACAGAGCTTGTTTTGTCTGGGGGTTTGATTTCGGGGACAGCTAATTTCATGGGAGCCTCCTTGATTAATTGTTTTTGTGCGAGTCAATGCCCGTGGCAAGCGCCATAATTTTTTCTTGTGTCGCGGTTGCAACGTCCAGGGTGCCGTTAGATTGACCTTCGTGCATAACCATGACCCGGTCACTCATTCCCAACACCTCCTCTAGCTCGCTAGAGATCATGATAATGGAGACCCCGCGTTCCGCTAACTCATTCATCAACTTATAAATTTCATATTTTGCGCCCACGTCAACGCCACGTGTTGGATCATCCATGATCAATATCCTTGGCCTGGACATAAGCCATTTAGCAATGACGACCTTTTGTTGGTTGCCGCCAGATAATGTATTGCAAGAGGCTTGTAAATTGGGCGCTTTAATTGCCAGGCTCTTCGCTTGATGCAGACTTGCCTGCAATTCCGCATCTTTATCCAGGCGAAAAAATCCGGCAAACTGATTCAGGTTAGGCAAGGAAATGTTCTTCAAAATAGACTGCATGAGGACAAGCCCCTGCCCTTTGCGATCTTCGGGCACCAGGCTAATGCCATGCTCGATGGCATCGCGGGCGCTGTTTATCCTTAAATCTTGCTTTTCGAGAATGAGCTTGCCGCCGGTAATTTTGCCGTACTCGCCAAATATCGTCGTGACGAGTTCAGTGCGACCAGAACCCATCAACCCAGCAATGCCCAAAATTTCGCCACGACGCAGGTTGAAATTAACGCCATTCACCACCTTGCGTGAGGGATCAGTCGGGTCTTCAGCATGGAGATTCTCTACCTCGAAAATGATTTCGCCAGGCTGTCGGCTGCCTTTGGGGAATCGCTCCTTCATCTGGCGGCCCACCATGTGTTGAACCAGCTTCTCTTCCGTTAAATTCTGGGTCGGCTGGGTTGTTACCGTCTCACCATCCCGTAAAACCGTAACGCTGTCGGTTATGCGGAAAAGTTCATTCAGTTTATGGGTGATATAGATGATCGTGACACCATTTGTCTTGAGAACTGCCAAAATCTCCATTAACTTTCTGATTTCGACTTCATTCAAGGCGCTGGTTGGTTCATCTAAAATGAGGACTTTGGCGTCTTCAGATAGGGCTTTGGCAATTTCTACCATCTGCATTTTGCCAACACCCAGGGTGCGAACGACAGCGTGTGACTTTACATCCAGGTTATACCGGGCAAGGATTTTATCTGTGTCAGAATAAAGTTTGTTCCAGTTGATGACCTTTCTTTCAACCGGTTCTTTACCCAGGTAGACGTTTTCGCCGACGGTCATACTAGGTACCAGGGTCAGTTCTTGGTGGACAATGGAGATGCCTAATTCACTGGCATGTCGGATAGAACTATGCTCCAGCCTTAGCTCTTCGTCGTTATAGAAGACTTCACCCTCATATGTGCCGTAGGGGTAGACGCCTGACAAGATTTTCATCAATGTAGACTTTCCGGCCCCGTTTTCGCCGCATAGTCCATGAATTTCGCCCCGTCGAATTTTGATGGATACATCGCTTAACGCGGTAACACCGGGGAATTTCTTGGTCACGTTTCGGATATCGAGGATGATGTCGTCACTCACGGAATCCACCTCTCAACTTTGATCTGTACTTCTGCCTGGTATCTAATGATAATGCAACCAGGGTTAACGTTGAGCAAAAGCCAGCTTGAATTTTACACTCTTCTGGGAGAGTCAGGTTCGACTTCCTGACTCATCTGAGGGGGATCCACCTGAGATGAGAGGAAGTCGAACCATTGTCAATTACAGGTTATTCAATTACGGGCGAGCCGGCCGTTGACCTTCAGGAACATCGCGGTAGACATCATCATAGGCCTGGAAACCGCTGACGACCACCAGTTCGTAGGCATTGTCTTTGTTCACCTGCTGCACCGGCAGGAAGTAGGCGCGTACTTCGCCTGCCTGGGCCGGATCATTGGTGAGTTCGGCCATGGTGTAGGTGTCCAGGCCCTCAATCGCTTCACCCCTGATCAGTTTGTCCATCATGTCCACGGCCAAGGGGGACAGATTACGGATGTCTTTCAGGATAGAAACGGTTAGTTCTCCCTTGACGATGCTGTTAACACCGTCGGCGGTGGCATCTTGCCCGGAAATCGGCACAACCCCGGCCAAACCCTGGGCCTTCAGCGCTTGCAGCGCGCCCAAGGCGGTGCCGTCGTTGGAAGCAACCACCGCGTCAATGTCGTTACCGGCAGCCACCAGGATATTTTCCATGGCCTTCAGGGCGTTGGCCGCATCCCAGTTGTCTACCCATTGGTCGGCCACAACTTCGATTGTGCCGGCGTCCACGTAGGGCTGCACAATCTCGTCTTGCCCCTGGCGGAAGAGGATGGCGTTGTTGTCGGTGGGGCTGCCGCCCAACTTGACCAGACGCACCGGCCCATTGGCGGCTACGCAAGAGAGCGAGCGCGAGGGAAGGGGGGAGGGGGAATGTGGCGTGCGGCGCCAGGCCCGGCGCAAGCTCTGAGTTTGCCGAATGGGTGGGAGCAACGGCCGTCTCGTCCAGGCTGTCGGGCGCGGCGTGGGTCTGGCGCAGGTGGGCGGTGACGGCCGTGCTGCCCCAACCGAGATGCGCCGGCAGGGCGGCGAGTAGGTCAGGCAAGACGGCCGCTGCCCCGCCCGCCGCTATGCTCTCAGTCGTGTCGGGCAAAACGGCCGTATTTGCCTCGTTTGCCGCGCAGACGGCTTGTCCCTCTGGCAAAGGTGAAACGGCCGTGCTGCGCCCATTTTGCCCCATATCGTCGCCTGGCAGGGGGACGCCCTGACCGTGCGCCGGTGGGGTGGGGAGGAGAACGGGCGACGCCATCTGCTCAGCCTGTAGCCGCGCCCGTAAAGATAACAGCCGCGCATTGGCCGCTTGCAAAGCTGGGGAAGGGGTGGTTTGGGAAGACATAGCGAGAGCGAGATCCAGATAATGCTTCTCGCTCTCGCTTCTCTTTTATAGTAAGTGCTACTCCTGTGTAGTGGTCTACCGTAACGGGCGCTACTCGTGTGTAGCGGGCGCTACTCGTGTGTAGCAGTGCTACGGTAGCGGGTGCTACTCGTGTGTAGCGGCGCTACCGTAGCGGGCGCTACTCGTGTGTAGCAGTGCTACCGTAGCGGGTGCTACTCGTGTGTAGCGGGCGCTGCTGCCGCTACCATCCACCGCTGACAGTTCACGGATTACGGTTCACGTTTCACGCCTCCCCTTGCCGCTGCAACACATCCCGCACCGCCTGGTAGGCCGCGCCGCCAGCGTAGCCAAACACCGTCCTCTCTATCGCCCGCTGGCTCTCCCCCACGCCGTACAATTCCCAAATGCGCGTGACCACCCCCGGCGTCAGCTGCGCCGGGTCGGCATAGCCCGCGCCGGCGTCGCCTGCCAGGGGCAGCGCTGTCACCGGCCGGGATGGGTCGCTCAACGCCGGGAAGGACACGGTTTCATCCGGCAGGGAGGGACGGCCGTTCTCTACCGCCGCGCCGCCCAACTCTCCCGCATATGGGATGACCACCGGCCGCGCCGCCTCGCTGGTGCGCAGGATCGCCGGGCGCGCCATCCCCTGCGCCAACTGCGGGTAGTCGGCCGCCGCCACTTTGCCCAACAGCAAGACGTAGGTGAAGTTCTCCAATAAATCCCCTTCGCCGCGAATGCCCAACGTGCGCACCCGCGTACTCTGCGTGGAGACGACGAAGAACAGCCCCACCTTGCGCCCTTCGCGCAGCCAGGCGCGCCACACGGCGTCCATCCCCCGTCCCAGGGCGCTGACGATGGCCGGCATCTCGTCGGTGGCTACCGTCAGCGCCGTAAACTGCCGCTGCCCCTGCGCCCGCTCCTGGTAGCGCTGCGACAACACGCTCTGCATCTCCGCCATGAAGCCGCCGATGGCCGCGAAATCCCGCCCGCCGCCAATGACGCGCGCGCCGCCCCAGGTGTGGCCGTCATCATGCGGGTCCAGCACGACGACGTTGCCCCGTCGCTGCAACACGGCCAGCAGCGCCGTACTCTTGCCGCTGCCCGTCTCCCCGGCGATGAGGACGTGCCCGGTCGCCAACGGGGGCAGGGGCAGCAGGTCGGGCGCGGCGACGGGCGCGGCTGGTACTGTCTGTGGCGCGGGCAGCGCCGGGCGCGTGGGCGGCGCTAACACCTGGTAGCTGCCGCTGGGGATGAGGACGCGCGGTCCATGCACCGGATCGGGGATGACCAATGGCTGCGCCCGCTGCAGCAGATACCAGGTGACGCCCGCCGCCAGCAGGATGGCCGCCAGCGCCGCCATCCCCCACAGAATGGGCTTGACGCGGTTGAGGCGCTGCTGGTAGGCCAACGCTTCCGCTTCGCGCGCCCGCTGCAAGGCCAACCTCCGCACTTCATCCTCAATGAGGCGTTGTTCGGCGGCCGCCTGGGCGGCGACGGAGGTGGCGGTGGCGTCTATGGCGACGCCGGTGGCGCGGAAGGCGAGGGCGTCGGCGGTGCTGGCGTAGACGGCCGTTGCCGTCCCGGAGACGACGGTGGCGGTGGCCGCCTGCGCCTGCATCGTGCCCAGGGCAGCCTGCTCCACCTGGGCGGTGGCGGCGGCGGCGGCCTGGGTCGCCAGCTGCGCCTCGGCCGTCGCCCGCTGCGCCGCCAACTGTGCCTGGGTCTGCGCCGCCTGCGCGGTGGCCCACGCTTCGCCGGCGGCCACGGCGGGATTGCCGGCCATGACGGCCGTGCCGGGCAAGGGGATTGGCGGCGCGCCGCACGCGCTCAGCACCATGAACAGCAGCAGCCAGATCGCTTTCTTCTTGGGCTTCATCACGTCTTTCCTTTTGACTCTTTCTCTTGCCAACGTTCAAGGCTGACCCCGGCCCCACGCTGCTGGGCGTAGGCAAAGAAGAGATGCAGGGCGATGAAGGTGGCGGTGGACAAACCCGTTCCACAGAAGATGACGATGAAGGCGGCGAGGGTTTGTTCGTCGCCGCTCATCGCTGTTCCTCCTGCGGCCAGGCGAGCGTGACCAGCCATCCATGCCACCAGCAGGCGCGCATGACCCGATAGATGACGAAAAAGAGCGCGCCTAAAGCGGGGCCGCAGGCGCAGGCGATGAGCAAGGCCAGGGTGATAGCGTCCATATGTACCTCATTCTGTATTTTGTACTTCTGACACGGGCGGCAGTTGTCGTTGTGGGGGGGGGGG
>JACSRF010000579.1 GCA_014879875.1 Anaerolinea sp.
AGATTGGTTCAATCTTCGGAGATTGAACCAATCTAAATGGGCAAATTATTTAATTCTCGTTCCTAAGCAAACAGCAGCATTCAATAAATGATGAGGAGAAGTTCATTCATGTACTCAACATTAGAAGTTTTATTAGCTGACCTGCGCACACTCATTCGATCATTAGGCCAAACTGGCGGAAAGATTAGCGCGTCGGTTTATGACACCGCGCAAGGGCTGCGTTTTGCACCGGCGCCCGACGTTCAGCCAGCCGTACACTGGCTCGTATCACAGCAGTATACAGACGGTGGCTGGGGTCACGCAGCAGCCCCTTTGGCGCGTCATGTACCCACCCTGGCCGCCATTCTAGCGTTGCAAACATATGTCCCTCAATTCCCGGAGCTGCAAAAGCACATCCAGCCGGGTCTTGATTTTCTACAACAACACGCCTACAAGTGGCAGCCCCCATTACCTGAAGAACTTCCAGTTGGCGTAGAACTGATTTTGCCCACCTTGTTACGCGAAGCAAAGAACAGCGGACTGAACCTGCCAGAGGAACCTTACCAGGCGATTATCGAATTGGGGGGCATTAAGCGCAAGCTGATCACGCGCATCAAACCAGGCGCCGGCACACCGGCTGTCTTTTCCTGGGAAGCGTGGGGAGATGAAAGCAACCTGACAGTGCAAGATGAAACAGGGGGTGTTGGGCACAGCCCGGCAGCCACTGCTTACTGGCTGCACCGCGCCCAACAAAACCCAAACCTGGCCGACCAGCGTCAAAAAGCGCAGCGCTATTTGCAAAGCGCAGCGCAGGCAACCGGGTTAGACGCGCCCGGCATCCTCCCCAGCGCCTGGCCGATTGATCGGTTTGAGCAGGCGCTATCATTACATGCCTTGCAAATGGCAGATTTGTTAGACTCCCCCCTGTTGCAAGATGTGGTGCGACCACAGGTTAATGAATTGGCAACAGCGATGCGCCCCGATGGACTTGGTTTCAGCGACGTTTTTGACACAGATGGCGATGACACCCTGGCGGCCGTTGCCGTTTTGAAAGGATCGGGCTATGACATTGCCCCCAGCACGTTCGCGTCATTTGAAAACAATCAGCACTTTTTAGGCTATCCGGGCGAAATGCAATCATCGCCGTCGGTGACAGCGCGTGGGGTCCATGTGCTGCATTTATATGGACGAGACGCTTCTCATCCCATCCCATATTTGATGCAGCGCCGCAATAATCAGGGTGCGTGGCCGGGTGATAAATGGAACTCCTCCTGGCTGTACATCACGTACCTGGCTGCTTATGCTTTGCGCCTCAATGGCGCCCCATATCAAGACACGGTCTGTGAAACTGTACGCACAGTGAGCGCCCAGCAAAACCGGGACGGTGGTTGGGGCTTGTTTGGGGCTTCCAATTTCACGGAAACCGCTTATGCTTTGTCGCTGCTGCGCTTGTTACCATGTGAGCAACATGGTGAAATTATGAAACGTGGGTACGCCTGGATGCTGCAAAACTACCGACCTTTTGTGATGAACACAGAACAATGGTGGCTGAACAAGCAAGAGTATCGGCCGTGCCGTATTGATCGCGCCTTTGAGTTGAGCGCGTTGGTTAACCTGACTATGTATTATGGTGACAAACAAGCATGAATTGGCAAGATTTTTTAGCGGCGCCGGTTGCGGAAGTGGCGCAAGTGGCGCCGCGCAGCCTGGTTTACACGATGGGCGGCACGCGGCGCAGCGCGGCATTGGCTGGTATTGCCCCGGAAAGTGATGAATATATCCGCTGGACGAGGGAACGGCTGGTAGCCAGCCTCGATTTATTGTTTCGCTATGGAGTGGAGCATGTTTTTGTAGCCGCGATCACACCGGATAATTACCAGGAAACGGGCGCGTACCGGGAACGGTTGCTTGGGTTTACGGATTGGGCGCTGGCCGGGGCAGAGGCATTGGCGGATTACGGCCGTTACGGGTGGCGCGTTCGTTTGTTGGGCAGTGAGCACATCCCAGAGTTGGCGGCAACGGCCGAACGCCTGCGTCAAGAAACGCCGACGCACAGCCCACACACGCTCTGGGGACTGGCCGTACCCCACCCCGACGCTCCCTGGCAGACGATCATTGATGCGGTGCAGCACAGCGGCGCAACAACGCGGGAGGCGCTGATTCAGGCCATTTACGGCGAAGACATCCCGCCGATCACCTTGTTTCTTTCCACCGGCAAACTGATGTTTTCGCAAAACTTGCTCCCTCCCCTGCTAACCGGTAAAGTGCAATGTTATTGGCGGCAGCAGCCGGGGCATACGTTAAGCGAGCAAGAATGGCGCGAGATTTTGTACGATTATGCGTACACGCGCGCCACCTGGAAAGCAGATAAGGAGGGCCGAGCGGAAGCGGCATTGGCATATCGGGGTGTTTGGGAAACAGCGCCGACCATTGGGCTGGGACAACGACTTGGCCCATTTTGGTATCCGACTTCCATCGCTGAACCGCCGGCTAGATCAGATTTGACAAATTTCGGAAATTTGTCAAATCTTGCGAGCACACATAGATCATGAATCTGGATAATGGTTTTCGACGATTGGCCGGGTGGACGGCCGTTTTCTCCGCCCCCCTGGCTTATGGCACACTGATTATCAGCTTTGTGGGCATTGGCGGTGATATGGGGTCGTTTGATACGGCCGTCAACCAAAATGCGGCCACCATCCTCCCCCTGCTGGCGCAAAAACCCCACCTACCTTTGTGGTCTAGCTTGTTTGATTTCTTTGGTTTCTACCTGCTGCTGCTGCCGCTCGCCATTTACCTCTGGTATTGGCTGCATCCGCAGCGCGGCGCATGGGCAACGCTGTTCACCGTCTGCGGATTGGGGTATTTGCTGTTTGGGGCGCTGGGCGCGGCCGTGTTGGCCGTTCTCTTTCCGGCGCAAGCGGTGTTGTACGGGCAAACGAGCGGCGTTGAACAGCAAATCGCCCTGGCTATGTTTACGGCCGTTGGCGACGCCGTGCAGCGCGCCGTTTGGGGCATCCTCGACCCCATTTTGGCTGGTGTCTGGTGGGCCGGAATGGGCTGGCTGCTGCGGGACAAGCGCGCCTGGTTAGGATGGGGCACACTTGGTTTGGGTCTTGTCAATTTACTCAGCGGTCTGAGCGCCGCCTTCCAGTTCGATAGTCTGGCGAATGTGGCGTTGGTTATCTACTTTATCCTGGCTCCCCTATGGGCAGGCTGGATGGGGGTTGACTTGCTGCGACAACGCCAATCGCTGACCTAATCCCAAATCGTTATTCGTGCAGAAGTTCAATTTTGGGCAAAAGTTGAACTTCTTTATTAACGCTATAATTAGCCCTCCCCTCCTATTTACTTCGCATCCATTTCCACTCCCCTTTCCCTTTCTCTGAAAATCTGCTTCAATACAGGGACTATTTTCCCATCCTCATGCGGCTGACATCACGGCTTCTTCACGTAAGGTAAATTAAATTTTATGCTATCATACTAACAGGTTTAAACACCTGAGAAGAGGCAATCATTCGAAAACGACCAGCGAAGCACATATTTCTCTGTCGTAGTTCAGGAGAAAGAGGATCATGGTTAATCAACGTTATCACTTCGCCATTTTCTTGATCATTGTGAGCATCGTTATTGTCGCGTCGGGGTGCAATACAGCGGCCGATAATAAACCTCTTGATCAAATTACAGTACAACTTAGTTGGTTTCATACAGCCGAGTTCGCCGGGTTTTACGTGGCCGCACAGCAAGGATTTTATGCTGCGGAGAATTTAGACGTTACGCTTGTTGCCGGCGGACCAGAAGTGAATCCGGTAGCCGAAGTTCTAGCCGGAAACGCCCAGTTTGGGGTAACGGCGGGCGATAACATTATTCGGGCGCGGGCCAATGGGGATGAGGTAACGGCCGTTGCCAGTATCTACCAACACAGCCCACTCATCGTTATGGCCCTGGCTGACAGCGACATCAAACGGCCGCAAGACCTGGTCGGCAAAACAGTTGGCGTCATTTCCCCCAATTTAGACACAACCTGGGACATTCAATTTGTGGCTATGCTCAACCATCTGGGCATTGACATCGCCGATATGACCCTGATTCCCATTGAAAATTATCATGGCGCTGCGGAACTGGTGTCTGGGCGCATGGACGCTGCCAGCGGCTTTTTCTCGATCAACGAACCTGTTCAGGCCAGGCTTGATGGCGATGAAATCACTACTATCTTCTACAGCGATTATGGGATTTTGCTCTATGCCAACCCCATTTTCACGACGAACGATCTGATCAACACACAGCCCGATTTAGTGCAGCGTTTTGTTCGCGCCACCATTCGGGGCTACCTGTTGGCTATCGAACAACCAGAGCAAACCGTCACAGATGTCCTACAATATGACGCAAACTTGACTCAAGAAGGCGAGTTAGCCACCTTATTAGCGCAAATTCCGTTAATTAACACAGGCTATACTCGTGTCGGGCAAATGGAAGCAAACGTCTGGCAAACGACAGCAGATATTTTGCTTGAGCAAAACGTCATCACGACCCCTGTCAACATCAACACCGTCTACACAAACACATTTATAGACGGAATGCAACAATAATGAACCCAGTAAATATCGCTGCGGACACAGGTGGAAATAGCACGCGAGGTCGCCATGGCTGATAGAGCAAATCCTTTACAGGCCGCTTACCAATCCGTCGTCAAAACGGCTGCCAAAGCTAACCCTGATTTCACCACGACTGATCAGACCCAGCTTTTGCACATCTTCTACACAATTATCATCGGTGTCACAGCCATTGCCATCTCTATCATCACCTATATCTTCCTCTATTTGCAAACAAACGCCTGGCAGTTTCTGGCTATCATCGGTGTCATAACCGCAGCCGCAGTTATCATCATCATTGGGCTCATCCTGGCGACAAAAGGGCAATTGAATCGGGCCGGTCATGCCTTACTGATTGCTCTGGTTATTGTCTATGGATGGTTCCCATTTGTTTGGGCGAACGCTCATTGGTATGCAGGCATCGGGGGAATGCTGCTCATCCTCTTCGTTGGCAATCTGACGCTGCCGGGGCGGCGGTTTGTGTGGGCAGGGTATGTCGCCCTTTTTGGCCTCCTTTGGGCAATATCCTATTTTTGGCAGCCATTTGCCCGTTACGACATCAACCAACTGCCTTTTTTGCCTGTTTTCTTCGCCATTGTCACCGGCCTGGTCACCTTGGGCATGTTTGGGCAGGGTGTGCGCATACTGGCATCCGGCACCATTCGCACTCGCTTGCTCATATCCTTTGTCTCTATCACACTCCTGCCTCTGGCAATCATTGCTATATTCACCAATATTACCAGCCGTGAAAGTAGTGAAACGCAAGTGCTGGCACAACTTAATTCCATCGCCACCCTCAAAGAAGCGGAAATTGAGGCCTGGTTGGAAAGTCTGCAAAATGACATCGCCATCACCATTATTGGCGCAAATATGACGCAGAGCATCACATCACTATTAACGCCAGAAGCGTCTGCGACAGCAAATGAGATAGAGGCAGCGACAAACTTACGCGCGCTTTTCCGAGAAACCATTAACAAAACACAACAATTTGAAGAGCTTTCCCTGATCAGTAAAGAAGGGCAGATTTTGCTCTCGACAGACCCGTTGCAAGAAGGAAAAATCGTTGCCAATGAACCGTATTTTCAGGAAGCGTCCTCTGGCATTAATTACACGCAGTCGCCAACGTTTTTCCCATCAACCGGCCGTACCACCATCGTTGCTGTACGGCCACTTTTTAATACACAAGGGCGGGTCATGGGCATGGTTGCCGGCCGCGCCAATATGCTGCGGTTGAATACCATTATGTTTGAACGCGCCGGTCTAGGACGCACGGGCGAAACCTACTTGATCGGCCGCAATCATGTCCTGTTGACCGGTTCACGCTTTAACGGGTTTCCTATAGGGGCATCATACATCCGTACCGAGGCCGCCAACACCGTACTCAACAAGCAGATAAATGGCCGCGGCATCTATGACAGTTATCATGGCGCCAGGGTTTTAGGCGTTTATCGCTGGATAGGCAGCCTGAATGTAGGGTTGATTGCCGAACAGACCGAGTTAGAGGCGCTGAGTGGCAATCGCGCAAGCGCACGACTGGCGCTGGTGGCGGTCATTACCGCAGGCATTTTGGCGGTCATCGCCTCTTATCCGATCACGCGCAGCATTGCCAACCCTTTAGGTGTTTTGACGAATACGGCCACCGAAATCGCCGGCGGCAATCTCGATTTATCTGTTCCTGTGCAGCAGCAAGACGAAATTGGCGCATTGGGCACGGCCTTCAACAGCATGACAGCTCAAATTCGTGAATTGGTGAGTACGTTGGAGCAGCGTGTTTTTGACCGGACACAAGCGTTGGCAACCAGTACAGAGGTGAGTCGCCAACTGTCTACCATCCTCAATCAATCGGAACTGGTTTCCGAGGTCGTCAATCAGGTACAGGCTGCATTTAATTATTACCATGCCCATATCTACTTACTAGATGAAAAGAGTCAAAATCTGATCATGGTGGCCGGGACAGGAGAGGCAGGGCAACAAATGCTGCGCAACCAGCACATGATCGCAACGGGCAAGGGTTTGGTAGGGCGCGCGGCAGCCACGAATTTGCCCATTCTCGTACCTGATGTGTCACAAGCAGCGGGCTGGCTGCCCAATCCACTGCTGCCAGAGACAAAAGCAGAAGCGGCCGTGCCCATTGCTTTTGGCGAGGAAGTATTGGGCGTATTGGATGTGCAGCAGAATCAGGTTGATGGGCTGCAAGATACAGATGTAGATCTGTTGCAATCTATTGCTAATCAGGTTGCTGTTGCCTTGCGCAATACGCGCTTATATCAGGAATTGGAAGACCAGGCACGGCAAGCCAATCTTATCAATCGTATTAATCAAGAAATTTTGCGGACAACAGATGTTACCAGCGCGCTGCAAATAGCGATACGAGAGATCGGGCGAGCAACAAAAGCAAAGGCCGTTCAGGTTAATTTGCAAGGAAACGGCCGTTCGCGTCACCCTGCTGCTGTGGAAACAATGATGGAGCAAAAAGGAGAGTAATACCATGAGTAAGCGACGTACTGTGCAGTTGATTTTGTTGAGTCTGCTAATTATTGTGGCTTTCGTTACAGTGGGCTGTACCCAGAGTACGGCTGAACCAACGCTCACGCCCAATGAAGCGATCACGATTGGGCTGCTGATTCCCAACAACATTTCCTTTTTCACCGTCCTGGCCGATGGTGCTGTAGAGGCAGCAGCCAGGTTTAACGTGACGCTGCATGTGCGCGAAGCCAACGACACATTGGCAACACAACAGGCGCAGATACAAGAAATGATAGACCAACAGGTACAAGCTATCATTATCGTTCCGGTTGATACGGAAGCGATTGTCCCATCTCTACAAGCGGCCAATGACGCCGGCATTGCCATTTTCACCGTAGACCGCAGCGCTGATACCGACGTTATTATTGCGCACATCGCTTCTGATAATGCTGCCGGCGGCCATATGGCCGCTGACTACCTGGCAGAGACCATTGGTAGGCAAGGGAATGTGGTCGAATTGACCGGTATTGCCGGTACGTCGGCCGCACAAGAGCGCGGACGTGGGTTCAATGAAGCCATTGCCGCTTTTCCCAACATTCAAATTGTGGCGCAAGAAACGGGCAATTTCAACCTCGCTGAAGGGCAACAAGCATTTGCCGCCATCCTGTCCGAACACGCCGACATCGCCGCCGTCTTTGCCCACAATGATGACATGATCCTAGGGGCAATTGCCGCCGCTCAAGAAGTGGGACGAGCTAATCAGATTGTTTTTGTGGGGTTTGACGCGATAGACGCTGCAGTTACAGCGTTGGAAAATGGCGAACTGAATGCAACCATTGCGCAACAACCAGCAGAAATGGGCCGGTTGGGTGTGGAAACGGCAGTACTGTACCTGCAAGGAAACACAACCCCTAATTTTATTCCGGTTGAATTATCCTTGATTACAAAATAGCGTTTGCACATGAACTTTGTACAGTTTCAGCGGAGAACAAAATGAAAGTAAACCTATCATTAGGGCAGCGGCTGGGGTTTGGATTTTTGCTACTCATCATCCTGGTTATCTTTACAGCCAGCCTGGGGTTACTATTCTCCCGCTCCATCACCCAAACCAGCGCAACCATCCAGGCAAACACGCAGCTATACCGACAAGCCACACAAATATTACAAACCTCGTCCACCATTACATCCATTATTGATCGGATGCTTCTGACCCGCCAAACCGGCGGTATCATTGAAGAACAACTTACCAACAGCCTAAATCAACTTGACCAAGAGTTAAATGATCTGACCATCGAGCAATCTCCACTCTATCAGGATAACATTAGGGTTATCGAGTCGTTCGGCGCGCAGTTAGTGACGCTGGTTGATGAGGCGGTACTGAATGCCCGCAACGGCCGCTGGGCGCAAGCCCAGGTACTCCGCCACACTGAAATCAGTTCCCTGCTGCGCCGTTTTAACGAACAAATAGGGTTTTTGGCAACCGCCTATCAGACCAGCGTAGACGAGGCGCTCAGTAGTCAGGAAAAGCTACAGCATACGCTGCGCCTTGCCTGGATCATCACCACCTTTCTCGCTCTGGGCGGGGGCGCGCCTATCACATTCGCTATCTGGCGCAGCACCACAACCCCCATTAATCAGTTAATCGCTCAAACGCGCCAGGTCATGCAGCGCGATTTTCAACCGGTTCCCCCTCTATCACGGCAAGATGAAATCGGCCGTTTGTCCCAGGCATTTGCGCAAATGACTGAGTGGCTTCGTGAATCTTACCAGGAAATGGAAGAGCGCGTCATGGTGCGCACAGCCGCTCTGTCTACCAGCCTGGAAGTTAGCCAAAGCCTGACAACCATTTTAGACCCGCAGCAGCTTATTCAAGAAGTGGTAAACCAGGTGCAGACTGGTTTTAATTATTACTACGTCCAAATTTATCTGCTAGACATAAGCAGTGGCGACCTGGTCTTAACCAGTGGCACAGGACAAGCAGGTCAGTTATTGCAACAGAAAGGGCATCGCATCACACAGGGACGTGGTTTGGTAGGGCGGGCCGCAACCACACAAGAGCCTGTATTCATTCCCAATGTCACCGAAGACCCCGCCTGGCTGCCTAATCCACTACTGCCTGAAACACAAACAGAAACGGCCGTGCCCATCCTCTACGGCGACACCCTGCTGGGGGTGCTGGACGTGCAGCACAACGTCGTCAATGGTCTCTCTGATGAAGATGTGCGCCTCTTGCAGTCGGTCGCCGGCCAGGTAGCAATCGCCCTCCGCAATGCCCGTCTTTATGATCAGGTACAGCGGCAAGCCGATCAACAAACGATCACCAATGAAATTGGTCGCCAGATTCAGACAGCCACCACCGTGGAAACCGTTCTGAAAATTGCCACACGCGAATTGACTCAGGCGCTAGGGACGTCCCGCGCCAGCATTGAAATCGGTCGTGATGCAGTTGTCGAAAACGGCCGTACCCGTGGAGGAGGGTTCTAATGTTCAAGCGGCTCCTATTATTCCTAAAAGCCCCTGTTTATGAAGATGAACACAAGACCAGAATTGCTCGTCTGTTGAACACTATCCTCTTGTCTATTATTGGGTTGCTTACTGCCTTTTGGTCTATCCGCTTACTGACTGATTATAGTCAAGTGACAGATAGCAATATGCTCGTGCTAGTTGGTCTTGACATTTTAATGATAGCCCTTTTGGCTATTATGCGGCGCGGCTACGTTCAACCTACCATCTACATCCTGATAATCGCTGGCTGGATGGGTGTTACGGTGATGGCCTGGCAAGCTGACGGCGTTAAAGATTCCGTCATGTTGGTTTACACCATAATTATTTTGTTAGCCAGTTTGCTTTCCGGGTGGCGTCTTGCCCTCGCATTTGTTGGATTAATAATCGTCACCGGCTGGGGATTGGCTTATGCAGAATTGCTAGGTCACATCGTGCCCTCTACAACCGATCCTACGGCCCTGATGATTGATTACACATTCATCTTTGCCCTGACCGGTGTTTTGATTTACTTACTGGCACACAACTTGTACCGTGCCCTGGATGAGACGAACATGAGCAACCGTTCGCTCAAATTGTTAAATGAGGAGATAGAAGTGCGCGTCGCCGAACGCACCCGCGATCTGGCGTTGGCGGTGGAAATAGGGCGCAGCCTGGCCCGTGTGCATGATCTGAATGCACTCCTGCAGGAAGCAGCAGAGTTGATTTATGATCGCTTTAACCTGTATCACGTCCAAATTTACCTGGCTGACAGCGCGCAAAAAACTTTAATTCTGCGCGCCGGTACAGGACAGGCTGCCAGCCAACTCCTGAGCCGCCGCCACAGCCTGGCTATTGCCGCTGATTCCATTAACGGCAGCGCGGCCCTGAATAAAAAATCGGTCATCGTCACCGACACGCGCACAAACCCCCTCTTTCGCCCCAACCCCCTGCTGCCTGAAACGCGCGCCGAAATGGCCGTCCCCCTACTCATCGGCGACCGCGTACTGGGAGTTTTGGATTTACAAAGCACAGCGTCTAACAACCTGACAGAAGAGGCGCTGCTCGCTTTTGCAACCGTATCCAGCCAATTAGCGATTGCCATTGACAACGCCAATCTCTTCACAGTCGCCAGCCAGGCGCGGACCGAAGCAGAGTCTTACTTACAACGATTAACCCGCACAGGTTGGGCAGATTATCTGGATGCCATTAACCGTGAAGAAAAGCTGGCCTATGTCTATGACGCCACGACCGACACCGCCACGTTGTCGCCCGGGGTCGTGCCCATTTCTGCCGACAGGAACGCGCTGCAGCTGCCCATTACCGTTGCCAACGAGCCTATTGGCATCATTCAAGTAGAGGTAGATGATGACCGCCACTGGACAGAGGATACGATCTCGATCGTCGCGACGGTGGCGCAGCAAGTGGCGCAGCAGGTAGAAAACCTGCGCCTGCTAGAGGAAGCACAGCGCTACCGCGCCGAAGCGGAAACGGCCGTGCGTCGTATGGCGCATGAAGGGTGGCAGGCATATACCCAGGATAAAACAGAGATAGCCATGGGCTATCTCTACGATCAGAACCAGGTGCGCCCCCTGTCGCCCGACACTCCCGGCAGCGATGCCCCTACCCTGGAACAAGCCCTGCAAGTGCGCGGCGAAACCATCGGCAGCCTGGCGCTGCATGGCGTTGACCCCACGCCCGAAACGGTCGAACTGCTGCAACTGGTCAGCGCCCGCCTCAGCGACCACCTGGAAAACCTGCGCCTGAGCGCGCAAACAGAACAATCGCTGGCGGAAACGGCTGATCAAGCGCGCCGCCTGGCGCTGCTCAACGAAGCCAGCAGCCGGTTAGTCACAGCCATGGAAGAGAGCGAAATCATCCAGGTGGCCGTCACCTATGCGCTGCGCCTATTCGACGCACCGGGCACAACGTTAGCGCTGCTAAATCCGGCCACCCAGATGTTGGAGGTGTACGGGTCAGGCGATACGCCTGACCACGTGATCTTGATGCAAACAATGCCCGCCACCCTGGAAGGCACAACGACCACAACGGCTATGCGTGGCGGGGAGCTGGTTTACATCCCCGATTTACGCCAGGATCACCACAGCGAAAGCGCACAGTTGGCAGCCATGGGGCTGCGCGCCATCCTGTCGGCCCCCCTGCTGACGCGGCGCGGCGCCATCGGCACGCTTAACATCGCCAGCCCGGAAGTTCATGCCTTCGGCAAGGCGCGGCTGCAAAATTTGATAATCCAGTTCGCCGCCCTGTTGGCCGCCACCATTGACGAACGTCGTCTGCTGACCGCAGCGCAAAGCCAGGCGGAAAAGGAACGGGTGGTCAACGCAATCAGCCAGCGCATCCAAAGCACGCTGACGATGGAAGAGGCCCTGCAAACGGCCGTTACCGAACTAGGGCAAGCGTTACAAACCCGCTACACGCAAATAGCCATCAACCCTACCCAGACAAACGGGCGCAACGAGGTATTGCAGGAATCAACATGACCAGGCACAATCGTTTCACCAACCCGCCGCAAAACCGGTTCATGATGCTGCTAACCACCCTCTTGTTAGCAAGCATCCTGCTTCTGTCTTCACCAGGGATCGCCATCCACGCTTTTAGCAATACCCCCATCTTGGGCAAACCAGTTTATTATCCCAAGGCCAAAATAAGCGCGCCCCTACCTGCGCAGGCGTTCTTTCCCACCTATCAGCCAACAACCACACAAATGCACACGGCCGTTCAAGCCCCCATCATCGAACCGTATGAAAGCGCCATTCAAAAATGGGTAGACGAATTCCAACCATCCACCCTGTCACGCGCCGCAATGGTCGCCGAACTGCGCTGGTTTGCGGCAACGGCCGCCCCCTTCCGTGGCCGCACCATTCGCGTCGTTGCCGAAGACATCAAAACCCACTTCTGGGAACGCGACGTGCTGGCGCAGGCGTTCACCGAAATCACCGGCATCCACGTCATCTTCGACGTTGTTGGCGAAGGAACCGTCGTCGAGCGCATCACTGAACAATTGCGCACCGGCCGCATCATCTACGACATCTACGTTAACGACGCTGACCTGGTAGGAACCCATCTGCGCAGCCAGGGCGTCGTCAACCTCACCGAGTACATGGCTGGCGAAGGCGCGCCCTACACCAACCCCACCCTCGACCTGGAAGACTTTCTCAATCTGGAATTCGGCCAGGATTACGACGGCAACCAACTGCAACTGCCCGACCAACAATTCGCCAACCTCTACTGGTTCCGCTACGACTGGTTCACCCGCCCCGACCTGCAAGCCGCCTTTCGCGCCGAATATGGTTACGAACTCGGCGTGCCCATCAATTGGGCCGCCTACGAAGATATTGCCGAATTTTTCACCGGCCGCGAAATTGACGGCCAGATCGTCTATGGGCATCTTGACTATGGCAAAAAATCACCATCGTTAGGCTGGCGCTTCACCGACGCCTGGCTCTCCATCGCCGGCGTGGGTGACGTTGGCCTGCCCAACGGCCTGCCCGTAGACGAATGGGGCATCCGCGTGGAAGACCGCGTGCCCGTCGGCGCATCCGTCGCGCGCGGCGGCGCGGCCAATGGACCGGCCGCCGTCTACGCCCTCACCAAATATATCGAGTGGCTCAACAGCTATGCCCCCCCAGAAGCGATCACCTGGGAATGGGTAGACGCCGGGCCAATGGCCGCGCGCGGCAACATCGCCCAACGCATCTTCCAATACGTCACCTGGCTCTCGGCCGATGAGTTTCACGAACCGGGCAGCCCTGTCGTTGGCGCTGATGGCAAGCCGTTATGGCGCGTGGCCCCGACGCCACACGGCCGTTACTGGGACGAAGGCATGAAAGTCGGCTACCAGGACGCCGGCAGTTGGACCATCCCGCAAAATGTGCGCGGCCAACGCCGCGCCATGGCCTGGCTCTGGGCGCAATTCGCCGTCTCCAAAACAGTCGCCCTGGAAAAATTCCTGGTTGGCGGCACGCCCGTACGCCGCTCCACCGTCTTCGCCGACTACATCACCGAACGCATTGATAATTGGGGTGGACTGATTGAATTTTATCGCTCCAGCGACGAGACGAAATGGACAGACACCGGCCCTAACGTCCCTGACTATCCCCGGCTCTCCGCCATCTGGTGGCCAAACATCGCCAGAGCCATTGCCGGAGACCTGACGCCACAGCAGGCTATGGACGCCATCGCCCAGCAAATGGACGACGCGATGAGCAAAATGCGCATGACCGTTTATTCACCCGTCCTCAACCCAATCCAGGACGAAGCGTATTGGCTGGCACAGCCCGGCGCGCCCAAACCAGAACGGCCGCCCGAAACGCCACAGACAATTCCCTACGACGAATTGATCAAACAGTGGCAGCAATAAACAGAGGGTCCGATTATGGCTAACTTCAGCATAGACAAAAAAATCCTGTTCCTGGTGGGCGGCATCTTCATCCTCTTCGTCATCGCCCTTACCGGGCTGATCACCACCACCAGCATCAACAACCTCACCCAGGTTAAACAGGGGGAGTTAGACCGCGCGTCACGCATTCTAGCCAGCCGCATCGCCGACATGGAACAGAATGCCGTTCTGGCTGTACGTAATTTTGAAGAAAACGAAAAGTTTGCCGAAGAATTAAAGCTGTTAACCAATTTTGGTCCATACTATGCTGACCCTGGCTCTTACTTTCTCTCTGACTACCTGACTGCCCAGACGCCCATTGAAAGCGCCGACCAAATCTATGCCTTACGCGCCCAACTAACGCTGGTTCAGCTCCTACAATCTATTCAACGGATCAACAACCTGACAAGCATCAGCTTTTATGCGCTGCCACCTTTTGACCTTGCCCCCGACCTTGCCCCCGTCTTAGTCCTGCGCCTGGACGAAACCAGCATTGATGTGACCCGATTCACCCAAAAAGGCAATACCGATTCACGACTTGTCTATCAAATTACCAAAGCTGATTTTGTACCGCCATCTCCTGACTATTTCGACATCAGTTCGGCCTACTCCGCGCCTCCAGAACAGTTTTTTAGCGAAACGGGATTTGCCCCAACAACGGCCGCTTTGCCCGATGAATTTTTCCCCCAATCCTGGCAAAAGGCAGATGAACCCCGGTCAGAAATCATCATTAAAGATGGTATTCCCGTCTTACAAACCTGGTATCCAGTGACCATCGCCATTCCACACCCAGAAACCTGGGAAGAAACGGCCGAACCGGTGGGATTGGCGCTGGTTGAACAAAAATTAGACACGACCGCCCTCAACCTGTTACAAGAACAGCTAGGCCTGGACGTTGGGTTATCCCAAGACGGCCGTTTATTGCTCACCACGTTAGACAACACAGCGCCGTCTGACGCCGCGCCCAGGCTTTTACCCACAACAAACCGCATTGAGTTTGCCGACGGTGAATTCTTCTTCCGACAACACCCAATCACCCTATCAAACTCCCAAAGCACAAACCTGACCGCGCTCGTTTTTAACCCACTGTCCGAATTGACTGCCCTTACCTCCCTCTTACCGCGTCAAATTGGCTTAACGGCCGTCATCACCATGATCCTCGCCGGCCTGCTCGTCTACTTCACCATTCGTTACGTCGTGACACGGCCGTTAGCCACCTTACTGGGCAGCGTCCAACAAATCACGGCCGGCGATTTAACCCAGATCGTCCAGGTCAAATCCCAAGACGAACTGGGCACATTAGCCGTTGCCTTTAACAGCATGACCACCCAACTTAGAGACCTGGTGAGCACCTTGGAACAACGTGTCGCCGGACGTACCCGGGCCTTAGCGACCAGCGCCGAAATCAGCCGCAGCCTCTCCACTATTTTAGACACAAACCAACTCATTCAAGAAGTCGTCACCCAAATTCAACAAGCCTTTCAACTCTACCACGTTCATATTTACCTTTTTGACGAAGCGCAAGAAAAGCTGGTCATGGTTGGGGGTACAGGACAAGCCAGCGCGACAATGCTGGCGCAAGGACACGCCATCGCCAAAGGCATCGGGTTAGTCGGACAGGCAGCAGACAGGCAAACGGCCATCTTCGTCTCCGACGTTATGAAAAACCCCAACTGGCTGCCAAACCCACTCTTGCCGGCAACCAAAGCAGAAGTGGCTATCCCCATCATGCTGCGCCAACGTATGCTCGGCGTTTTAGATGTACAACACAATGAACTAGGCGTACTCAACGAAGAAAATGTCGAACTGCTGCAATCCATCGCCAACCAGGTCGCCATCGCCTTGCAAAATGCGCGCCAATACAAAACCGTGCAAGAATCGCAGCAAGACATCCGCGAACGTGAAACTCTGCTGCGCACCATCATTGATTCCACCCCTGACTGGATTTTTGTCAAAGATATCAACCACCGCTATCTGCTGGCTAACCAGGGCTATGCCAACTCCTTCCACATGTCGCCCGATAATTTCATCGGTAGAAACGACCTGGACATCGGTTTCCCACAAGAAATCGTCAAAGGCAACGCAGAAAAAGGCATTCGCGGTTTCTGGGCCGATGATCGGGAAATTATGGATAGCGGGCAAATGAAGGTGATTCCCGAAGAACCGGCCGTCGTAGATGGGCAGCCACGTGTGCTCAGTGCCATTAAAGCGCCGCTACGCAACGCGACGGGGGAAATTACCGGACTGGTTGGCTTTGTTCACGATATTACCAATCTAAAACAAGCAGAAGCGACCTTAGCGAAACAGGCTAACGCTCTGGCGGCCGTCGCCGAGGTCAGCACAGCCGCCGCGACCATCTTACAACCCGACCACCTGCTGCAAGACGTGATAGACCTGACCAAAGAACGTTTCGCCCTTTACCATGCGCACATCTTCCTGCTTGATGAGAACCAAAGAACATTGACGTTGACAGCCGGCGCCGGCGACGTCGGGCGGCAAATGGTCGCCGAAGGGCGGCGCATCTCCTTCACCGCGCAAGGGTCCCTGATTGCCACAGTCGCGCGCGAGCGGCAAGGCGCCATCCGCAACTATGAGGCGGAGGGAGAAGGCTTCATGCCTCATCCCTTACTGCTAAACACTCGCGCCGAAATGGCCGTGCCCATCATCCTGGGCGAGACGGTCCTGGGCGTGCTGGACGTGCGCGCCGCCACGGTGAACCACTTTGACGCCGCCGACTTACAGACCTTCACCTCCCTGGCGGCGCAAATCGCCGTCGCCTTGCAAAATGCGCGCTCCTTCGCCCAGGCAGAAGAAGCGGTCAACCGGTTGAATATATTGACCCGCCGCCTCACCCGTGAAGGATGGGACAACACCCTGCGCTTGCAACCAGGCGGCCGTTTAGCTTATGGCTACGACTTGCAGCGCGTGACGCCGCTGGGGGCAGACGCGCTGCAAGAAGACGCGCCGACCGGCGCCACGCTGGTACAGCCGCTGCAAGTACACGGAGAAGAGATTGGCGCGCTGGCGCTAACCAATCCCGGCCAGTTCGCCGCCGAAGCCCGCGAAATCATTGCGACCGTTAGCGCGCGGCTCAGCGCCCACATTGAAAATCTGCGCTTGAGCGAGCAGACAGAGCGGGCGCTGACGATGACCGAGACGTTATACGCCGGCAGCGACCGCGTCGTCCGCGCCACCACCATTGGCGAAGTGCTCGCGGCGGTTACTGAGTCTACAATTCTGAAACAGTTTACGCTCAACAGCATTCACCTTTTTGACCACCCCTGGGAAGACATACCGCCTGCCGAGTTTATACTGGCAGCCCATTATGGCGATGCCCCAGATATGCTGGCAAGCGACAGGCAACCCTTCAACACGATGCCCTTTGCGCAACTCATGAAGCGGGATGAGATCGTTATCGTGGAAGACCTGCGCACAGACGCGCGCCTTGACGAAGACACACACGCCCTACTTGAACAACTGCACATCCGCAGCGCCATTTTCTTTCCACTGATCGTCGGCGATCAATGGTTTGGCGTGCTGATCGCCAATCATACCGCGCCCATAACTATCGGCGCAGAAGATATTCGTCAGATTAGTAGTCTGACAGACCAGGCGGCCGTGGTAATCCAAAGCCTAAACCTGTATGAAGAAGCGCAAACGCGCGCGCAACGGGAACGGCTGCTGCGCGAAGTGTCTGACCGCATTTATGCCGCGCCCGACATGGAAAGCGTGCTGCGCACCACCGCGCGCGAATTACAGCGCATCATGGGTCTAGAAAGCTTTGCCTACATGGACAGCGCCAACGCAGCCACCCCAGTTGTTGACCAACCCCCTGCGCCAACCAATGGGCACAAGCAGGACAAACAATGATGATCAACCCAACTCGTCTTATCTCGAGGAAACAGCGATGAAAATTACCCGCCGACTGTTGCTACCAACCCTCGCTTTTATGGCCTTCGTGATCCTCACCTTGCTGTCCATCCAGGCATGGTTAGAAAACAGACGCATCACACAAAACGAGCAGGACAAACTGCAAACGCTGCAACATATTTTCGACAACCGTCTTCAGGTAGAAGAAGATTTTGCCGTTGCCCTGGCTCTCGCTTCCGCCAACAGCCTCGAAATCCAGGCAGCCTTTGCCGCTCTTGACCGCGAGGCGCTGATCGCCCTGACGCTGCCTGCCTACAAACAGTTAGACGCCCGATTCGGCATACCTCAATATCAATTTCACCTACCCCCGGCCACCTCTTTCCTGCGCCTGCACCAGCTAGATCGCTTTGACGACGATCTCTCCAGTTTCCGCCAGACCGTCTTACAAGCCAATGCCCGACAAGAAATTGTCAGTGGTCTGGAAGTGGGACGTGGTGGCATGGGGTTGCGCGGCGTCGCGCCAGTTACCTATCAGGGCAGGCACATTGGTACGGTTGAATTTGGCGTAAATGTAGATCAACTCCTCCTTGACGCGCTCAAAGAAGAATACAACGCCGACTGGCAAATCTTACTGCGCCGCGATCGCGCCGAACTGGCTGTCGAAGGGTTTGTCGCCACCACGCCGGGGCCTATTCCTGAACTCATCCTCCAGGCCAGTACGCTGGCAACGCCCTTGTTTAATGCACCCGACGCCTATTCTCAGGCGTTGGGCGATGAATCTGTGTCCACGCGCCAGGTTTTGCGCGATGAAGAAAACTATAGTCTCATTAGCGTCCCCTTGCACGATTTTTCCGGCGACGTGATTGGTGTGGTAGACATTTTGATTGACCGCTCAGCGCTTGCGCAAGCGCAGCAGATTCGTAATCTCGTTTTCCTTGCCAGTGTCATCGGCGCTCTTGCCATTGTCGGCTTTGGCCTGTCCTGGATTATTGGCTATGTCCTCAGGCCCGTTGGCCACCTGACAAAAACGGCCGCAGCCATCGCCTCTGGCGACCGAACAGTGTTGGCGCCAGTAAACAGCCAGGACGAGTTAGGGGTTTTGGGAACCACCTTTAACCTCATGACCGGCCAACTACACACGCTCATTGACACACTGGAAGAACGAGTTGACGCGCGTACCCACGATCTGACAATCAGCGCCGAAGTCAGCCGCAGCCTCTCCACCATTCTCGATTCTGAACAGTTGGTACAAGAAGTAGTGCGTCAGGTGCGCAATGCTTTCGGTTATTATCACGTGCAAATCTACATTTTTGATGAAGCGGCGCAGCAGTTGCGTATGGCTGGGGGCACCGGAACGGCCGGACAAACGATGTTAGCTGCCGGGCACAAGCTGTCCCTGGGGCAAGGGTTGGTTGGACAAGCGGCGATCACCAACACCCCCATCCTCGTTCCCGACATTAGCCAGGACATGCAATGGCTGCCTAACCCTCTGCTGCCAGACACCAGGTCAGAAGCAGCCGTACCCATCAGTATCGGCGACACACGCCTCGGCGTCCTTGACGTACAACATAATGTGCCCGATGGCCTGACACAAGCCAGCGTTGACTTGTTGCAATCCATTGCCAACCAGGTAGCCATTGCCTTGCAAAATGCGTATCAGTTCGGCGAACGCCGTCGTGCTCAAGCTGAGGCATCCCGCTTTAGGATGGGCATCGAGCAATCCAGCGAGGCGGTATTCCTGACCGACGTGCAGGGGAAGATCATGTACATCAACCCTGCTTTCACACAGATGTATGGATATGATGAGAGCGAAGCGATTGGGCAAACGCCACGCATTTTGAAATCGGGGATAACGCTCCCGGCGTACCACCAACATTTTTGGGATACCCTCCTGGCAAAACAGCCGATCCTGGGGGAGACGGTGAATAAGACCAAAGACGGCCGTTTCCTGACCATCGAAAGCGCCAACAACCCTATCATCAACGAAGACGGCGACCTGGTCGGTTTCCTCGCCATTCACAACGACGTTACCATGCGCCGCGACACAGAGGCGCAACTGGCGCGCTCCATCGCTGAACTCAACTGCCTCAACGACATCGGCCGTCAGGCTGAGAAGCAACTCCCTATCCCCGAATTCCTCACATGGGTCGCCCAGCGAATTCCCGCTGCCACCACCAACCCAGAAACCTGTATTGCCGCCATCACCCTGGGAGACATTATCTATGGCGTCGCTGACGTGCTTTCTCAGCCCCGCCACATGGTAGAAGGGCTGCGCATCGGTGGCGAACAGATTGGCCGGCTCTACATCGCCTACACCAACCCAACCCTTACTTTTGCCGATGCCGACAGCTCCTTCATTGGCAGCATTGGGCAGCGCATCAGCAGCTATATTGAAAGCCAACGCCTGCTGGCGCAGCTCGAACGCCGCGCCGTCGAGATGGAAATCGTCGCTCAAATTGGCACGGCCGTTGCCGCCACCCGTGATCCCCAAACCCTCCTACAAACAATGGCCGACCTGACCAAAAAGCAGTTTGGCCTGTACCACGTCCACATCTTTTTGCTGAATGACAAGCAGGAACTGCTGCTACGAGCTGCGGGTTCCGGTGCAATCGGCCAACAGATCGTTGCCCGCAGCGCTGAACTTTCCTTACAAAACCAACGGTCACTAATCGCGCGCGCGGTACGTCTGCGGGAGAACATCGTGGTCAACGATGTGTTAGCCAATCCCGATTACCTGGCCGAACCTTTGCTCCCAGATACACGCGCCGAACTGATCATCCCCATGATTGCCAGCGACCAGGTCTTAGGCGCGCTTGATTTACAAGCCAACGCAACCAACTTCTTTAGCGCCGACGACGTCAATATCTACACCACCTTAGCCACACAAGCAGCCATCGCCCTGCAAAATGCACAACGTTACCTGCAAACCCAGGTCGCGCTGGAAGAAGTAAACGCCTTACAACGCGCCATGACACAAACAGGGTGGGAACAACTACGGCAGCAAGCACGCCTGGGCTTCACAGCCAGTTCCGCCGGTGTGACGCCGCTTGAGCCAGACGGCCGTGCCACACCAGCCACAACCGCCGTCATGGTCAGCGGCCTTACCATTGGGCAGATGGGCGTGTACCTGCCACCCGACCGCCAGCTTGCCGCCGACGAACAGGCGCTACTGGATGGCATTGCGCAGCAAGTAGGGCAGGCGCTAGAGCGGGCGCGCTTGTCAGCCGCCACGCAGCAAGCGCTGGCCGCCACCGAACAACGTCAACGCGAACTGGCCCTGCTCAATGACATGGGACGCGCCCTGACTGCCCAAACTGACGTAGATGGTGTACTCGATGTTATCTACGAGCACATTGGCCGTCTGATGGACGCCACCAATTTCTACATCGCCCTCTACGAACCGGCGCTAAATGAGATTGAGTTTGCTCTGAACGTAACCGGCAATCAGGTAGAACGACACACCGGCCGCCGCCGCCTGGGGCAAGGGCTAACCGAATATCTGCTGCACACACGCCAACCACTGCTGCTGCCCGACAATGTGCGCGAACGCCTGGTCGCATTGGGCATTCAACCCCAAGGGCAGGAATCTGCATCCTGGTTGGGCGCGCCATTAGTTCTGGGTGAACAAGTGCTGGGGGTCATTGGCCTGCAAAGCTACACCACACCCCACCTCTATAATGAGCAGCACCGGAATCTGTTGACGGCCGTTGCCACCCAGGCCGCCATCGCCATCGAAAACGCCCGCCTCATCGAAGCGACTGAAGAGCGCGCCAGTCAGGAACAAATGCTGCGTGAAATGACGACGCGGGTGAGTACGGCCGTGGACGCTGAAATGGTGCTGCGCACGGCCGTCGAAGAAATTGGCAAAGCATTAGGCTTAGAAGCCTTCGTCTATCTAACAGAAACCAATAGCAATGGGAATTCTGAGGCAAACTGATATGGAACCGACAAACACCATACAGACCAGGCAAAGTATTCGCACCAGGTTGTTAGCCCTCATCTTAGGGTTGGTAATCTTATCAATCATCGTTATCGCCTTCACCAGCGTTAGTTCCATCTTGCGTGCCGGGCAAAATGCACAAGCCGCCAGTGACGCCATCTTACGGCAGCAAGCCACTGACTACCTGACACAGATCACCCTGGGCAACGCCCAGACAACAGCCATTGCCCTCGAAAAACTGCGCCAGGATGTAGATCATATTGCACAGTTCGCCGCCCAAATCTACAGCGCGCCAGCAGACTTCGCCACCCAAACATTCTGGCGCGCCGACGAAAATATGTCTTTGGGGCCAAATAACCAATATATCAATGGAGAAACAGACATCACCAGCGTGTTTGTCCCCAACACCAGCGTTATCAACAATTCTCTACAGACAAACATCGAATTATCCGCTTACCTGGATACTCTGATTCCGGCCATTTATGATAGCAATCCGAACACCGTTGCCATCTACCTGGTCCACAAAGATGAAATTACGCGCCTATATCCAAACATCAATTTGGGTTTCATTGTGCCACCTGATTATAAGGCAACAGAAGATATCTTCTTCACGGTAGGCAATCCTGCCAACAATCCAGAACGGCAAGTAGTATGGACGCCAATCTACGAAGACCCCGCTGGGCAAGGGCTGTTGGTAACGGCCGTTGCCCCCATTTACACCACCCAGAACGAATTTGTTGGCATTATCGGCATTGACTTAAGCTTAAACGATCTAACCGCCGCCATTGAAGACACAGCCCCCATCGCTGGCGGATACTCCTTTTTGATTGATGAAACAGGAATGTCCATTGCCCTGCCCGCACAAGGATACCAGGACATCTTGGGGACCGCCCTGCCCGACGGCGTATCCGGAACCGGCGCCGACCTGGGTAACGTCAGCAGCGCATTTGCACCGGTGTTAGCCAACATGCGCAATGGGGAAACCGGATTCCAGGCAGTTAACGTCAGTAGACGAGAACTCTTTGTGAGCTACACACCACTATCCGGCACGAATTGGAGCATTGCCAACGTCGTTGCCGCCGAAAACATGCTGCAAGCCGCTGCCGTCCTACAAACAGAAATCCAAACCTCCACTCAATCTCTGATTGCATCCCGCATCCTTCCTACCAGTGTGGCAATTCTCATACTCGCTGTCATTATTGGCCTTTTGGCAGCTAATCGTTTACTGGCGCCCATTCAAAACCTGGCTGCTGCCGCACAGCAAATTGGCGCCGGCAATTGGCAGCAAACTGCATCCATTGCCCCAGAAGCCAAACGAGCGGATGAAATAGGTGTATTGGCCAAAGCCTTTACCAGCATGATCGATCAACTAAAGGAATTGATCAATTCCCTAGAACAAGGTGTTAAAGAACGGACACAGGCATTAGAAACCAGCGTTGAAGTCAGCCGCAGCCTCTCCACCATTCTTGACCCCGATCAATTGTTACGGGAAGTGGTATACCAGGTACGCGATGCTTTCAATTATTACCACGCACATATCTACCTCCTCGATGAAACAACACAACAGCTGCGCATGGCCGGGGGAACCGGCGCCGCTGGACAAACCATGTTAGACGCCGGGCACGCGCTGGCGCTGGGGCAAGGGTTGGTTGGCAGGGCTGCCGCCACGAACACAGCGGTTCTCGTACCTGACGTCACCCAGGAGCCACAATGGCTGCCTAACCCCTTGCTGCCAGACACCAAAGCAGAAACGGCCGTGCCCATCAGCATCGGCGACAAACTCCTCGGCGTCCTCGATGTGCAGCACAACGTCACCAATGGCCTGAATGAGGAAAACGTCACCCTGCTTCAAGCCATTGCCGATCAGGTAGCCATCGCCTTGCAAAACGCCCGTCAGTTGACGCAAACGGAAACCGCCCAGGAACGCTTTGCGCTGGCAGTGGCCGGAACCAACGACGGTATCTGGGATTGGGACATCCGCACCAATCAGGTCTACTTCTCCCCACGCTGGAAAGAGATGATTGGCTACACTGATCACGAAATCAGGGACGACTTTGCCGAATTTGAAAACCACCTCCACCCCGACGACCACGACTATGTGATGCAGCAGGTAGATGATTATCTCAACGGCCGTATCCCCGCTTTCGAATTTGAATTTCGCTTCCAACATAAAAATGGTTCCTATTGTTGGATTCTGGTACGCGCCGCCCTGGTACGCGACGAACAGGGAAACCCTCTCCGCATGGCCGGTTCGCACACGGACATCACTGAACGCAAAGAGACCGAAGAACGCAACCGTGAACGCGAAACCCTGCTGCGGACGATCATTGATTCCACCCCCGACTGGATCTTCGTCAAAGACCTGGATCATCGCTATGTGCTGGTGAACCAGGGGTACGCCAACTCCTTCCACATCCCCCCAGATGCGTTCATCGGCAAGAACGACCTCGATATCGGGTTCCCGGCCGAGATTGTGCAAGGCAACCCTGAAAAAGGGATTCGCGGCTTCTGGGCCGATGACCGGGAAATCATGAACAGGGGGCAGATGAAAATCATTGACGAGGAGCCGGCAGTTGTAGATGGCAAAGCGCGTATTCTCAATACCATTAAAGCGCCGTTGCAAGATGATGAGGGCAACGTCACCGGCATCGTCGGGTTTGTTCATGACATTACCGACCTCAAACATGCCGAGGAAATGATTCGCCAGGAACAGGCGCGCACACAGACCTTGCTCGAATCGGTCACTGTGCCTCTGCTCATTACACGCGTGCAAGACGGCCGTTACATCTTCGCCAACCAAAACGCGGCCGACATGGTTGGCCTGCCATTAGCCGACCTGCATCAATTACAAACCGCCGACTTCTACGCCGACCCGGCCGCGCGGCAAGAACTGCTGCACCTGTTGCAAACCGAGGGGTACGTCAACAACTATGAACTACAGCTGCGGCGCGCCAATGGCACGCTCTTCTGGGGCCTCATCTCCTCGCGCATCTTCAACTTCCAGGGCGAAATGGCTATCGTCTCCAGCATCATTGACATCACCGCCCGGCGCGAAGCCGAAACAGCGCTGGCGCAGCGCGCGCACACCCTGCAAACCGTCGCCCAGGTCGGTACGGCCGCCGCCACCATCCTCGAACCAAATCGCTTACTGCAAGAAGTGGTAGACCTGACCGAATCACAGTTTAACCTATATCACGCACACATTTACCTGCTCAAAGAAGAAAGCAGCGCCCTGGTGTTGGCTGCCGGCGCCAACGAACCAGGCCGGATCATGGTTGCCCGCGGTCACCAGATACCGCTGGCGCAAGAACAATCGCTGGTGGCGCGCGCCGCGCGCACCCACACTGGCGTCGTCATCAATGACGTGCAGGCTGAGCCAGGCTTCCTGCCGAACTCGCTGCTCCCCGAAACCCGCTCCGAAATGGCCGTGCCCATCATCGCTGGCAGGGAACTATTAGGCGTGCTAGACGTGCAGGCAGCCGAAGTGGAACGATTTACAGCCGATGACATCAACATCTTCACCACCCTTGCTGCCCAAATCGCCGTGGCCTTGCAAAATGCCCAACGCTACGCCGCAGCGCAGCGCGCGTTGGATGACCTGACCCGTTTACAGCGGTCTATGGCGCATGAAGGGTGGCAGGCATTTCTACTCTCCAAAGAACGTACCCTGCGCGGCTTCCACTTCGACCACAACCAAGCGCAGCCCATTTACGAAGCTGATGATATCGCTGATCTGCGCGCCGATACCCCCAGCGCCATCTCTTTGCCCCTGTCCATCCGTGGTGAAACCATCGGCCAATTAGGGCTGCGCGACCCTTCCGGCGCGCCTATTTCGCCACAGAAACAGGCGCTGCTGCAAACCATGATGCTGCAAGTGGCGGAAGCGCTGGAACGCGCCCGCCTGTCTGAACAAACGCAGTTGGCGCTCACCGAAGCAGAAACGTTGGCGCAGCTTGGCGCCAGGCTCAGCGCCGCCCAAGATTACCAGGGGATCAACACGGCCGTTTGCGACATCATCGAAACGCGCACCAATGCCACACTCGGCAGCGCCCTCTTTGAAATTGAACGAGACGCCACAGGGCAGCCAGAATGGCTGGTCATGGTTGGTTCCCAAGACCTGACGGGCAACGCGATGATGTTCCAGCGCTTACCGGTTTCGTTTACCGGCCAGGCGCCGCTATGGCTGACAACAGAAGGGCGCGCGGTATTGATCGCCGACACAGATCAGGACCCTCGTCTGAACTCGGACGAAAGAGCGATCTATCAACAGACAGAAACGCACGCAATCGTCTTCCTGCCGTTAAAACTTGGCGGGAACTGGATAGGGTTATTTGTCCTTTCCTGGCGTGAACCGGTCTCCTTTACGCCGGCCGACGAACGGTTGTTCACGGCGATCATTGACCAGGTTGCGCTGGCGATGAACAGCATCCAACTATTAAACGCCGCCCAAACACGCGCCCACCAGGAACAAACGCTGCGTGAAATCACCACCCGCGTCAGCACGGCCGTAGACGCCGACGCCATTTTACGCACGGCCGCCCAGGAAATCGGCCGTGCGTTTGGTCTGGAAACCTTTGTCTTCCTGGCAGACACAGCCGATCTACCTACAGAAATCACCCACACAAACGGCAATTAGACGCGCACACTCAAACAGAGGAAAAGCGGTATGTTTGCACGAATCAAAACATTTCTAGCCCCACCAACCTTCGCCAGCGACGATCAAAATCGCATTGCGCGCATTCTCAACGTCATCCTCCTGGCCACGACGATCCTGTTGCTCATCTTCCTATTTGGGCGGTTGTTGATCGGCACCTACACATTGCAAAACGCCAATTTCTACGTTCTGCTTGGGTTGGCCTGTGTGCTGATAGGGCTGAAAGCGCTGATGCAGCGGGGGCATTTGCACATTACCGGCATCTCCACCGTTGCCAGCGCCTGGCTCGCCATTCTCTACGTCACCTGGAACGCCAGAGGGGTAGACGACACTGGCTATGCCGCCTTCATCCTCGCCATTTTAACCGCCAGCCTCGTCCTGGGATGGCGCGCTGTCTTTGTCGTTGTGGCCTTCACCATTGGCGCCGGTTGGTCACTGGCCTACCTGGAGACGACGCGCTCACTGCCAAACCAAATCGTCAACACCCCGTATGAAGTCATGACGGACATGACCGTGATCTACGTCATGTCGGCGGTTTTTATCTATCTGCTCATCAGCAACCTGAGCAACGCCCTGGCGCAGGCGCGACAAACAAACAATGCCTTACGCAAACTCAGCGAACAACTTGAACAGCGCGTCGAGGCGCGTACTCAGGAGCTTGAACGCGCTGTCGTTGCCCTGCAAGCCAGTGAAGAACGCTTCACCCTGGCCGTTGAGGGGTCTAACGACGGTATTTGGGACTGGAACATCCAGACCGGCGCAGTTTATTTTGCTCCCCGCTGGAAAGCGATCCTGGGGCATGACGACCACGAAATTAGCAGCGATTTTGCTGAATTGAACAGCCGCCTGCACCCTGATGACCATGACCGCGTTGTTCAGGCATTGCAAGATTATCTCGAAGGACAGATAGACGCCTATAACATTGAGTTTCGCGTGCGGCACAAAGATGGCTCTTACCGTTGGGTACGCAATCGGGGAGGCGTGCGGCGTGCGCCAGATGGCGCGCCGATACGCATGGCGGGTTCTCTCACCGACATCACCGCGCGCAAGGAATTTGAAACGCGCTTGATCCATGAGCAACAACGGGTACAAGCCATTTTAGAGTCTATCACTGTGCCCCTGCTGGTCTCGCGTGTCACCGATGGTGTTGCCTTGTATGTCAATGATGCACTGGCGGCTGTAACTGGCCTATCGGCCACCGACTTGATCGGTAAGGCAACGCCAGATTTCTATCACGATCCGGCAGCAAGAGACTCTTTTATCACTTTATTACAAACACAAGGGTACGTTCGCAATCAGGAGGTGCAGCTGCGGCGCGGCAATGGTGAGTTATTCTGGGCGCTGATATCGGCGCGAATCATTGACTTTGAGGACCAGCCAGCCGTGATCACCACCCTTGTAGACATCACCGCGCTCCAGCAGGCGCAACAGTCGCTTGCCAAACGTGCTGTTGAATTGGCTACGGTCGCCCAGGTAGGCACGGCCGCGTCCACCACCCTCGATCCCGACGTACTCCTGCAGCAAGTTGTTGACCTCACCAAAGCCAGCTTTGACTTGTACCATGCCCACATCTATCTGCTTGAACGAGAGCAAGAGAAACTGGTCCTCACGGCTGCGTCCGGCGCAATTGGGCGGCAAATGGTGGCCCTGGGGCATCAAATCTCCCTCGCCCAAGAACAGTCAGTGGTTGCGCGCGCTGCCCGCAGCCGGCAAGGCATCACTGTTAATGACGTACAGACAGACCCTGGTTTCCTGCCCAATCCGCTGCTGCCCAATACGCGCGCCGAAATGGCCGTACCGGTGATGATCGGGGGCCTGTTGCTGGGGGTTTTAGACGTACAAGCAGAAGAACCCGGCCGTTTCACCCAGGAAGACATCACCATTTACACAACCCTCGCCTCCCAAATCGCCGTCGCCCTGCAAAATGCGCGGCAATACGAACACACCCAAATAGCCCTGGCCGAAACTGAAATTCTGCTCAATATCGCCCAGATTACCAGCAGTTCCCTCGAACTAGAAGTCATTTTGACAGAGGTTCTCGACAGCATCCTGACAGCGACGCAATTTGAGGCCGGTTTGATCAGCCTGGTCAACCCCAAAACAGAAACCCTGGAAATTTTCAGCCATCGCCTGCCAGAACAATTTTTAGAGATGTTGCAGCAACAAGGGCTGCCCGGTACGCTCTGCGATCTGGTCTACCAACGCCAGGAACCGGTTGTCGTGCTGGACGTGACCAAAAACGCCCCGATCAACGTCACCAGCGTCATCAACCTGGGGTATCAATCCTATCAGGGCGTCCCCATCCAGGTTCGCGGGGAAATTCTGGGGACTATCTGCATCTTCAGTAACACCCCCCTGAACGAACAAAAAACCAATATTGATTTGCTACAAGGTATTGGTCAGCAGGTCGGTTCCGCTATCGAAAACGCCGCCTTATTTGAACAAACGCAAAAATTACTGGCGGAAACGGAAACCTTCCGCCGCCTGGTCGAAAACGCCACACAAGGTATTGGGCTTGCCACGCAATCTGGAGAATTCACCTATGTCAATCCTATCCTGGCGCGAATGCTAGAAGCAGAAAGCCCAGAAAATGTCATTGGCAAAGGGCTTGTCACCTACCACACGGCCGTCGCCCAAGAAAAATTCCAAACTGAAATTCAGGCTGCTATGGAAGCCACCGGTTTCTGGCAAGGCGAATTGGAAATGGTTCTCCCCTCAGGGCAAATCATACCCGCGCAAGAAAGCTACTTCTTGCTGTTTGATGAAACAGACGCCATTAGCAACCTGGCTGTAATCATCACCGACATCTCCGAGCGCAAAACAGCCGAAGCAGCGCAGCAAGCCGCGCAACGGGCACAGGAAGAATTGACGGCGCAGTTGGGCGAGCGCCTGCAACAGTTAAATGTCTTGCAGCGCGCCATGACCCGCGAGGGGTGGCAGGCATTCCTCACGGCCGAAGATCGTGTCGTTCAGGGCTATCAATATAACCAGGACGCCATCCGCATGATTGCGCGCCATGAAATGCAAACAGGCGATGAAGATGACAGCCTGCCCCTGAGCACAGCACAGGCCATCCAACTTGCACAGGCCAAAGACGCAGCCACAACGGCCGCTCCGCTGCAAGTACACGGTGAAACCATCGGCTTCCTGGGCGTGCGCGATCCCTCCGGAAAACCAATTGACTCACAAACGCAGGCAATGTTGCAGCAAATTTCGGCGCAGGTCACCGAAGCGCTGGAGCGGGCCAGATTATTTGAAGAGACAGAACAGGCCCGCAGCCAGACAGACGACCTCTTCAAGGGCAGCGAGCGCGTGATCCGCGCCGCCAACACAGATGACATCTTACAAGCGCTGGTACAGGCCACAGTGCTGCGTCACTACGACAGCGCCTCGGTCTTCATCTTTGACCGCCCCTGGCAGGATGAGATTCCGGAGACCATTACCCTGACGGCCGTCTGGCGGCGCGACGGCCGTCCCTCATCCATATCGCTTGGAATGACGCTGCCTCTGGCCACCTACCCGATACTCCATTTCCTGCGCCGCCATGAAATTGCGGTGATTGAGAATATTGACGAAAGCCCGCGCTTAGACGACAACGCCAGAGCAATCATTGTACAAGGTATGGGGATGCGCGGTCTATTAACCGTTCCCTTAATTGCCAGCAACCAATGGTTTGGGTTTGTCCTGGCATTGTCCAAGGAAACCCGAACAATCAACGAGGCAGATCAACGGCAGCTTACATCACTGGCAGGACAGGCGTCCATTGTGGCGCAAACACAGCGCCTCTACCAGGTGGCCGAAAGCCGTGCGCGACATGAACAACTGCTGCGCGAGGTGGGGGCGCGTGTCAGCGCGGCCGTAGACGCTGAATCGGTACTGCGAACGGCCGCGCGTGAGATCGGCCGGGCGCTTGGCCTACAAACATACGTTTATTTGAAACCATCCCAGCAAAAACCGGCGGCAGTACAAGATGGAAATGGCGCCGTAATTGACGAGGTAATATAACCATGAGACAAACCAGATTCGCATGGCCCACAAATAAACCAAAATCAATTTACCAGAATCCACTGTTCGTTTTGGCGCTTTTTCTGATCGTGATCATCGTCAATGGATGTACGGCCGTTTCCCAGCAACCCAAAACCTTCACCATTGGCGTCCTCAACCTGGCCCCCGTTTTGGAACCTGTTTATGATGGTTTCAAAGACCAGATGAACCAATTGGGCTACGTGGAGGGCGTCAATGTCACCTATCTGTACGCTGGCCCTGTGGGAGACATCGCCAAACTGGATGAAGCGGCGCAAAACCTGGTGGCCCAAAAAGTAGATTTGATTTTGGCGTTGAGCACACCCGGCGCGCAGGCCGCACAACGCGCCACGCAGGAAATCCCCATCGTCTTCGCCCCCATTAGCGACCCGTTGGCGGTCGGCATTGTCACCAACCTGGCCCAACCTGGCGGCAATGCCACCGGGGTCCAATGGGCGCTGAGCGAACCGCGCCGGCTGCAATGGCTGCTAGACATTGCCCCTGGCGTGAAAAGCGTTTACATCCCTTACAATCCAGACGACAGCAGCGCCGTCATTGTCTTGCGCAAAATTGAAGAGACCGCCGCGCAATTAGGGCTTACGCTCATCCTACAGGAAGCGCGCAATGAAGTGGAAATCACGGCGGCCTTAGACGCCATCCCGGCTACGGCCGACGCCATCTTCTTGCTACCCGACAATCTTGTTGTCTCGCGTATCGCCGATTTTGTGGATACGGCCGTTGCACGCAAGCTCCCCCTCACGGCCCCTGGCGACAGCACCGTCGTCGCCGGTGGGCTGGTGTCCTATGGGCTAGACTTCTATAAGACAGGCGAACAGTCGGCGCGCATGGCGCACCAGATTTTACAAGGCACGCCGGCTGGTTCTTTGCCGGTGGAAACATCTGACTTTTTCCTCTCTATCAACCTGAAAACGGCCGCCGCCATTGGTCTCGAAATCCCAGAAAGCACTTTGCGACAAGCCGACACCCTCATTCGTGAGTGAATGAAGATGAGGATAATGATGCAACATATCGGAAAAAACAGACGGACAAGCATTTTGTCTGGTTGCCAAAGGAAGGCCACTCATGCGTAAGAGTCTACGCGCACAACTAATATTTTTCTTTGTTGCCCTGGCCATTACCCCCCTACTCCTTGTAGGTGCAGTCACCATTCGGCGCACTTTTGCCGTTGAACAAGCGCAAGCCATTGTCCTGCAACAAGAAATCGTGCGACGTGTCGCCACTGAAGTGGAATCATTCATCTTTGCCAGGGAAGCAGAACTGCGACTGCTCATAGATATTCAAGGTTTTTCTAGCCTGGAACCAGAGGAGCAAAGGACATTAATGCGGAATCTGTTGCGCAAGCAAGATTTCTTCGCGGAACTCATTCTCATTGACAAAGATGGGCAAGCAACCATTTATGAATCCACCACAACGATTAGCGCCGCAGTCCCCGTAGCGTCTTATCTCAATCAACCCTTGTTTGGCAGCCCTAAAGCAACCGGAGGCGTTTACTACAGTTCTGTCCAGGTCAGCGCCGATACCGGTGAGCCGTTCATGAGCATTGCGCTGCCCCTCTCTGACGTGCGCAGTGGCGAATTTGTTGGCGTTTTGGCGGCGAATGTCCGTTTCCGCCCGATGTGGGTCTTAATGGCCAACGTCAGCAATGACATTAATGGCCTCGTCTACGTCACCGACAACAACGGCCGTGTCGTGGCACACCCAAATCCCTCCGTTGTTTTACAAAACACGATTGCCACCCTGCCCGACACAGATGGCTTCACCACCGGTTTGGAAGGGGAAAGCGTCATCCTGGCCAGGAAGCACATCTCCCTCGGTCTCAGCGTCTTGTTACGGCCGCAGGGTTTCAACGTAGCCGCCGAAGTGCCCACAAGCCAGGCTTTGGCGCTGGCAAACAGGGCCATCATCAGTACGATAACGGCCGTCCTCCTTGCCGCGCTCAGCGCCAGCATCATTGGCGCCTATGCCGCCCTGCGCATCACCCGCCCCATTACCGTCCTGGCGCAAACAGCAACAGCCATCAGCGGCGGCGACCTGTCACAACAAGTACCTGTTACCCAACAAAACGAAATCGGCGACCTGGGCACAGCCTTCAACAGCATGACCCAACAACTACGCAATCTGGTGGGCGGGCTGGAACAGCGCGTCGCCAACCGCACCAAAGATTTGAATCTGGCCGCAGAAATCGGACGCCAGGTATCGCGCGTGCGCGGGTTAGAACCACTCCTCACCCAGGCCGCCAACCTGATTCAGGAGCAATTCAACCTGTATCAGACCCAGATTTACCTGACAGACGAAGCGGGCGAAAACCTGATCCTGCGCGCCAGCGTAGGTCATGCCGGAACCCACCTACTCGACGCCGGGCACGAACTGCCCATCAACCGCAGCTCGCTCAACGGCACGGCCGCGACTGAGAAGCAGCCGATCATCGTCGCCGACACGCGCAGCCATCCCATGTTCTTGCCCCACCCGTTGCTGCCCAACACCCGCGCCGAAATGGTCGTCCCCCTGATTGTCAGCGACCGCGTCGTCGGCGTCCTTGACCTGCAAAGCAGCGATGCCGAAGCCTTGACTGATGAAAACCTGCCCGCCTTCACCATCCTGGCCGGGCAGATGGCCATCGCCATCCAAAACGAACAGCAAAATCAAGTAACCCAACAGGCATTACAAGACACTCAACGCTCACGCCAATTTCTCAACAGCCTGCTCGAAAGCATCCCCAACCCCATTTTCTACAAAGATGCGCAAGGCATCTATCTCGGCTTCAATCAGGCGTTTCTCGACTACCTGGGACAACCAGACGCGGCGCTGCGCGGCAAAAGCGTCTTTGACCTGCAAACTGACCAGGAGTTGGCGCAAAAATACCACGACATGGACGTGGCGCTGCTCGAAAACCCCGCAGAGCCGCAAGTATATGAGGCGTCTGTGACCTATGCCGATGGTTCGCTGCACACCGTCATCTTCAACAAAAGCGCTTTCCACAACCCCGATGGCGCCGTTGGGGGGCTTGTCGGTACGATTGTAGACATCACCGAGCGCAAGCAGATGGAAACAGCGCTGCGAGAAGAGCAATTGCGTACACAGACCATTCTCCAGGCGGTGACAATTCCATTGCTTATCTCCCGCGCATCCGATGACAAAATCCATTACGTCAACGAGTATCTGGCAGCGACTGTCCAGACGCCGGTTGCCGAATTGATGAGCCAGGGCACGCCCAACTTTTACGTGGACACGGCCGACCGCACGGCCGTTATCGGGCAGATTCAGCGCGAAGGGTTTGTCAACAACTACGAACTGCGCCTGCAACGGGCCGATGGCGACATCTTCTGGGCGCTTTTGTCGGCCCGGCTGATCAACTTTGACGGCGAGCCGGCCATCATCACCTCCCTCATTGACATCACCGACCGCAAAACGGCCGAAGCAATGTCCGCCAAACAGGCGGCCGATTTACAAACCGTCGCGGAACTGAGCGCCCAAGTCACCGCCATTCAAGACCCCCAACAACTTTTACAAGAGATCGTTCAAGAGACCCAACGACGCCTCGATCTATACCACTGCCACGTCTTTCTACTGGATGAAACGGGAGAAAATCTACAAATCCACGCCTGCGGTTGGCATGAAGGCGCAGCGCAATATGGCACTCATGGTGACGCAATCATTCCCCTACATACGGAGCAATCGTTGGTGGCGCAGGCCGCGCGTACCCGTAAAGCTGTCGTGGTCAATGACGTTTACAACGATTCACGCTGGCTGCCCAACGAACTACTGCCCGATACCCGCGCCGAGGTAGCCGTGCCCTTGTTGGTTGGCGATCAGGTCTTGGGCGTTCTGGACACACAGGCGACAACAGTGGATCGGTTCACAGAACAAGATGTGCGCATTCAGATGACGTTGGCTGCTCAAATTGCCGTTGCGCTGCAAAACGCCCGCCAATTTGCCTATACACAACAAGCATTAGAAGACGCCAAAACGTTCCGCCAGTTAGTCGCCGCTTCCGGTCAGGGTATTGGCATCGCTGATTTGCAAGGTGTGGTCACTTACTCCAACCCCGCTCTCTTAAAGATGATCGGCGTTGAGAAGCTGGAAGAGTTTGCCGGACAAATGATGTTCCCGCTGTATCCGCCAGAAATCCAACAACGTTTTCTCGATGAGATCATCCCAACTGTCTTGCAGCAGGGAAGCTGGCAGGGCGAGTTGCAGTTCATGACAAACGGCCGTACCACCCCCACCTACGAAGATTACTTCCTGCTGCGCGACGAGGCAGGCAATCCAGCGCAGTTCGCGGCCATCATTTCCGATATCACCGAGCGCAAACAGGCGGAAGAAACCCTGCGTCAAAATGAAGCAACCTTGCAGACGATGATCGAAAATGCGCCGGAGGCGGTGATCGTCGTTGACGTGGACAGGGGTGTTTTCGCCGAACCGCTGAATGAAAACGCCGTCAAATTGTATGGCCTGCCGCGCGCGCAACTGGTGCAGGTGGAGCCGGCAGAGATGAGTCCGCCGGTGCAGCCTGATGGACGGCCGTCCAGCGAAGCAGCCATGTCCTACATCACGGAAGCCCTGACCGGCGGGACGCCCGTTTTTGAATGGCTGCACCGCAACGCGCAAGGCCAAGACATCCCCTGTGAAGTGCGCCTGGTGCGCCTGCCCGCTGCCGGGCGCAACCTGGTGCGCGCCAGCGTCACCGACATCAGCGAACGACAAGCCGCCCAGGCCGCGCAGGCCAGGTTACAGCGCGAACTGGAGGAACAGTTGGAACGGGCGAACGCCCTGCAGCGCGCCATGACCCGCGAAGGGTGGCGCGCATTCCTCACCGCCAGCGAACGACCGGTGCAAGGCTTCATGTTTGCCAATGAAACCATGCAGCCCATCATGGCCGGCCCCTTAAATGAACAAATCGCCACAAACGCCCCCTTCCAATTAGAGGACATTACAGAACCTTCATTTAATCAGGAGCATACGGCCGTTTCCATCCCGCTCAACCTGCATGGCGAATCCATCGGCGTCATCGGCGCGCGTTCCGCCACCGGCGACCCCCTCAGCCAGGAACAAGAAATGCTGCTCACCGCCTTATCAGAACAGGTGACTGACGCCTTGGAACGCGCGCGGTTGTTTGAAGAAACAGAAATCGGGCGGCAGCAAATTGACCAACGCGCTCAGGAATTAGCCGCCATCAACGAAGTAGCCCAATCTGTTTCCCAACAGCTCGACCCAGAACAACTCCTACAAACCATCTACGTGCAAACAAAACGCATTTTGCCCGTTGACGCCTTTATTGTTGCCCAATATAACCCCAACACGAACATCGTCTCTTACCCACTGGTGTATGATAATGAACAGCGGTACGACGAAACGCCAGGCCCCCTGAGAGAAAACAGTCTGATCGCTCAGGTGCTGCAAAACGGCGTCCCCACCATCCTGAACCGAACACCGGAAGAAGTCAATGCCTTTTTAGAGCAGCGACAAGCACAAGGCGCTGCATTAGGGAACACGCTCAAGATTTCCGCTTCAATCCTGTATGTCCCCCTACAAATTGGTCAACAAATTGCAGGCGCCTTGTCCATTCAAAGTTACCAACATAATGTCTATGGGCAACGAGAAGCCAATCTACTCACCGGTATTGCCAACCATTTGGCCATAGCGCTGGAAAATGCTCGTTTGTTTGCTGAGGCGCAAAGCCGGGCAGAACAAATGGCGTTAATCAACCAACTGGCCGAAACAGTAGCACAGCAGCTCGATCCCACTCAGGTTTTGGAAACAGTGTATCAACAAGTTCAGGAAGTTATCCCCACCGATGCCTTCATCGTTGGCTTGTGGGATGCTCAAAGCGACCTGGTACATTACCCGGTGGTGTATGATCAGGGCGAACGGTTTGCGGAAGCGGACACTCCCCCCGTGCCAGGCAGCTATATGGAACAAATTCTACGCACCGGGCAGCCCATTCTCGTCAATTACACACCCGAAGAAATTGCCCATCGTGAGCAAGAGCCGTTTGTCGTAGTGGGCGCGCAAAAACACCCAAGTTCACTCATGTTTGTGCCGCTCTACAGTGGTTTGAAAACGATCGGCGCCATTTCGCTGCAAAATTATCGCGGGCATCAATACACACTGTCAGACCTGCAACTGCTAGGAGGTATTGCCAACCATGTCGCCGTTGCTCTGGAAAACGCCCGCTTGTTCACGCAAATCCAGCGACGCGCCGAACGCGAGACAATGGTCAATAGAATCACGCAAAAGATTCAAAGTACGCTGACCATAGAAAATGCGCTGGAAACGGCCGTCACCGAACTGGCCCACATCTTCCAATCACCCTACGCTGCGGCTAAAATTGAACTGTCAGGTCATAACGGGGACCATCTGTCCCCACAAGTCAACAAGGAGTAACACGTTATGGATATAAAAGAAATCAACACCAACATCCCCAGTGGCAGCCGTGTCTATGATTATACATTAGGCGGCAGTCACAATTTCGAGGCTGACCGGCAGGCCGCCGAATACATGTTCAGTCTGCTGCCGTCTACCTCCAAGTGGGTACGTTTGCTGCGCAGCTTCATGCAAGAAGCAGCCGCCCGTCTGGGTGAGGAAGGTTTCGACAAATTCCTGGACCTCGGTTCTGGGCTGCCCACCGCCGACCACATTCACGCCATCTTGCCCAATGCGCGCATCATTTACACCGACTTCGATCCCGTCACCGTAACTTACGGCCAGGAGTTGGTCAAGAACGCGCCCAATGTCCGTTTTCTGGAAGCAGATGTCCGCAACCTGGATAGCATCCTCCATTCACCCTTCGTGAATGAGTTGTTTGGCGATGACCTCCGAGTAGCCATTGGCCTCAATGGCATGACTTGCTTTTTTGAGGAGGAAGAGTTGCAGCAAATTTTTACCCGTCTTTATGATTGGGCCGCACCGGGCAGCAAACTATTCTGCACATTTGAGACCAAAAACCCGCATCTGACCACGCCCAAGTTAGAACAATTCTTGGGCATGTTCGCCCAGATGGGGTCGCCCTATTACTTCCTCACACCAGAACAATCTCAAACGCTCAGCCATCCCTGGCGGATTGAAGCAGACGCCTACAAGCCCATTACAGAATGGTTAGACATGCCAGACCTGATTACCGCAGAAGATCGCGAAGGTGTGGAATTGGAATTTTATGGTGCGATCTTAGTGAAGTGAAGCAGCTTGATAGATTGGTGATTTGATGGTTGGTTGGTTTGTAAAACCAACCAACCACGAGAAAATGTCTATGACGACCTTACCGATTAACCTACCCTCAGCGCCTATAGCCACGCCAGAAGCTGTTGCTTTGCTGGAAAGTCAGGAAGATGTGTTGCAAACGGCCGTTTCCACCACCCTCCGCCAGCGCCTCTTCCACAATCATGGCCGGCTCATGACACCGCGTCGGCTGCCAACCGCCAGCCAGGAGATTGTACAAGACTACCTGTACTACCTGCGCCATGCCGACCTGCCACACCTCACCAATACTGTAAATAATCTGGCAAATCAGGGATTAGGCCACCTGAGCGCCCTGGCCGTCACCGACACCCTCTCTGCTACCAGTTACACCTTGTTACAAGAAGCCAACCTCCTTACCCCAGAAATCACCCCCCATCTGGACGAGTATCGTCGCCATTTTCTACACAAATACATGCAAGCGCGTGAACACATTACCATCACCTCCCGCGAGTACTTCTATCAAAATGTGGGAGCGGCGTTGGGAAAGCAAGTCGGACAGGAACGCGACCTGCGGCACGAATTAGAAGAACAGCGCAGCCAGTTGACGCAAGAGCGCGCCCTGCTCAACAGCCTGCTCGACTCCATTCCCGACCTCATTTTCTACAAGGATATCAATAGCGTTTATCTAGGCTGCAATGACGCCTTCGCCAAATTTGCCGGCCGCGCCGAAACTGACTTGATTGGCAAAACTGATTTTGACCTGTTCCCCCACGACGTAGCGACATTCTTCCGCGAACAAGATGTGGAGATGATGACGCAGCAGCAAGCGCGGCAGAATGAAGAGTGGGTGGATTACCCCGACGGCCGTCGCGTCCTGCTCGACACCCTCAAAACCCCCTTTTACGATGCAGACAACAATTTACTAGGTCTGATCGGCATCAGCCGCGACATCACAGCCTCCTACGAATCCCAGGCAGAGCTGCTCCGCCTCGGCTACGTAATCGAACAATCACTAGATGGCACGGCCGTTGCCAACCTTGATGGCATCGTTGAATTTGTCAACCCCGCCTGGGCCGCCATGCACGGCTACACCCCAGACGAACTCATCAGCCAACACCTCAGCATTTTCCACACGCCAGAGCAGCTTGCTCAAGAAGTAGCCCCGGTCAACCAGCAAGCCATCAGCAGCGGCCAACCCCAACGCGCCGAAATCGGCCACGTCCGCAAAGATGGTTCCACTTTCCCCACATTGATGACCATCGGCCTGCTCAAAGGCAGCGACGGCAGCCCCATCGGCCTCGTCGCCTCCGTTCAGGACATCAGCGAACAAAAAGCAGCCACAGCGGCGCTGCGCGAGAATCAGGCGCGTCTGGCGCAAGCCAATCAGGTGATCGAAAGCAGCCCCGCCAT